>CAIZQU010000083.1 GCA_903935205.1 uncultured cyanobacterium | reverse complement strand
GGGAGTCTCGGTTCTGCTCCGGATTGACCACCGAGGCCCCCTTCCGGAGCAGCTTGCGCAAAGGGAACGTAGAAGTGGGTAGGCCGAAAGCCTTTGGGCCCACGGGGTCCGGCTGGCGGGCGGTCGGTCGGGCGGGCGGTCGGGCGGTCGGGCGGTCGGGCGAGCGGGCAGCGGGCGGGCGGCGGGCGGGCGGAGATGCGGACGCGGCAACCCTTGCCAGCATGGCGCCATGCTCGTCTACCTCGACCACCACGCCACCACCCCCTGCGACCCGGCCGTGGTGGCGGCGATGGCGCCGTGGTGGAGCGAACGCTGCGGCAATCCCTCCAACCGCCTGCACCGGCCCGCTCTGGAGGCCGCCGCTGCCGTGGAGCTGGCCCGGGCCCGGGTGGCGGCCGCGGTGGGGGGAGCCAGCGAGGGGGTGATCTTCACCAGCGGCGCCACCGAGGCTGCCAACCTGGCCCTCAAGGGAGCCGCCGAAGCGGCGGAACTGCGGGGAGAGCGGCGACGCGGCCTGGTGACCCTGGCCACCGAGCACCGGGCCGTGCTCGATCCCCTCGCCTGGCTGGCCCGGCGGGGCTTCCGACTGACGGTGCTGCCGGTGGGTCCCGATGGCCTCGTGGACCTCGACCGGCTGGCGGCGGCGGTGGATGCGGACACCCTGCTGGTGTCGGTGATGGCGGCCAACAATGAAATCGGTGTGCTCCAGCCCCTGGCGACCATCGGCGCCCTCTGCCGCGAACGGGGCGCGTTGTTTCATTGCGATGCCGCCCAGGCGGTGGGGCACCTGCCGCTGGCGATGGCCGAACTGGGCATCGACCTGCTCGGCATCAGCGGCCACAAGCTCTACGGCCCCAAGGGAGTGGGGGCGTTGGTCCACCGCCCCGGCGTGGAGCTGGCCCCCCAGCAGCACGGCGGCGGCCAGGAGGGGGGACTGCGGGCTGGCACGGCGGCGGTGCCGCTGATCGTGGGGCTGCAGGCCGCCCTGACACTGGCCGAAGCGGACCGGGACGAGCGAGCGACCCGCCTCGGAGCACTGCGGGATCGGCTCTGGCGGGAGCTCGAAGGGCTGGGCGAGATGACCCTCAACGGCCATCCGAACCAGCGGCTGGCCCACAACCTCAACCTCTGCGTGGGCGGGGTCGATGGCGGCCGACTGCACGGGCTGCTGCGCCGCAGGATCGCCGTGAGCAGCGGCTCGGCCTGCAGCCAGGGCAGCCCCTCCCACGTGCTGGCGGCCCTGGGGCGCAGCCGCAGCGAAGCCGCCGCCGCGATCCGCTTCGGGCTGGGCAGGGCCAGTGGCGAGGCCGAGATCGCCACCGCCATCGCGGCGGTCAGCGAGGCCGTGGCCACCCTGCGGCACGGGGCCCCCCGGAGCATCCAGGCCGGCCGGATGACCAGTGGCTGACCAGTGGCTGACCAGTGGCTGACCAGTGGCTGACCAGTGGCTGACCAGTGGCTGACCAGTGGCTGACCAGCCCCTAGCATGGGGCAACCCTACTGTCAACCCCGGCAATGGCACCCAGCGGCGTCCCCCCCGCCAGCCGCCTCAACCTCGGCGATGCGATTCACGAGGGCTGGACGGCCTTCTGCCGAGCCCCCTGGAGCTTCGTGCTCTTCGCCCTGCTGCTCACCGGCCTGCAGATCCTGCTGCAGCCCCTGCAGGATCACATCCTGCGCGGGGCCCGGGGCGAAGCGATCGGTCCGGCCGACTGGCTGGTGTTCCTGCTCGGCCTGACCGCCAGCCTGGCGGCCAGCTGTTGGGGCAACGTAGGTCTGGTGCGCGGCGCCTGGCAGGCCCTTGAGGGCCAACGGCCCAGCTTCGGGGAGCTGCTCCGCTGGGATGGCCCGGGCTTCCGGCGGGTGCTCAAGGCCTGGATCGCCCTGGCATCCGTGCTGACGATCCCGTTGCTGGCCGTCACCCTCGTCCTGGCTCTGGCGGCCGCGGTGCTCTGGCTGTTGGAGCGGACCGGCTTCCAACTGAGCGACAGCTCCCTGCTGCTGCCGGGCGTGCTCCTGGCGGTGCTGGTGGCGCTGCTGCTGGGGCTGATGCTCCTAGCCTCGCTCTATTTCGGTGTCAATCAGCAGTTCCTGGCCCAGGTGGCCTTGCTTGAACGCCGCGGCCCCCTGGCGAGCGTGCAGCGGGGCCGGGCCCTGATCGATCCCCACTGGATCATGCTGCTGCTGCTCCTGCTGATCAAGGTCACCCTGATGGTGTTGGGACTGTTGACCTTCACCGTGGGGCTGCTGGTGGCCTGGCCGGTCGTGAACTGCATCACCACCGCCGCCTACCGCCAGCTGACCCGGATCGAGGCCGAAGCGGAGCGCCTCAACCCAGCACCCCCGTACTGAGCAGCACAAAACCCAGCACCCCCACCAGGGACAGCAGGAACTGGGCCAGGCGGCTCACCAGCATCCCCGCCACCACAGCCAGCCCCACCAGCAGGGAGCGCTTCAGGCGCAGCAGCCCGAAGGGCCCCAGGGACGTCGGGGCGCTGAGCATCTCCCCCACGCTCGCCCCCAGCAGCGGCCCCACCAGGGCCCCCAGCAGCGGCCCCCCCACGGGCAGGGCGGGCAGCAGGCCGAACAGACCCAGCAGCAGGCCCACCCCGGAGCCGATGTAGGCCCAGCGGGTGGCCTGCATCCGGGCCGCACCCAGCACCAGTCCCAGGGCATCGGCCCCCCAGCCCAGCAACAGCAGCACCGCCGCAAAGGCGAGTGTGGGCCAGCCCGTGGCGAACCCGGCCACCAGACACCAGACCAGGGCGCCGAGGGGCAGCAGGGCCAGTCCCGGCAGCACCGGCAGCAGGGTGCCGGGAATGGCCATCAGCTGGATCAGCAGGGCCCCCCACCAGGCCAGATCGAGGCGGCTGAGACTGGGCAGGGATTGGCTCCAGGAAAGCGAGGACAGGTCGGGCAGGCTGGGCAGGGCCAGGCTGGCGACCAGGGCGGCATCCGCTGGGAAGGGGTGAACCATGGGCGGCGCAGAGATCAGGGCAGACGGCGTGCCACCCGCAGCTTGGCGGAACGGCTGCGGGGGTTGGCGCTCGCTTCGGCCGGATCGGCCACCAGCGGCCGGCGGGTGATCCGCTCCAAGCGCTGATCAGCCAGGAAGGCCTGCTTCACCAGCCGGTCTTCGAGCGAATGAAAACTGATGATCGCCAGCAGGCCACCCGGCGCCAGCCAGTCGGGCCCATGGCGCAGCAGGCGCTCCAACGCCCCCAGTTCATCGTTCACGGCGATCCGCAGGGCCTGGAAGCTGCGGGTGGCCGGATGGATGCGGCCATGGCGGGCCCCGGGCGGATAGCAACCGGCCACGGCGTAGGCCAGTTCGGCGGTGCTGCGTTGCCGCCAGGGCTTCGCCTGCCGCTCGACCATCAACCTGCGGGCGATGCGACGGGACAGCCGCTCCTCGCCGAACTGGAAGAGCAGATCCGCCAGCTCCCCCTCCGCCAGCCGATCGAGCAGCTCGGCGGCGCTCTCGCCCAGCTGCGGATTCATGCGCATGTCGATCGGACCGTCGGCGCGGAAGCTGAAACCCCGCTCCGGCCGATCCAGCTGGGGACTGCTGACGCCCAGATCGGCCAGCACAGCCACGGCCTGGCTCCCGGGCGGCGGCTGCCAGGCGCCGAAGTTGGCCGCCTCGATCCTGGCCCGCGCGCCATGGGGAGCCAGCCGGGCCGCGGCGGCCTGACGGGCGGTTGGATCCTGGTCCAGGCCGATCAGCCGCCAGTCGGGATGGGCCTCCAACAGCAGGGCGCTGTGGCCGCCGCCACCCAGGGTGCAGTCGATCAGGAGGGGGGAGGCGCCGCCCGGTGCGGCCGCACCGACCGCGACCAGGGCCTCACAGACGGCATCAGCCAGCACGGGCTGGTGGCTGAAGCTGGCGGGGGAGCAAGGGATCTCCATGCCATCCGTCCTAGGTGAGAGGCTGCGGGGGATCGAAGGGCCGCCACCGGCCACTGGGCCTGGGGTGAAGGATGGCACCACCTCGCGCTGGCGAGGGTGCGGCTGGGTTGCTGCGATCGCGCCCCGGCGATGCCGGCTGGGGCAGGGCCGCGCAGGTGGGGTGGTGGAAGAGGGGGCGATCCGGAGATCAGCCAGCCTCGCTTCAGGGATGCGCTGGATCAGCCGCGCGGCGGCGAAAAATGGCCGCCGAGATGCAAGACACTGGCGGCAAGGCAGAGCGCGATCCTCAGCACTCAGCACATCAGCTCAACTCATCAGCTCAGCACATCCATGGAGCGGCCGGGATCGAGCAGGCGAAGGCTGGCGCGAGGTTCCATCAACACACGCTTCGACAGACCATCTGAATCCGGGGTGGCGCTGAAGCAGGCCAGTGGATCGATCACGGCGGCCATCCTCCCGGCTGGAGCTGCCGGCAGGCCGTCAACCCTGGGGCTGGATCAGCCAGGACCAGCAGTGGGCACGGCCGATCAACATCGCGGGGGAGATCCCAGCCACCAGCGGCGATCACCAGGGCAGGACCGCATCTTCAAGGCCCAGGTCGAGCCATGGGTGCGGCAGATGCGGGGCGCCGGCCTGGAGACGACGGTGGCCCCGGCATTGGCAGGCTCTGTGGAGATGATCGTGGCCCCGGTTGCCATCCTCAAGGCCGGCGCCACGCCCCAGCAAGGACTCGACAAGGGCTCAGCCAGGCCATTGGCGCCGCGGTTCAGTGCGCCATCAGGCAGCTCCTGCCGAGCAGACACCAACGCCGTCGCAGATGGTGTGCGCTCCACCTGACGATCGAACCGCCGATTCACGCTCAGCTCTGGCAGCGAACGCTGCGGCCCGCCCTGCAACGCGCCAGCGGCTCGGCGTCCGCCGCCGTGACCATCGGCAGGGCGTCCGTCCGACGATCCGGATCACGCAGCACAGCAGCCGGCAGCCTGCAGCCCCGGGACTGGCGCCGCCGGCAGAGGATCAGTCCGCAGCCCGGCTGGAGCCCGAGCAGCGGCCTGGCCCGTTGCGGGTCTGCAGACGCTGGAGGCGCTACGACCACTGCCACGAGCGGCTGCGGCGCGGGCAGAGGGGCGACCACCCCAAACGGCCTGGGGACCTCTCGGTGCTGCTGTGTGAAGGATGCCTCTGCCCGGCCGTGAAAGAGGATCTCAAAAACACGGATGGCCAGCTCCTGCCACCGTCAGGTGCTCGGCTGCAGGGAATCTGGCGCTGCTCAATGGACGCAGAGTGGCTGAGCCGCGGCGCCCGATCCATTGGTGCGTCGAGCTGGATGGGGGAGGGTCGCATCCATGACTGCCAGGCAGAACACATCCCTGCGGGGATAACGCGGCAGCACCACGCCAACCAGGAAGATCAGATCGATGGGCTGGCCCCCCGCTCCTGACAAAACAACTCCAGGCCAGCAATCGGTGGATCACAAAAGCGATGGACCGGCACCCGATGACGGCTGCTGGGAACCGCAGACCGGAGGCGGTGTGTGGGCAGATCAGCATTCAGAGCCCGGCGCCATGGAGCCATCACCGCGTGGCATGGCAGGCGCAGGCATGAATAGCAAACGCAGCAAAGACTGCAGATAATACCGTTGCGTCCTGAACAAACAGGTGCGTCCTGAACAACCAGGGGGCAACAAGCCAAGGCTTGATCGATCTGGCGGCTGCACGGGTGACCGATCGATGCCATTCGATGCCATTCGATGCCAAAGGAGTGGCGATAAGAGTCGTGGACAGACCGAGGACAATCGGCAGACTCGCCACGGCGATCACAACATCGACCGGTCTTAGGGGGCGAATTTCAAGGTCTCAGCGGGGCTGAACCTGGCAGAACGCAGCGATCATTCGGCTCAGGCACGACCCAACCCCGCTGGCCAGGGGCACGATCCGGCAACCGCGCTGACCCGGGCGACTGAGCCGCCAGCGGCGGAATGGAGCGACGCCCCACAGGATCGACCGGGGCTCAACCGCTGACAGCCAGGCCGACCTGATCCCCCGGCAGGCCACCTAGAATCGTTCGAACCACGGCAGCGGCTTGCCAGCCGCCCCCCACCATGACCCAGCTGGAAACGCGCACCGAGCCGATGGTGGTCAACTTCGGCCCCCATCACCCCTCGATGCACGGGGTGCTGCGGCTGGTGGTGACGCTGGATGGCGAGGACGTGGTGGATTGCGAGCCGGTGATCGGCTATCTGCATCGCGGCATGGAGAAAATCGCCGAAAATCGCACCAATGTGATGTTCGTGCCCTATGTGAGCCGCATGGACTATGCGGCGGGCATGTTTTACGAAGCGATTGTAGTTAACGCCCCCGAGCGGTTGGCCGACATTCCGGTACCGAAACGCGCCAGCTACATCCGCGTACTGATGCTTGAGCTGAATCGCATTGCCAACCACCTACTCTGGCTTGGCCCCTTCCTGGCCGACGTCGGAGCACAGACTCCCTTTTTCTACATCTTCCGTGAGCGGGAGATGATTTACGACCTCTGGGAAGCGGCCACCGGGCAGCGGTTGATCAACAACAACTATTTCCGTATCGGAGGTGTGGCCGTTGACCTGCCCTGGGGTTGGCTTGAAAAATGCCTTGATTTCTGTGACTGGTTTGGACCGAAAATCGATGAATACGAAAAGCTGATCACCAACAATCCCATCTTCCGCAAGCGCATCGAAGGCCTCGGCACGATCAGCCGTGAACAGGCGATCAACTGGAGCCTCTCCGGACCGATGCTGCGCGCCTCAGGCGTCCCTTGGGACCTGCGCAAGGTCGACCATTATGAGTGCTACGACGACTTCGACTGGTCCGTGGCCTGGGAAAAGGAGGGTGATTGCTTCGCCCGTTATCGGGTGCGGATTGAGGAGATGCGCCAATCGCTGAAGATTCTGCGCCAGGCCTGCCAGATGATCCCCGGCGGACCCACTGAGAATCTGGAGGCCCGCCGCCTGGCGGAAGGCAAGGGCAGCGAGTGGGCTGGCTTCGACTATCAATATGTAGCCAAAAAGGTAGCTCCTACCTTCAAGATCCCCAGCGGCGAGCTGTATACCCGACTCGAATCGGGCAAAGGTGAGATCGGTGTATTCATCCAAGGCAATGACGACGTCACCCCTTGGCGCTTTAAGATCCGCGCTGCCGATCTCAACAACCTCCAGATCCTGCCCCACATCCTCAAGGGCAACAAGGTGGCCGACATCATGGCGATCCTTGGCTCAATCGATGTGATCATGGGTTCGGTTGATCGCTAAAGCCGGAGCCTGTAGCGCCTGTCCTAATCCTGGAGTGGTCAGCTCAAGGTCGCCGACAGCTTCTGATTGAGCAATGCAATCACTTGATTGCGGCTGCGTATGGCCTGAAGAATCGTCTGATGATGGGACTGATATGACGGCAGTTCCCATTCATCCCGTGGCACAAATCTCGGCCCACGACCCACGGACTGCCAGGCGTCAGCATCATAATCAAACAGAGCAAAGTCTTGCCGATAATACTGATAGACTCTAGCGGCAAGATCGTCGTCGTAGTATGGAGCCTGCGGCAACGGCATCAGGGCTTGGTTGGCCTCAAGTTCTTTGAATTGCGACCATTCAATCTGCAGTCGCTCCAACACCGGTGTGATCTGCTGCGCCAGACTCTCGACCTTGATCAGATGCGTGTAAGAAATATGATCGCAGCATAGCCACTCATTCATTGGCTGCCAATGATGATTGGCGGAGTTGCGATCCAGCACCCACTGGCTAAACGCACGAAAGTGATCGATCGGATCTACGATTGACGCAAGGGCTGCCAAGAGGGCCGGCTGATGGCGAATAAAGCCAGGTTCATGGCCATAGACTTTATCGCGCCAACAGGAGAATAGCCGCTGATAGGGATTGCGCACCACGGCAAAGCGCATCCAGTCTTGAGAATGAAGCACAGCATCAAGCATGTCCTGATGGAGATCATGCAAACTGACACAAGCATGCAACTGTCGGCTATGCACATTCATAGCCAGACTGCTTTGATCCATCAGATAGAAATCATCAGCCACCTCACGCGGGTAAAGCTGATGCCATAGCCGCTTAAACGTGGTGCAGGCCGCTTTGGGAGTCTCCACATAGACAATCCTGGCGGCAGGGATAACGAAGCTGGCATAGGCGAGGTGGCCGGCTAAAGGCAGGAGAGCTTCAGTGCCCATCGGGTAGAACCAAAAAAGGCCGTGTCAACCACGGCCTTTGAGATTGTTATCAGCAAACTTGTAAATCGGACCAATAGCTCAGAGGACCGCAACCTTACCGAGCCGCTTGCGCAAATTACGCGAATAAGCAAATGCGGCAGCTGCACCGACCAGGGGAAGAGGGCCGGGGGTAGTGGCAACTGGATATTCCACGGTAATGGAATACATGCGGTAGGAGGCTGGCTGGCTGGGATCGGTGTTGTCTACCGTTGAGAACGAGTAGCTGCTAGCAACACCAGCGGCACCATTCACAGCGACATTGATAGCACTGGCCAGACTTCCCTGGTTTGCGGGCGCTACCGATTGGGTGTTAGAGAAAGTACCACCTGAAGCGCTCGTGATTGTACTGATAAAATTGGCCGTGGCGGTATAGGGCGAAACAGTACCTGTCGTGACACCCTTGATCTGATAAGAGGAGATCTTGACTGGGGCACTGAAATCAAATGTGAGCCCGGTCAGAGTGGTGGTCGAGTTTTGACCGCACCACTGAGCAGTTGTTACACCAGTAAAGACGCAGGTACCGTTGACGTTTGATTGCACATTCGCCGTGGTTGGCACCGGATCCTTGATGGTCAGGGTGAGACCGCCGGAGGTGAAGGACAAAGCGGTGGGATTGCTTTCTGTGGGGTTGCTGAACAAGTCAAACGTGATCGAGGCAGCACTTGCAGGAGCGCCGCACCACACCAAGGATGCACCTGAAATAACGCCTAAAGCCAAGGCTTTAGCTTTGAGCCTTGAACCAGATTTCAAGGTGGCAGCGTAAGAATTCATTGGGCTCGTGAGGTTCATGGGCCCTTGAGACGTCAATGGTTCCTCAAGGTGAAACCACCCTAGCAACAAGATGCCAACTTGCAACGATTATGGAGCAGCCAAGATGCAGGCCGCGAATCAAAAGATGCCGAAGTCAGCAATCCCTGACATACAAAGGTTGAACATGCTGGCCACAGGCGGAGCGGTTATCCGGGGAGGGAGAGCTGCTGAGCATCAACAGGCCAACAACTGAAGGCGGCCTTGCTGATGCATGGCGACAATATTCTCTTGCTCAAGCAGCCACGGATGACCAGGCCAACCCTGAAAAGTAAAACCGATCAATAAGACGTGAGTATCTGGCATTTGCTCCAGAACATAGTGGGTCACAATAAAGCCAGCACTTGGCATCAGCACATAGCTATTAGCAACCGATGCAGGATAGAGCCTGTCGAAACAACGCTGATAACAGCCCGTGTCGAGACGTAGAATTGGCTGTGAGAGGTTGTTCGCGAGAAGGATGGAATCGCCATAATCAATATCCATACCCTCACTCACCCGATCACCGCCATACATGGGGTGAAGTGGGAGGCTGCGATGCAGAGCAAGGGGGCGAGGAAACCAGATCTCATCTGGCAGATCGCGATAGGGTGCGGATCTAAAGAGCTGGGCATCGGCAAATCGTTGGCCACCTTTGCCGTTAGCCAGCACCCAGATATCGAATCGCCGGCCGCTTTTGTGAGCCCATGACAATGGCGTATTAAAACGAATCACCAGGTCGGAACTATCAACAAGATCAGCGTAGTCCTGCTGCAGCTCTGCATTGCCAATGATGGCTACCTGTTTCATCAAATTACAGCAGACATGGATGGATCAGACTAAGAAGTCATGGATGGATCAGAAGTGACGCAGACCGAAAGGGCTGATCATGCTTTTGGCCGAGCCATATAGTCACGAAGGCGAGTATCAAGAATCCAGCGATCGTCATGGCGTCCGGAAAGATCAGTCAACGCGAGACATTGCTGTTGATAGACAGGGCGCAACCCTCCCTGCTGATCAATCGCATACAAGCTACGCCAAGTCGCCCCGATTCTCCCATCCAACCGGGGAGAGAGCTGATAGGCCTTACCACCATGGCGTATCTTGCTGGCAAACTGATCAAAGGATCGGACCGGGAAGTGGAAGATCTCGATCCCCTCGAAAAAGATCTTGCTTTGCAAAGCATCGTCGTTGGCGTCGTGATTACCCTGACTGACAACAATCGTATCGTAGCCACGATGACAGAACTTTGAAGGCAGTGGCTGACCCAACACATTGACGGATTGCTGATCTCGGTAAATCATTCTTGCCAAGAAGTCTTGATCATCGCTGGCGACGATCGCCGGAAAGTTACATCGACTGATATGCACTCCGCCGACCGTATCTGGTAGTGACGCCAAGGTCTGCCTGAGATCCCCCTGGGATGGCCACCAGAATTCATCGGCATCATTATTGATCACCCAGTCGGCTTGATGGGCGACGGCCGCCTCGCGAGCCATGGCTGTGACCCACTCGGCCTGATAATAACCAGGATCATCCTGCTGGTAGAGGGTAAGGATGCCACGATCTCTGTATCGAGCCAAGATTGCCAAGGTATCATCTTCTGAACCGTGATCCATGACAATGAAGTGGTCAACACCTTGCGAGGCATGAAAGTCAATGTTTTGGT
Source organism: uncultured cyanobacterium (assembly GCA_903935205.1). Classification (GTDB taxonomy): domain Bacteria; phylum Cyanobacteriota; class Cyanobacteriia; order PCC-6307; family Cyanobiaceae; genus Cyanobium. The sequence continues at coordinate 8,328 of CAIZQU010000083.1, read as the reverse complement.
CGATAATATCAGCCTCATTCTTGACCAGCATTGTCATCACCAGCTTCATGACATTCACGCCCTTGCAGAGAAGCTCTAATGCGTTCATCATCGATTTTATCAGCCTGCAAGGCGCTGGCTCTTGTGCCTGGCGCTGTCGCTCAAGCGGGCGGGGCTGATTCCATGGGTTCAGCGTGTAGGGAGCTGTGCTACGAGCTGATCACGAATCTGGCTCAACTGTTGCCGAACCGGGCCATCGTCCATGGCGTTGAGAACATCATCAATGTCAGTCAGGGTGGTCTGGAGCTGCCAGGCTGCCGCACCCTCCCGCACCACATCTCGAGCCAGGCGACGGACATGCTCCACATCAGCCAACCGGAATGATGCCCCCAGTAAGGTGGCACGGGCCCAGCCATCATCCTCACCTCGTTTGATCTTGCGCTGGCTGGCGATCACCGTCAACTGATCCAGGAAAGCCGCCTCCTCCTGGTCAGATGGTTGGCCGCAGCTACGGAGCAGAAGTGAAAGATTGCAGGCACAGAAGTACTCGTTCAGATCGAGCTCTGCGCCACGGCGATAGTGCTCAATAGCATTCTCCAGATAGGCCTCCTCCTGCAGGCTTGGTATCGACTCGCCACGCTGCAGGCGCTGATCCCGCAGCTGCCGCCACAACGTCTTGTAGCGACCACCGATCAACCCGTACCGCTCAGCGGTTTCACCCTGCTCCCGCAGCAACTGTTTAAAGCCCTCGATCGCCGTTTCATGATCGCCGCGCTTGGCCCTGGCGAGCAGCAGTTGTTCTTTGACAAAGCCATTGCTGCGCAGGGAGGGGGGCAGCTGCTCGCTGTAGTCAGCAAGATCCTGCCAGGAGAGATTATCCCGCACCAGCGTCAGAAGTTCCAAGGCGATCTCTGGCCGATCAAGACCATCCCGACTCGCCTCCACCAAAGCCAGCACCCGCTGGCGACGCGTCTCCGGATCAGCCATGAGGCGGGCCGCCCGCACCTCGTTCTGAAAGGCACCGAGCGCCTCGATCTGATCACGAAAGACCGCGGAATGAGTCTTATCGCTGACCAGCTCATGATAGGGGGTTCGGGCATCAAGCAAGGTAGTGAGATGCTGCAACAGAAATTGCTTGATGGCCTCCGCACTGGCCGCCGGCACCGCGCCATCGGGCAGGGGATAGCGCAGCGTGCGCATCTGATCCACATCAAAGAACTGCTTGGACCAATCCGATGCAATCAGGACACAATGGCTCGGCTTGGCCACATGGCGGACACCGACTTCATAGTAGACATTGACATTGGGCAGGGTCAGATCGGCCAGCACCAGATCAGCGAAGGCAAGCCGTTCGAGCATGTCTTTGATGATCACCGTGCCGCAGTCCATGTCCGCCCGGACCGCCAGATAGCCCAGGCTCTCCAGAGCCGGAAGAAAGGCGTGGTACCAAAGCGCATCGAAGTCGATCTCCCGGGGCGCGCCTTCCGGGGGGCTGGGAACAGGGCGCTGCCGGAACGGCATGACCATGAAGGCCACGGGGCGAGGCGGCGATGCGGTCATGGCGATCCGGGCAGTGACGGCAGACGACAGGGGCTTTGCAGGGGCTTTGCAGGGGCTTTGCAGGGGCTCTGGTGGTGGGTCATGGCTGGCGGAGCCTTCGCCCCTGAGCTGGAATGGTGGGCCTGCGAAACGCAGACCGGGCTGTCATCCCCAGCAATCGCAGGGTAATCAGATCCTGATTCCGCTGCACAATCCCTGCGAGTCCGCCGATCCGGTAACCACCCCGACCGGATCCCCCCCGATCTCCTATCCGGGTAGCGCCCAGGCCAGGTGAGCAGTCCCGCCGCTGCCCTTTCCCCAGGCTCCGGTCCGGAACCTGGGGGAAGGGGCGGTTCAGGCCTGGGCAGAGCCGGCCTGTTCCAACCCTGACCTGGGCGGGACCGCGCGGATCGATGGTCGTTCCGGGAGTGCTCGGGCGCTGTGCAGCTCCCGGCCGGTTCCACCAGGCCCGGGATGGACCGGGAGCCAACGGGGGCTCGCCGACGTTGCCAGCCCGATCGATGCCTGATCGCTACCGGGGCGGAGGCCGGGGCGAGGCCTGCCCTGCGGCAGGGCCGGGGAGCTGCGGTCGCTGCGGGAGAATCAGCCTTCAGCTCCCAAGCGCCGGCGGCGCTGCTCCCCCATGCTCCTCGATCTGCGCGGCAAGAAGGCCCTGGTCACCGGGATCGCCAACAACAAGTCGATCGCCTGGGGGATCGCCCAACAGCTCCATGCCGCCGGCTGCGAGCTGGGGGTCACCTACCTGCCCGATGAGAAGGGCCGCTTCGAGGGCAAGGTGCGCGATCTGACCGCACCGCTGGCTCCCACCCTGTTCGAACCCCTCACCGTGCAGGACCCGGCCCAGATCGAGGCCGTGTTCGCTCGGGTCGCCGAGCAGTGGGGCAGTCTCGATGTGCTGGTGCACTGCCTGGCCTTCGCCGGCAAGGAGGAACTGATCGGCGATTACAGCGCCATCAGCCCCGAGGGCTTCGCCCGCGCCCTGGAGGTGAGCGCCTATTCCCTGGCTCCCCTCTGCCGCCACGCCAAGCCCCTGTTCAACACCGGCGCCAGCGTGATCACCCTCAGCTATCTGGGGGCCGAGCGGGCCATCCCCAACTACAACGTGATGGGTGTGGCCAAGGCCGCCCTGGAGGCCTCGGTGCGCTATCTCGCCGCCGAGCTGGGCCCGGACAGGCAGGTGCGCGTCAACGCGATCAGCGCCGGACCGATCCGCACCCTGGCCAGCTCCGCCATCGGCGGCATCCTGGAGATGATCCACAACGTGGAGGAGAAGGCCCCCCTGCGCCGCACCGTCACCCAGGAGGAGGTGGGCAGCACCGCGGCCTTCCTGGCCAGTCCCCTGGCCTCGGGCATCACCGGTCAGGTGCTTTATGTGGATGCCGGCTACTGCATCACCGGGATGTGAGGCGGGCGCGGCGGCCATGCAGCCATGGCGGCGACCGGCGCCAGGGGAGGTGGCGCCATGGCCTGCGTCCAGGCTGTTCGGCATGATCGGCTGACGGGCCGCGCCAGGCCCCGATCGGCCCCGCCAGCTCCCCATGCGCACCGCCACCATCCACCGCGTCACCGGCGAGACCGATGTGCGGGTCAGCCTCGGCCTCGACGGCAGCGGCTCCTGCCAGGTGAGCACCGGTGTGCCGTTTCTCGACCACATGCTCCATCAGATCAGCAGCCACGGCCTGATCGACCTGGAGATCACGGCCCGGGGCGACACCCACATCGACGACCACCACAGCAACGAGGATGTGGGCATCGCCTTCGGTCAGGCCCTGGCCCAGGCCCTGGGTGACCGGCGCGGCATTCACCGCTTCGGGCACTTTCTGGCGCCCCTCGATGAGGCGTTGGTGCAGGTGGCCCTCGATTGTTCAGGGCGGCCCCACCTAAGCTGGGGGCTGACGATCCCAGCCCAGAAGATCGGCTCCTACGACACCGAGCTGGTCAAGGAGTTCTACGTGGCGGTGGCCAACAATGCCGGCCTCACCCTGCATGTGCGCCAACTCGATGGCGTGAACTCCCACCACATCGTCGAGGCGAGCTTCAAGGCCTTCGCCCGGGCGCTGCGCCAGGCGGTGGAGATCGATCCGCGCCGGGCCGGTGCCATCCCCAGCAGCAAGGGAGTGCTGGAGCGGGCGGGGGGCTGAGGGGCTCCCGGCGCGAGGGCGGACGGGGCGCAGCCTGGAACGCGTCGTGGGCCGCCGAAGCCATCAGGCCGCCGCGGTGGCCGGGTTCGCCGGCTGGGAAGAAACCGGGCCGACGGCCACCTGGGGGCGGCGCAGCCGGCCGGTGCGGGCGCTGACCTCGCGGCTGCGTTCCTGATAGCGGTGCACCACCGGCAAGCGCTCGGCGTTGTAGCGCTCCACGGCGGTGAGCACGGCGTTCTGCCGCTGGCCGGCGGCAGCCCCGTGCGCCGCTTCCAGCTGGCGGGCCAGGGCCAAGGCATCCTCCAGGCCGGCGGTCATGCCCCGGGCCTGGGAGGAGCTCATCGCATGGCCGGCATCGCCGAGCAGGGCCACCCGGCCGACCGCCAGGGCGGGGAGCGGATCGATGTCAAAGGACCAGTTGGCCACCTGCCGGTCGGAAGGCGTGGCGCGGATCAGGGCCGCCAGATCGGCCGGCAGCTTGGCCAGAGCCTGCTCCGGCACCGGCTCCCGCAGCAGGCGCCGCTGCTCATCGCGGCTGGCGGGCAGGATCTCCTCCTGAAAGAAGCCCCAGTGGGTGAGGGGAATGCCATCACGGTCGCGGCCCAGGTCAAAGACGTTGGCGTAGACGCCACGGCCGCGGGCATAGACGAAGAATTCACCATCGCGGCAGAACTGATCGTCGGGCACCACACCGCGCCAGACGCGATCGCCCAGATAGCTGAGCCGCCGCAGCGGCGCCAGCTGGGGCGCGACCCGGGAGTGAATGCCATCAGCCCCGACCAGCAGGTCCCCCCGCCAGTAGGAGCCATCGGCGAAATGGGCCTCAACGCCTTCGGCATCCTGGCTCCAGCTGAGCAGGGCCGAGCCGGGACGGAACACCCCATGGGCGAGGCGGCGGGCCATCGGCTCGAGAATCGCCCGGCGCTGGATCAGCAGCGAAGGCAGTTCGCCGGGTTCCCGTTCGGCCTCGCTGCTGTTGATCAGATCGCCCCGCAGATTGCGCACCACAAAACGGCTTACCGGCAGGCCAGCCTCCAGCAGCTCCGCCAGCAGACCCTCGATGCCGGCGGCGGCGATCGCCTCGACGCCATTGCGCACCAGCAGGATGCCGCAGCCCTCAGGCCGCAGCTCCGGTGCCTTCTCAAACAGGCACACCCGGTGCCCCTGACGTTGCAGCAACAGGGCCAGCAGCAGGCCGCTGCTGCCGGCGCCGACGACCGCGATCCGCAGGGGCTGGGTTCCTGTCGGGGTGGCGGCAGGGTTCAGGGGCTCCTCAACGGCGGCAGACATGGCTGGGCGTTCGCTGGCGACCTGGGTCCGGATCAAGGCCGACCCGGCTCGACACCTTATGGAAGCGGGAACAGCGGGCCTGTAGCCACCGCCACCCTGCGGGACGTGGCGGCACCTCTGACGAGGGGAGCGCGATGCCGGCCGGAACGGCCCGGAGGCCGGGAGCGACCGAGCGATCTGCACGGCCCGGAAGACCCTGATCCAGGCCGGCGAGGAGAAACCCCGGCGCAACGCCCAGACTGGGGCTACGGTGAAGCAAAGACCCGGGACCATTCCATGAATCGTGCCGTCCTGCTGGCCGCCGCCGGCCTTCTGAGCCTGCTCGCCGCCCCTGCCCGCGCCGCTGATCTGCAACCCTGCCCCGACAAGACCGCCGCCCATGCCCCCTGCGAACAACCGGCGCCCCCCTGCCCACGGCCGGAAGCGCCCTGCCAGCGCTGAACTGAGCTGAGCAGGGCCCCTGGGGCTCTGAGCGGCCAAGGGCTGCCGGCTCGAAAGCCACCTCGGAGGCCTCGCCCCCTGCGGCCTGGATTTCGCCCGGCCCCTTTCCATCAGCCTCAGGCTGACGGGAAGGGGCCGGGCCTTTGTTGTGGTGGCACGGACATCCGCGAGAGAGACACCGGAAGGAGGAGCCAGCAGAGAACGGTGGAGGGAGGCGATGGCGGTCGCGAGAGTCGTGGTATGGCAGGGCTGGAAACCTGGGTGAAGCGTCGGGAATCAGCGGCGTTTCTGCAAAAGAAACCACACATCCAGGGATCGAAGTGTGAGCTGGCCCATTCGGAACGGACCCAGAACCGAGATGACGGATGGGGCATCAGCACGGCAGCCAGGGGCCAGATCGACGCCAACGACGGGTGCAAGCAGCATCCACTCAGCGGCGACGCCGGCAGATGCAGCAGCCAATAGGAGTTTCAGGAGGGCAGCAGGGGCCAAAGGCCTAGCGCGACTGCATCAGCAAGAACGAACGCAACGCCGCATTGGTGGGGCATCGCAGCAGTGATCTGCGGCCAGATCCGCTCTGGCTTCGTTGTAATCACGTGGCGCGGATGAAATGGTTGCCACCATTTTTTTGCCTAGGTTGATGTTGTGAAGCCAGATCCATTGACGCCGGTCCATGCACATGGGAACGGCGATGAATTCTGGCGCCATCCAATCCTTCACCGCCCAGGAGTTCACCGTGGAAAACCAAAACGAAGCTGGCAGGCTCCACAGCAAGCAAGGGCAACATCAAACCGCCAACCCCGGCTGGAACGGCTGGCGCGATCTCTTCGGCATCAGCGCCACCGGCTCCAGGCGCCACAGGACGTCCAGCGAGGTTGGCGGGGTCCAGGCCGGTGCCGGTTTCATCAGCATGGGCGCCACCGCCGCGGTCATCCCCAGGGAAGACAAGCCCCCCAGTCCAGAGCTGAGCGCCACGGTCAGCACCGATCGCAGCGACTATGGCCCTGGCGAAACAGTGCAGATCACCGCCAGCGGCTTCCAACCAGGTATCACGATCACCTTTGCCCTCGCCGATGATCCCCAGGACCCCGGCGATGATGGCGATGCCGATGTCTATCCCAGCTTTTCAGTGCTGGATGGGAGCGCCGCCGACCAGGACGGAGTTATCGATGGTCGGGTGGTGACCTCCTGGCTGGTGCCCAGGGATGACGACGGCACCGGTTCCGGCACTCCGGATGCCTTGAATGCCACCGTGCTGCTGACCGCAACGGGGGGGGATGGGAAGGTGGCGTCCTACACCTTCACCGATTCAGCACCGTCTGTCGTCACCGACAAGGCCGACTATGCGCCGGGGGAGACGGTGACGATCACGGCCAGTGGGTTTGTGGAGGGGAGCACGATTGAGTTCGCGATTGCCGATGATCCCCTAGATCCCGGCGATGATGGGGAAAAAGATGTCTATCTGCCCTTTTCGGTGACGGATGGCGGGAAAGGAGATCTTGACGCGGTGGTTAATGGTCAGGTTGTGACGACCTGGATTGTGCCCACGGACAATAACGGAACAGGAAGCGGCACGGCCGATGCATTTAATGCGACGTTGAACCTGACTGCCACAGGCAGTGGCGCGGATAGCATGTTTGACACCAGCGACGACCAGGTTGCGACAACAACATTTACCGATGCTCAGTTAGCAGTCTGGGCATGGCGCAATCAACCAGGTCCCACCCTAAACAAATGGGATGCCGGTACTACGATCCAGCAAGCCAACGCAATCTATGCTGAAGGCGAAGTCATCCCTTTCCGCTGGACATCTACAGGCGGAGGAGGCTCAGCTCCCAACCTGGTAGAAAACCAAACCTATACTATCCAACTAGATTGGGCTTACGCCGGTGGAACTACAGATCCGCAAAAACTCTTTTTCGACTACCTCACTTCCTACAACGCAACCGAAAATGCTGCTGCTCCTTTCGGCATTGGTTCTGATCTAGCTGGTTTTCAAACCGGATTAATTTCAACAGTTGGCATTCCCAACGACACAGGTGACACAGGCGGCTCGCCAGAAAATCCACCCACAGCGGGGCATCTGGCAGGAGTCTTCACCCTTTTCAATATTAAGGTTGGGACCGTAACGTTTGAGCCCTATACTGCCGATCCGGTCAACAATAATCAAGAAGACAGGCGACTCGATATCACATTTACGGTTGCCGATGATGGTGATGGCAATCCGAGTGAGACCATGAATGTTGGCGTTGCCTGGGGCGGGCATCTCGCTACTCAGGCAGATTATGGCTTCCAAAATGGAGCCGCTAGCTTTCCTGGCGCTTCACCACAGATGGTTGTCGATTTTGATCCGAGCGCATCCGGTGGAGTCAGCAATGTCAATATCAACCCCAACGCGATTGTTCCCCAAGGGCAGATCACGATCATCAAGGATGCCATTCCTGATGCCACTCATTTCGGCTCTGAAGACTTCGGGTTTACCATCACTGGACCCAATGGAGCAAATATCACCCCTACTTTTACACTTGATGATGACTCAGATGGAACTCTCCCCAGTCAAATAACCTTCTTTGGCTTGATCGAGGGCGTCTATACCATTACGGAAGACCCAAACTCCAGGTGGGACCTCAGCAGCATAATAGCCAGTGAAAATGGGCCTGAAGACACGACCACAGCCGATACATACAGCATTAACGGAAGGGCCATAGCAATTACTGTTGCGAATGGGGAAGTTTGGTCGACTACCTTTACCAATGTGCCAGCTGCCGTAGCGCCGAACCCGGAGCTGAACATCACCAAGGATCCGCTAGAGGGCGAGGTGGCTGATGTGGCGGGTGAGGTGCTTGACTACACGATCAAGGTGCAGAACACCGGCAACGTGACGCTCACGGATGTCTTGGTGAGTGATCCAAATGCC
>CAIZQU010000082.1 GCA_903935205.1 uncultured cyanobacterium | reverse complement strand
CTGGCCGGGGGTGGGCGCCATCGACCAGCCCCTGGCGCTGGCCTGGGGCCTGTCCCTGCTGCTGACCCTGCTGCTGGGAGGCGTGTTCCTGGCGGGACCGCTGTGGGTGAAGGCGATCCAGGATCCCGAACTTCCCACTCTGCCGGCAGGCATCCTGGCCAGCGGCCGATTGCCCCTGGCGGCGGCCTGTTGGCTGCTGGCGGCCGGCCTGGGCTGGCTGGGACGACACCGTCCCTGGCCCCAGCCCCTGCTGCGCCTCCAGCTGCCCCTGGTGGCCTTCGTGCCCCTGGCGCTGCTGCCCCTCTGGAACCTGGGAGATCAGCTGCGGGGAGCGCCGGTGCGGGCGATGGCCGCGGCGGTGCAGCGCCAGGCCAGACCGGGGGAACCGCTGGCGATGGTGGGCATCCTGAAACCGTCGTTGCACTACTACAGCCGTCGCGTGGTGATCTACGAGGGCGATCCACCGGTGGGTCCCGTCAACCTTGCAGACCGCCTGCGCCAGGAATTTCGACCGGGTCAGAGCCCCTCCAGCCCCGAGCAACGTCCGACCCTGCTGCTGGTCATCGACCGCGGCACCGCCGCCCTTCCCCACTGGCGTGGGCTGGAGCCCACAGAACTGGCGAGCAGCGGCCTCTACAGGCTCTGGCGGGTCGAGCGCCGCCGACTGGAGCAGCGGGCCGACAGCCTGCAACGCCAGGGATTGGCCCCCACCTGGCAGCTGCCGCGGCCTGAGCGCTACTGATCCACAACCGGAGCGCCTGGGTCGAGGGCATGGTTCCCGATCAGGCCCTCAGGGGCTGGGGGATCAGCTCGGCGTAGAGGCGTTCGAGGGAGTCGATGTTGCGGGTGAGGGTGTAGCGCTCGATCACCCGCGCCCGGGCGCGCCTGCCCAGCTCGGCGGTGAGCACCGGCTGGTCACGGAGCACCGGCAACAGGGTGCGCAGCTGGGTCGTCACCCCCTGGGTGCTGATCACGATGCCGGCCCCCCCCTCCAGCACCTCGCCATCGGCGCCGGCATCGGTGGCCACACAGGCCGCACCGGCGGCCATCGCCTCCAGCAGGGCCAGGGAAAGGCCCTCGACCAACGAGGGCAACAGGAACACCTCCGCCAGCTGCAACAGAGCGATGCGCGTTTCCAGGCTGGCCTCATAGCCCCACCACTCCACATCCGGCTCCACCGCCAGCTGCAATGACTGACGCTGGGGGCCATCGCCCACGATCAGCAGCAGGCAGCCGGCCGGCCGCACCAGGCGCCAGGCCCGCAGCAGCGCCTCAAGATTCTTCTCGGTGGTGATGCGGCCCATGTAGAGAAACACCCGCCGCCCTGCATAGCGGCGCCGCAGCTCAGCGAGCACCGGGCCGGGGGTGCGGGGGGCGGGGGCCCAGAGGTCGGTATCGACGCCATTGGGAATCACCGCCAGCTGCTGGCGCCGCACCCCCAGACGCTCCAACACCTCGGCCTGCAGCTCGGAGAACACGATCACCCGGTCGTAGCGGGCCAGGGAGGGGGCGTAGAGCTGGTAGGTGAGCTGCTGGGTGCCGGCCGAGAGGTTGCGCAGGCCGGCGTCAAAGGCGGGGTGGAAGGTGGCGACCAGGGGCAATCCCAGCTGCTGGCAGAGATCGGGGAGGCGGAAGTCGAGGGGAGAGAGGGTCAGGCTGGCGTGCACCAGGTCGGGGCGGATCCGTTCGAGGGACTCGCGCAGCTCCCGCTGGGCCCCCGGCGAAGGGATGGTGTAAACCTGCGATTTGACCAAATAGGGCAGGGTGACCTCGGGCTCAGCCTCGGTGCCGCCGACTGTGGTCGCCACGGCCTCGGGAGCACTGCTCTCCAGCCTGCCCAGGGGGGCGGTGGGGGTGTCGAAGTGGATGAAATGGACGGTATGGCCGCGGCGACGCAGGGATTCGGTGGTGCTCAGGCCATAGGTGACGTTGCCGCAGAAGGGTGATTTCTTGCCCAGCCAGGCGATTTGGGCCACCGGCGCCGGTTACTCGATCGAGGGAAGAAACTAGCAGCGCCGCCATGGCTGCTCGATCAGCGCTGCCAGCAGGGCCAGGGCCGCCAGACCCCAGAGCACCGGCACCAGCCCGTAGCGGCTGACCATGGCACCGGCGAGCACCAGCGGCAGGCTGAGGGCGATGTTGATCAGATTGTTCTGCAGGCCGAACACCTTGCCTCGCTGCTCCTCGGGGGTGTCCTCCTGAATGGTGGTCTGGGCGGGGATCGCCAGCAGCGAGGAACCGACCCCGAGCAGGGCGCAGAGCAGCAATGTCGGGACCAGATGGCCCCGGGCCTGGCCGAGCAGCACCAGGCTGCAGGCCACGGTGCCGAGGCCGGCGGCGGCCAGCAGGCGGCGGCTGAAGCGCTCACCGATCTGGGCCATCGCCAGGGCCCCCAGACCCAGGCCGACGCCACTGAGGGCCAGCAGCACGCCAAAGCGGGTGGGCCCCAGGGGCGCGATCGTGGCCGCCAGGCTGATCGCCAGCACATAGAGAGCCGCCAGCAGGCTGTAGAGCAGCACCAGCTGGAGCATGGCGGCCCGGACGCTGCGTCGCTCCTGGAGCACCTGCAATCCCTCGCCGATCTCCTGCCAGACCGAAACGCGGCGGGGAGCGCGGACCTGTTCAGGCAGGGCGATGCCCATGATCGCCATGGCTGCCACGCCGTAGCAAACGGGCAGCAGCACGAACTCCCCCCCCGGGATGCCCAGTCTGGCCAGGCCGGACTGGAGCAGCCGCAACACCGGATCCCCCACCGCGAAGCCGACGATCGTGGCGGCCATGCTGGTGGCCTGATAGAGGGAATTGGCGGCGAGCAGCTGGCCCGATGGCACCAGCAGGGGGAGCGCCGCCTGTTCGGCCGGGGCAAAGAACTGGGTGAGTACCGATTCCAGGAAGGTCATCGCCACCAGCGCCCAGTACCCCCAGCTCAACCCCAGCCAGACCGGACCTTTGAGCAGGCAGAGGGGAGCGAGCAGCAGCAGCGCCGCCCGGATGGCATTGGAGGCCACCATCACGCTGCGCTTGGGCCAGCGGTCGGCCCAGACACCGGCGACGGTGCCCAGCAGGATCGCCGGAATCGTGTTGGCCACATAGATGCCGGTGGCCATCAGGGTGATCACCTGGGCGCGGGTCTCCAGGTCGATCCGAATCGCCGCGGCGGCATCCACCAGAGCCGGATCGGTGGCGGCGTTGTCAGTCACCCAGTATTGGGCGATCAGAAACACCATCAGCACGATGTAGAACTTGTCGGCCAGCTGCGAAAAGATCTGCCCCAGCCAGAGGCGGCGGAAGCCCGGTAGTGCCAGCACTGCCCCGATGCCCGTTTCCACCGGAGCGGGGGGGGCTCCCGGGGCGCCGGGATGGATGCCGGCGGGCGAAGCGCCAGGAGCTGGATGCCGGGCCTCGGCTTGGGGGTCGGGTCCTGACTGGCTCATCGGATCTGTCGGGAGGTCGCCGCGCTGATCGCCGCAGGAACGATGCCGAAAGGGGACCCTGGACGGATCGGTGGGGCGCCGGGGCGCTGGAGCGGGGCTGAACTCGGCCTGGTCATCCTCTGGCTCCTCGGCCTGGTGCTCGGGCGGGAGGCTCCGCTTCGAAGCTGTCCCGCAGCAGTCTGAAGGCCCGAGGGCGGCGCCCAAGGTGTTCGCCGCACCAGTGCTCCACCAGATCGAGCAGATGCAGCCAGGCACCGGCCGGTCCCAACAGGTCGCCGTCGCGACGGCGGGGCAGGGCAGGCCGGGGCAGGCGTTGCAGGAGGGCCAGCTCGGAGGCGTTGAGCACCACCCGGGCCCCCGCCACCGGGCCGATCGCCAGGCCCTCACCGGGGAGCAGGCTGCAGCGCCAGCTCCGGTCGCCCAGGGGTGGCACCAGGGGCACACCGCTGCGGGCGCAGGATTGCAGCGGCAGGGCAAAGCCCCCCAGGGCGAGCAGATGCACACTGCCCTGAACCGCGACCATCAGCGCTTCGCGCCCCTCCCGTCGCTCGCGCACCACCGCCTCCAGCCGCTCCAGCTGCAGCAGCAGATCCGCCAGCAGCCCCGGGGCCGCCAGACCGGCCGGCACCAGGATCAGGGCCAGTTCCGCCAGGGACTGGGCCGCGGCCAGGGTCTCCAGCCGCTCTCCGAGAACGGCGTAGCTGCGCAGCATCCGCAGCTGGCGGACCCGCCGCAGTTCGCCCCGCCCCCCGACCTGCAGACGCATCAGGGTGAGGGGAAGGGCGGCGGCCAGGCTGCTGTTCGGGCGCCGGGCCCCCGGCACCGCAAGCCGCACAACCCCCTGCTCGTCGCTGAGCAAGGTGAGCAGGCGATCGTTTTCCCCCAGAGGACGGACGTTGAGGGCGAGTCCTTCGAGCATGCACTCCGGCACGGTGGCTCTCCGCTCAGGCGGCCCCCGGATCGGACGGCCGCCGCGCTGGCGTCGACGCGCGCAGGGCCTGCATCAGGGCCACCCCCCGGCTGGTGCCGAGCCGAACCGCTCCGGCCTCCACCAGGGCGAAGGCCTGCTCCAGGCTGGCGATCCCACCGGAGGCCTTGACCCCGGCCCGCCCCCGCGCCAATGCCACCAGGCGCCCGATCTGGGCAGCGCTGACCGGCGGCCCGAAGCCGCTGCCACTCTTGAGGTAGCGAGCCCCCGCATCCAGGCTCACCTCCACCAGAAGCTCCAGGGCCCCAGGATCGAGCCGCCCCACCTCCAGGATCACTTTCACCGGCAGCCCCAGCTCGGCGATCGGGGCCAGATCCGTCAGCAGGGCGCGGCTGTCGCCATCGGCGAGGGCACCGAAATCAGGCACCACGTCGAGCTCATCGGCGCCGGCCGCCGCCGCCGCCTCGGCCTCGGCCCGCTTGACCGCCGCGGGGACGGCACCGAACGGGAAGCCCACCACGCTGACGAGCCGGGTGGCCCCCCCGATCGGCAGGCGCTCGCGGGCCTGATCCACCCAGCGTGAGGCCACGCACACCCCGGCAAAGCCGAAGTGGCGGGCCTCATCACAGCAGGCATGCAGGGCGGCCAGGCCATGGTGCGGATCGAGCAGGGCATGGTCGATCAGCGGGGCCAGGTCCGGCAGGTCCCTGCTCATGCGTCCCTGGGCTGGATCACCCCGAAGCCGCCGTGGTTGCGCCGATAGACCACCTGCACCTGGCCGCTGGCGGCCTCGCGGAACACGTAGAAATCATGGTCGATCAGCTCGAGCTGGTGCAGCGCCTCCTCCAGCGCCATGGGCGGCATCGAGAAGTATTTGCGACGCACACCCCGGCTGGGCAGCTCAGCCTCCTTGCCATCGATGAGGCTCTGGCCCGGGGGCGGCAGGGTGGCAGCACCGGCCTCCTCAGCGGCGGCGGAGCGATGCACCGGGCCCTGGGTGCGGTTCTGGAGACGGTCCTTGTAGCGATTGAGCTGGCGGCTGAGCTTGGTGGCAACCAGATCAATGCTGGCGTAAAGGTTTTCGCTGCGTTCCTGGGCGCGGATCACCAGGCCATTGGCAAACACCGTGACCTCCGCCGTCTGCTGGGGCACCCGCGGGTTGCGGGCCACCGAGAGATGGACGTCGGCCTCCTTCACCATGCCTTCGAAATGGCTGATGGCGCGGCCCAGTTTGGTCTCGGTGTAATCACGGATGGCCGGGGTGACATCGACATTGCGGCCATGGATCAGCAGTTTCATGGGGGGCCAGCCGACCCGCGGGATTCAGGAAGCGCGGGTTCTGGTTGACTTCACGCTAGGAACGGCATCCGATGGCCACCAAAGGCTCCGCAATCCTTTATCAACCGTCGGCGCCGGTGCCCTTTCCTCGCGCCTGGGCCTGGCAGCGACTGCTTCAGGCCAGATTGCTGGACGATCCCGGCGGGCCGGAGGCGGTGCTGCTGCTGCAGCATCCCCCCTGCTACACCCTTGGCCGCGGCGCCAGCCTGGCCCACCTGCGCTTCGATCCGGCCTCGCCGCCCCTGCCCCTGCATCGCATCGACCGGGGCGGCGAGGTGACCCACCACGCCCCGGGGCAGCTGGTGCTCTACCCGGTGCTCGATCTGCAACGCCACGGGGCCGATCTGCACCTCTACCTGCGTGGACTGGAGCAGGTGGTGCTCGATCTGCTGGCGGAGCTCGGACTGCCGGGGGAGAGGCGCCAGGGGCTGACCGGCGTCTGGCTGGAGGGCCGCAAGGTGGCAGCCCTGGGGGTGGGCGCCCGCCGCTGGATCAGTCAGCACGGCCTGGCCCTCAATGTGGACTGCGACCTGAAGGGATTCGGCGCGATCGCACCCTGCGGCCTGGACCTTCCGGTGGGGCGGCTTGTCGACTGGCGACCGGGACTCGGCTGCGCCGCCCTGGCGCCGCGCCTGCTGGCCCACCTGGCGGCGCGCTTCGGGCTGGAGCTGCGACCGGCGGCGGAGCGGCTGGAGGATGGCGAGGACCCAGAGGCAGCCGGTGGATGATCACCCCGGCGGTCGCGCCGCCGGCAGCGGGTGATCCGTGGCAACCTTTGCGCCGCACACCAGATCCGTCGCCATGTCGACCGCCAGCAGCTCCGCCGCCGCGATCCTCTGGTCGGCCGATGGCCCCGATCGAGAGGCCCTGGCGCGTCGCCGGGACTGGTCGCAGCTGGCCGGCCTGGAGCGGCTCTGGCCGGCGCTGGCCGAGCTCCATGGGGAGAGGGTGGCGCTGGAGGCCCCCCATGCCCGGGAACCGGAAACGCTCAGCTACGCCGAGCTGCACCGGCGCATCGAGGCCGCCGCGGCCGCCTTCCGAGCCCTGGGCGTGGAACCGGGCTGCGTGGTGGCCCTGTTCGCCGAGAACGGCCCCCGCTGGCTCCAGGCCGATCAGGGGTTGATGAGGGCAGGGGCCGCCGATGCCGTGCGCGGCAGCGGCGCGCCGGTGGAGGAACTGCGCTACATCCTGCGCGATTCCACCGCCATGGCCCTGGTGGTCGAATCGGCGGCCCTGCTCAGCAGGCTGGCCCTCGATCAGGAGCTCAGGGAGCAGCTGCGCTTCGTGGTGGTGCTGGAGGGCGATCCGCCCGGCGTTGAAGATCCGGCCTTGCCCTGCCTCAGCTGGGAGCAACTGCTCGCACGCGGTGCCGGCAGCGTGGCCCCCTGGCCCGAGGGCGGTCCGGAACGGCTGGCGACCCTGCTCTACACCTCCGGCACCACAGGCCAGCCCAAGGGGGTGCCGCTGAGCCATGCCAACCTGCTGCATCAGCTCCGCAACCTCGGAGTGGCGGTGGCCCCGGAGCCCGGTGACCGGGTGCTGAGCATCCTGCCGATCTGGCACGCCTACGAGCGCAGCGCCGAATATTTCCTGTTCTCCTGCGGCTGCCGCCAGAGCTACGCCACCCTCAAGACCTTCCGGGCTGACCTGCAGAGGGTGCGGCCCCAGTATCTGATCAGCGTGCCCCGCCTCTGGGAGGCGATCCATTCCGGCTTCGAGGATGCCCTGGCCGCCATGCCCGCCAGCCGCCAGCGCCTGTTGGGCAGCGCCCTGGCCAACAGTCGCCGTTACAGCCTGCGGCGCCGCCAGGCCGCTGACCTGACCCTGGCCCCCGAACCGCTGCCGACCCGGGTGCAGGCTGCGATCGAGGCCCTGCTGCGCTGGCCCCTGCACACCCTGGCCGGGTCCCTGCTCTGGCCGAAGGTGCGAAGCCAGCTGGTGGGTGGAGCCCTGCGCACCGCGATCAGCGGGGGCGGAGCGCTGCCGATCCACGTGGATGCCTTTTTCGAGGCGATCGGCATCGAGCTGCTGGTGGGCTACGGCCTCACCGAGACCGCGCCGGTGCTCAGCTGCCGCAGGCCCTGGGCCAACCGCCGCGGCAGTGCCGGCCGCCCCCTGGATGGCACCGCCCTGAAGATCGTCGACCCGGAAAGCCGCCGCACCCTCGCGATCGGGGAGCGAGGGCTGGTGCTGGCCCGGGGACCGCAGGTGATGGCGGGTTATTTCGGCAAGCCCGAAGCCACCGCCAAGGCGATCGATGCCGAGGGCTGGTTTGACACCGGCGATCTGGGCCTGCTGCTGGGGGACGGCAGCCTGGTGCTCACCGGCCGCGCCAAGGACACGATCGTGCTGAGCAGCGGCGAGAACATCGAGCCTGGGCCGCTCGAGGAGGCCCTGGCGGCCAGTCCGCTGGTGGAGCAGGTGATGCTGGTGGGCCAGGACCGCAAGCAGCTCGGCGCCCTGCTGGTGCCGCGCAGCGAAGCCCTGCAGGCCTGGGCCAGGGAGCAGGGGCTGGCGGCCCCTGGGCCAGCCCACGCCGAACCCGCCCTGTTGAGGGCCCTCACCCGCGAATGCAACCGCGTGCTGGCGGCCCGCCCCGGCGCCCGGCCCGACGAACGGCTGGGTGGTGTGGTGCTGGTGGAGCCGTTCACGATCGACAACGGCCTGCTCACCCAGACCCTCAAGCAACGCCGCGACCGGATCAGCAGCCGCGATCAGGCCGCCATCGCGGCCCTGTATGGCGATGGCTGAGGCGTGGCCCTGCCCTGCGGCTGCCCTGGGATCCCCTCCCGAGTCCCTGGGGCGGCAATCCGCCGGAGGCGCCGGTTGACCTACCGGCCCGCACCTGACAGCCTGTCGTCTGCTACTCCCAGTCCATGGCCGACGGCACCCTCACGATCAAGCGCAACATCACCGTGCGGGCCGTCGTCACCCCCCGTTGGAAGGAGGATGCCGAGCGGGAGCTGAGCAATGCCATCAGCGGCGTCGACCAGCAGCTGGCCCAGCTGGAGCAGGAGGGTCAGCAGGTCATCGACCAGATCCGCCGCCAGAGCGCCAACCCCCTCGACCCCCGCGTCCAGGAGCAGGTGGGTTCGGTGCAGCAGCAGGTGGCCGCCAAGCGGGCCGAGCTCGAGGATCAGAAGGCGCAGATCCTGGAGCAGCAGCGCCAGGTGCGTGGCTTTGAGTTTGAGCAGATCGTCGATCAGGGCCAGATCGAGAGCTTCGTCGAGGTGGGTGTCGGCGACAACCTGGTTCAGAAGCTGCAGGCGGCGGTTCTGGTGCGCGATGGCGTGATCGAGTCGATCCAGACCCCCTCCTGAGATCCAAGGGCTGGTTTGCATGGCTCGCGCCTGCTGGCCATCCCCAGGACAACGCAGGGCAGGCTTGAACCATGGCAATCATTCAACGGATCGAGGGTCGATCGCTGCCGGTCCCACGACACTCCGCCCTGGAGGTCCGCCCCCGCGCTGTTGCGAGCCAGCCAACCAGGAAGCAGGTGCCCATCGCATTGTGAGCCACCTGGCAGCAGCGATGGCGCCTGGCAGCAGCCGATGCCCGTATCCCATGGCACGACCCTGTGGGCCTTGATCCGCTGATCGCCAACCACTCCAGCCGGGGGCCATGGCGATCGCCAGAGAGGATGTCAAAGAATCAATCCAGGGGGATGGCGATCCATAAAACCGATCCATAAGGTTCAGCAAAAGAGCCGATCAGAATAGCCGACCAGAATAGCCGATGAAAACAGTCGATCAAAATAGTCAAATCATCCAGCCGATCCATCCACCTGTGCTCAGGAATCTGCCAGCACGCAAAGCACAGGCGTCAAAGCCACAGGGCCGTGATCATCACGGCCAGACAGATCAACGCCCCCTCCCCATCGGCCCATTGCTCTGCCCGGCTCCTTCCCACTGAGCCCCTCGCTGCAGCCGACGCTTCCGAAGCATCCCGCTGCCCCATGGAGCGGGGGTCTGGTGGGTCAGCGCAACCTCGGCCTTGGCTCCCTGGCAGCAAACTCCATGGCTCCATGGCTCGAGTGGCTGCCATGCCCCGTCGCCGTGGGGAGAGCTGTTCCGGGGGGGGGCGCGGTCCTAAAATCCGCCGATCCGCCCATTCAGGCCTGCCCCCGCGTCTTTGCAAGAAGACCACGCAGGACTGGATCCCCCCTCCAACCGCCGACGGGACCTCGCTGATGGCAACCCACGAAATCTTCATGCCCGCCCTCAGCTCGACGATGACGGAGGGCAAGATCGTGGAGTGGCTGAAGCGCCCTGGGGATCGGGTCGAACGCGGTGAATCGGTGCTTGTGGTCGAGTCCGACAAAGCCGATATGGATGTGGAAACCTTCAATGGCGGCTTCCTGGCGGCGGTTCTGATGCCGGCCGGCTCCACGGCTCCCGTGGGCGAGACCATCGGCCTGGTGGTCGACAGCGAGGACGAAATCGCCGCAGCGGCAGCCAACGCTCCGGCAGCCCCAAGCGCTGCAGCCGCCCCTGCTCCCGCCCCCGCAGCGACAGCCCCCGTGAGCGCAGCGCCGGTCGCCGCGAGCCCTGCCGCGCCCCCCACAGCCCCGCCGGCCCCCGCGGTCGCCCCCCCGGTCGCCCCGGCGTCGGGGGTGGTCGCTCCCGCCGCCACCACCAACGGCCGGCTGGTGGCCACCCCCCGGGCCCGCAAGCTCGCCCAGCAGCTCGGAGTGGCCCTGGAGGCCCTGCGGGGCAGCGGTCCCCACGGCCGCATCCAGGCCGAAGACGTGCTCGCCGCCAGCGGCCAGCCGGTCAGCCTGCCTCGGGTGGCCGAGGGTTCAGGCCCCGCCGTCAGCCCCGTCGCCGCCCCCGCTGGTGCGGCCCGCATCCCCGCGCCGCCTGCGGCTTCCGTCGCCGGTCAGGCCTTTGGCCGGCCCGGAGAAACGGTGGCCTTCAACACCCTGCAGCAGGCGGTCAACCGCAACATGGTGGCCAGCCTGGCGGTGCCCTGCTTCCGAGTGGGGTACACCATCACCACCGACAAGCTGGATGCCTTCTACAAACAGGTGAAGAGCAAGGGCGTCACCATGACCGCCCTGCTCGCCAAAGCTGCCGCCGTCACCCTGGCCCGCCACCCCCAGGTCAACGCGGCCACCAGCGAAGCCGGCATGGCCTACCCGGCCGCCATCAACGTGGCCGTGGCCGTGGCCATGGAGGACGGCGGCCTGATCACTCCGGTGCTGGCCGCCGCGGACCGCACCGATCTCTACAGCCTTTCTCGCAGCTGGGCCGATCTGGTGGAAAGGGCCCGCGCCAAGCAGCTGAAACCCGAGGAATACAGCACCGGCACCTTCACGCTCTCCAACCTGGGCATGTTTGGGGTGGACCGTTTCGATGCGATCCTGCCCCCCGGCACCGGCGCCATCCTGGCGGTGGCCGCCTCCCGGCCCGCGGTGGTGGCGGGACAGGATGGCTCGATCAGCGTCAAGCGGCAGATGCAGGTGAACCTCACCTGCGACCACCGCACCATCTACGGCGCCCATGCCGCCGCCTTCCTCAAGGACCTGGCCCAGCTGATCGAGACCAATCCCGAGAGCCTGGCCCTCTGAGCCCCCGCGGCCCCGATCAACGGGCTGCCGTCGGCGGGTTGGACTGCTGCCTGATCACCGCGGCCGCGGCCTGACAGCGAGCCAGGGGCGGCCCGAGATCAACGCCCCGCGATCCAAGGTCCGTCCGCTGGGCCGCGGCCCATCCCCACGCCACGCCACCCCTACGGCCTCAGCCATGGCAACCACCCCGGGAGCAGAGGCTCGCGGAGGCCCTGATCCGGCCGACCTGCTGCTCTCCAGCTACGACTTTGCCCTTCCCCAGGATTGCATCGCCCAACGCCCCGTTGAACCGCGCCATGCCGCCCGGATGCTGGCGGTGGAACCGGGTCAGGGCTGCCGGCACCTGACGGTCTGGGACCTGAGCCGGGAGCTACGGGCCGGCGATCTGCTGGTGGTCAACGACACGCGCGTGCTCAAGGCGCGTCTGCGGGCCCGGCGGCCCAGCGGTGGATCGGTGGAGCTGCTGGTTCTGGAGCCGCTCAACGCCAGCCCTCACTCGCCTGGGGAGTCCGGAGCCGCGCCCCAGGACCCAGGCCCGAGCGACTGGCTCTGCCTGGCACGCCCCGCCCGGCGTCTGGCCGTCGGCCAGACCGTGTTGCTGGAGCATCCCGACCATCCCCCCCTGCCCCTGGAGGTGGTGGCGCTGGATCCCGTCAGTGGCGGCCGGGTGATCCGCTTTCCCGATGGCCATCGCGACGCAGCCTCCCTGGAGACCCTGCTCGAGCGCTACGGCGAGATCCCCCTGCCCCCCTACATCCAGCAGCACGACCCGAGCGATGACGAGCGCTACCAGACCCGTTTCGCACGCCGACCGGGGGCCGTGGCGGCTCCGACCGCCGGCCTGCACCTCAGCGACGCCCTGCTGGCCGCTCTGGACCAGCGGGGGGTGGCCAGGGCCAGCGTGACCCTGCATGTGGGTCTGGGCACCTTCCGGCCCCTGGAGCAGGAGGACCTGCGCAACCTGAGCCTGCACAGCGAGTGGGTGGAAGTGAGCCGGGAACTGGTGGCGGCGGTGGAGGCCTGCCGTGCCCGAGGCGGCCGGGTGATCGCGGTGGGCACCACCTGCGTGCGCAGCCTCGAAGCGGTGGCCGCCCTGAACGGCGGCCGGCTGCAGCCCCACGCCGGAGCGGTGGATCTGGTGATCCGCCCCGGACATCGCTTCGCTGTGGTGGAGGGTCTGCTGACCAACTTTCACCTGCCGAAGAGCTCGCTGTTGCTGCTGGTCAGCGCCTTGATCGGTCGGTGCCGCCTGCTGCAGCTGTATGGCGAGGCGATTGGAGCTGGCTACCGCTTCTTTTCCTATGGCGACGCCATGTGGATTCCGCCCGAAGCCATCGGCGATCGAGGCGTTGCCCCCAACGCCTGAAGCGGATGTCACCGCCGCTCAATGGGTGAAGCTGTAGGCGATGCCCGCGAGCACCAGGGCCACGAAGATCATCTCCAGCAGGTCGGGGCCGTCTTTATTGATCACGGCAGAGAGTCAATCAGGGCAGAGGGTTAATCCGGGCAGATCGTTAATCAGGAAAGCCAGGTGATCAGGGCTGACAAGAGGCTGGATCAGACACCATCAGGGGTCGGAAGGGGGCAGCTTCTCAAAGCGGGAGGCGCTCGGCAACCAGAGGGCGAGGGCCAGCAGCAACAGGGAGATGGGCAAGCCCCGCACGTTCGTGATCACGGCGAACACCGCCGTGACCGCCAACACCCGCAGACAGAGGGCCCAGACCTCATCGCGCTCGCTGTTGCTGCGCACCACCAGGGTGAAGGCCGCCAGCAGCAGCAAGACATCCACCAGCCCATCCATCGTGAGTGCCTGCCATCGGTGGCCCGCGGCGATCCCTGGGGATCCGGGGGCTGGTTCTTCCCTTCACCTTAACGGCGCTGCAGCACCAGGGCGCCGTAGCACCCAGGGGCGCTGCTGCAACAAAAAACCCCTGCCGGGGGCAGGGGCTGGGGGGCCGCGGAGGAACGGGCTGGATGCGGGGACTCAGGCTGCGGCGAGGTTGGCGGCAACGAAATCCCAGTTGACGAGCTTGTCGAGGAAGGTTGAGATGTAGTCCGGACGGCGGTTCTGGTAGTCGAGGTAGTAAGCGTGCTCCCAGACATCCATCGTGAGCAGAGCTTTCTGACCATGGGCCAGGGGCAGGTCGGCATTGGCGGTCTTGGTGACCTTCAGGGTGCCGCCATCGAGAACCAGCCAGGCCCAACCACTGCCGAACTGGGTGGCGCCAGCGGCCTTGAAGGCATCGACAAAAGCCTCAAAGCTGCCGAAGTCAGCGTTGATCTTGTCCAACAGGGCACCGCTGGGGGCGCCGCCTCCACCGGGCTTGATGCACTGCCAGTAGAAGCTGTGATTCCAGACCTGGGCGGCATTGTTGAACACCCCGGCCTTGTTGGCATCACCGGCAACTGCAGTGATCGTGTCCTCGAGGCTCTTGCCCTCCAGTTCAGTGCCGGCGACCAGATTGTTGAGGTTGGTCACATAGGCGTTGTGGTGTTTGCCGTGGTGAAACTCCAGAGTGCCGCGGGAGATGTGGGGCTCGAGCGCGTCAAGGCCGTAGGGCAGCGGGGGCAGCTGGTGAGCCATGGGTGGGGGGAAGGTGTTCAGAAGATGGCGAACGGCCGCGGCCGTTTGAAAACTGTCCAGGGGCGCGGCCCCGGGACGTCGTGCCAACAGCCGGGCAGGGGCCGCTCCGCAGGGAGACTGGGCAGCGATCCGGGACAGGGCTGGCGGCCGCATCCTACCGAGGGCGGACCGCTGATCATGTCGTCGGCGGATCAGCCGCCGACCCGCAGCAGCTCGACCTCAAAGATGAGGGTGGCATCGGGGGGAATCACGCCACCGGCACCCCGGGAGCCGTAGCCGAGATCGGGGGGAATCACCAGGCGGCGCTTACCACCGACCTGCATGCCAGCGACGCCCTCGTCCCAGCCCTTGATCACCTGGCCGCCACCGAGGCGGAAACTGAAGGGTGCGCGGCCGTAGCTGCTGTCGAACTCCTTGCCATTGGTGAGAGTGCCGCGGTAATTCACGGTCACGGTCTGGCCGGCTATGGCTTCGGCTCCGCTGCCAGGCTCCAGATCGGTGTAGCGCAGGCCGCTGGTGGTCAACACCTCCTTGGCGGCGCTGAGGTCCCCGCCCAGGTCGGCGGCGGAGGCGAGATCGGCGGAGGAATCGGCAGGAGCCATGGTGAACAGGGTGGGGTTGGCGTCGTTGGGGTCGAGTTCGAGGGGGGCAGCCACGGCCTGGCGCACGGAGGGCTCGGTCCGCCGGACCGGCTGGCCGGGGGCCTCCTGGAGCGATCCGGTGCTGAAGGCCGGTGCCACCACGGCCGTGGGGGTCGCCTCGACGGTGGACGGGGCGACCAGCTGGCTGACGAAGGCCAGAATCAGGCAGCCCAGGCAGACCGCCGCGCTGATCAGGATGTCGCGCAAGACAGCACCATCACCACTGCAGGGATTCTGCCAGCCTCCGCTTTCGCCGGCCGGGCGACGGGCGCATCCGAGAGCGGGCGACCGCCGCCGCCGCTGCCCTGCCATGGGCCAGCCCCCCCCAGGCGCCGCGATGGGATCGCCCCCTGCCTCAGCCGATCCCCTGGTGGCCCCGTTGGCGCAACTGCTGCTCCAGCCGGTCGATCCGCCCCCGCAGCTCATCCACCTCCCGCTGGCGGGCCAGGCCCAGGTCCTGCAGCAGCTGATCGCGGTTGCGCTCCAACTGGCGCTCAGCCTGCTGCTCAAGCTCAGGGGTCTCTCCCCGCAGCGCTTTAAGCACATCGTCCACCAGGGCCGAGGCCTGGGAGGGGTCGAGGCGGCCGCTGAGCACCCAGTCCTGGGACACATCACGCAAGCGCTCGGTCACCAGTGAGGTGGTGCCCAGTCCGCGCAGCAGCAGCATCTGCAGCAGATTGCCCTGATCCATGGTGGGTGCTCTCGCGATGATCCGCTGGAGAGAAGGGGCGGATCCGGGCCCTGAGACTGGCTCTCCTTAGGCTCCGGGGCCATGGGAGATGACCGCCATTCCGCCGCCGCCGGAGCGGGCCCGCCGGCCTGGACCATGGCCCTCCTGGCCGGTGCCCTGGCGGGCCTGGCCCTGCCGCCGCTGGGGATGCCGCCCCTGCTCTGGCCGGCCCTGGCGGTGCTCTGGGGGCTGGCCGGAGATCCGCCCACCGAGGAGGATCCCCCCCTCGCCCCCCAGGCCGAGGCCCAGCGGAGCGGAGCACCTGGACGCCGCTGGCTCGGCCTGGCCTGGGGGATGGCGGCGGTGTTGGTCAGCCATCGCTGGCTGTTGTGGCTCCATCCCCTCGACTGGGTGGGGGTGCCCCTGCCCCTGAGCCTGCCGCTCTGCCTGCTGCTCTGGCTGGGCTGCGGCCTGCTGGGGGGCCTGCTGGTGCAGCTCTGGTGGCAGCTGGTGCGCCGCTGGGATGCCCGCCGTGGGGCCACGGCCCTGGCTGGGGCCTGCCTGTGGGGTCTGGTCGAAGTGCTGCTGGCCGAGGGGCCGCTGTTCTGGATCGGACTGGGGGGCAGTGCCCTGCCGGCGGACCGCCCCCTGGCGGGGCTGGCAGCCCTCGGCGGAGCGGGGCTGGTGGCGATGGTGCAGCTGATCCTGGGCTGGATCCTCTGGCGCCTCTGGGGCCAGTGGCGGCTGAAGGAGGCGGCTGGGCTGCGCCGCTGGCTGCTGCTGGGGCTGCTGCTGCTGGCCGGCAGCCATGGACTGGGGCTGGGTGCCCTGGCCTGGGTCGAGGCAGAGGGTCGAGGGGAGGCGCTCCGGCCAGGGTCGGCGGAGACCCTGCTGGTTGTTCAGCCGGCGATCCCCACCCGCCAGAAATTCGAGGCGGCCCAGCAACGGCGGCTGCTGGAGCAGCTCGCCGGGGCCCAGGAGCGGGGGGCTGCCCTGGCCGCCGAAGGGTCGGTGGCGGGGTTGGTTCTGCCGGAGGGATCCCTGGCCGTGGATCAACCCCTGCCGCTGCAGGCCCCCCAGGAGGTGCTCAGCGGTGGCTTCCGCCGCCAGGGCGAGGATCTGCGCAGCAGCCTGCTGCGCTTCCCGCCGAACAGCCGTGTGCCCAGCGGCTGGATCGACAAGCACCGGCTGGTGCCACTGGGGGAATGGGTGCCCCTGGCCTCCCTATGGCGCTGGAGCGGCCTCTCGGCCGTCGGGGGGGTGGAGCCCGGCGAGCCATCGCGATTGCTGCGGCGACCGGCCGGGGCGATCGGAGTGGCGATCTGCTACGAGATCGCCGACGGCCGCGCCCTGGCCGCCGCCAGCCGGGCCGGGGGGCTCTGGCTGCTGGCCAGCGCCAACCTCGATCCCTACCCGGCCCTGCTGCAGGAGCAGTTCCTTGCCCTGGCGCGGCTGCGAGCGATCGAGAGCGGCCGCTGGCTGGTGGCCGCCGCCAACACCGGCCCCAGCGTGGTGGTGGATGCGATCGGCCGAGTGCGGCAGCGGCTGCCAGCGGGGCAGCCGGAGGTCGCCCTGCTCCGAATCCACCAGCGCCGCGCCCTCACGCCCTATGGACGCTGGGGCGAGGCGCCACTGCTGGCGTTGCTGCTCCTGGCCACGGCCCAGCGACTGGGTGGGTACAGGAACCGAAGGCCACCTGGCAGGCCGCATTGAGCAACTGGGCCTCGGCGGCACCGGCAGGCTGATAGCCATTGAGGCTGCCACTGCGACAATCGGCGGTCCAGGTCTGGGCCTCGCCGCCATTGGGGACCGCCACGAAGGTGATCTGCTGATCACCACTGGGAGCGATCGAGTTGTAGTAGAGCTCATAGGAGCTCTGCGGCACCACGATCAGCGTCTGGTTGGCGGCAATGGCCTCATTGACGGCGTTGTTGATCACAGCGGCGGTGGCCAGGCTGGTCACCCCCCAGGCCACCGACCGGGCCGCCCACCAGCCCCAGGGTGGGCTGGCCCAGCTCCCGTACCAGCCCCAGTTCCAGGGGCGAGCCACAGCCCAACCCGGCCGGGCCCAACCGGGCCAATAGTTGTTGTAGCGATCGGCGGCACGGTCGATCCGGTCATTCAGCTCGGAGCGGTTGTCCCGCCAGTTGTCACGGGCGTTGTTGAGGGTGTCGCGGCGCTCGTTCCTGGTGTTCTGAAGCCGTTCGCTGGCCCGGTCCCAATCATCCCGCCGCTGATTGGCGCTGCGGTCGCGCAGGGTCTCGCGGTTGCCGACGCCGTTGCGATCCCCCAGTCCCTGGCGGTCGAACGAGGCGACGCGCTCGCGGGTCTGCTGGCGGTTGGCCGTGGCGGGACGCTGCATCTCGCTCCGATCGAGGCTGGGGCGAGCGCGGTCGCTGCGGTTGCTGAGATCACGGCTCCAGCCTCCACTGGGTTGCCGATTGCCGCGATCGAGGCTGCGGGGGGGACGATCCAGGCCGGTGTTGGCCCGCTGGCCGCGACCGCCCCCGGAACCGCCCCGGCCGCCACCGCGCCCTCCGCCGCCACCGCGACCGCCCCCGCCCCCGCGGGCCAGCAGTTGGGGAGGGGCAGCATCGCGGCTGGCGTAGGAGCCGGCGCTGCCGAACGACGCCGAGGGCTGGGGAGCAGCCGCGATGGCAAGCGGGGTCGCCGGAGCTTCCGGCACGAAGGCCAGGGCTTCGCCGGGGGGCAGCAGCAACAGGGCTGCGGCCAAGAGGGGGAGACGTCGCATGGTGTGGGCTCCTCAGCGGCCGGCGCCGCTGGGGCAGCCATCGTCGTAGCAATAGGCGTTGATCCGCCCGTCGCTGCCGAAGGTCACCCGGATCAGATCGCGACCGTTGAGGGCGGCGCCCCTCTCCTGACGAAGGCTGTTGAGGTAATTCGGATTCACCACGCACAGATCGCTGCCGTTGAAGCAGAGGGTGTTGGTGGAGAGCCGTGCCGAAGCCGAGGCCAGAGCCTGCCAGCCGCGGCTGCTCGGATTCCAGAGCCCCATGCGCACATACGGCTCCTCGGCGATGCCGATGATCCGCTCCTCCTTGCCGATGCGATGGCGGTAAAGGGTCACGGTCCCTTGATCTTCAGCCTCGACGATGCAGCGCACCGGGGCCGCATCCCTGAGGGTGCAGGAGGTGGTCAGGGTGTAGAGGGGGCCGGCCCCAGCGGCTGGAGGGAGGCCGAGGATCACGCCGCCGCCGAACAGGGCGGTGGCGCCGATCAGGGGAATCAGCTGGGGTCGAGGCATCGCGCCGACGGGGGTGAACTCCTTTCTTAGGCATCCGCTGCAGCGCTGTCAGGGCACCGCGGGCAGGCGCAGCGCGATCAGACGGCATGGGCGTGTCCTGGCGAACAGGTGCCGGGCATCAAAAAAGGCGCCCGCGGGGGCGCCCTGTGTGATTGGCGTGGACGGGACGCGATCAGAAGATCTGGTCACGCGTGTTGTTCACGCAGGCGAGCTGGGCCTGATGAAGGCGCTGGGCCTTGAGGATCCGCTCGCGGATGAGGACGAGGTGGTTCATGACGTGCCTCGAGGGGCAGCCCCGTTCCCTGCTGCCAAGGCATGCGTCCCGCTGTCGGGATGAACGTGCTCAAAACGTAGCAACCGCTACGATCCATGGAGTGTTCACCGTGCTACTCGCCGACGTGTTCTGGGCAGCTTCGGGGGGGAGCCGCCCCTGGGTGGCGGTGATCCGCACCCAGCCCTCCGTGACCACCCAGGATGTTCTGCCGCCCGGCGCTGCAGACAGCAGAGCAGCTGCCCCGAGCCAGGGCCATGCCCCTGAACCGGCCCCGCGGGGGCGGGAGCCTCTCAGGCCCCATCGGCCCCCCAGATCTCCCGGCACTCAGCCCCAGGCAAGCCATGCCCCCCGTCATTGGGTGATCCATCGGCCCGTTGGCCTGGAGCGGCGCCGCCCGATCTGTTGAAAGGGCGCCAGTGAAAGGGCGCCAGCTGAAAGGGCACCAGCGGTGGTTCGGCGTTTCCTGCCGCGCTCGCTGGGGCATCGGGGCATCACGAGGGGCGACGCAGAAGCCGCCTGGCCGCGTCCAATCCGGCCAGGTTCGCGGATCCCTCAGGCCTCTCGCCGCGACGGGCTGGTGAGCAGGTTCACCGCCGAGAAGACCAGACCGATGCCAACCATGGTGCCGATCGCCCAGGTACCGCTCAGGGGCCATTCGACGATCAGCAGTCCGCCGAGCACGGCGGTGACGATGCCATCGAGCAGAACCAGCCCCCGGGCCGGCCCCTGGCCGGCGGCGGCGGCCGCCAGCTCCATCACCCCCTCGATCGCCAGGAGGAAGCCCAGGAAAAGGGTCAGGCTGAGGGTGCTCTGCACCGGGAAGGCCAGCAGGCCGATACCCCCGAGCAGGTAAAGGACCCCGGACAGCCCCCGAAACAGCCTGGCCTGGGTCCCCTCGGCACCGCTCAGCCGCAGCAGCTGGGACACCCCGGCGGCGATCGCAACACCCCCGAGGGCGATGGTGAGCAGGGTGGAGGACAGGAAGGGCAGGGCGATCGCCAGGACCGCCGCCGCCAGCAACAACAGGGCGGCGACGCGCCGCAGGGTCGGAGAAGCCGGGGCGGACACGGAAGCGATTGTCGAAGGGATCCGATGGCCACGCTGGCGAAGGGTTCCGCGGCCGGTGTGGAATCGTCGACGCAGCTGTCGCAATCCATCACAAGCCGCGGCTTTCGCAGGCCGAACCGCCAGCCTGAAATCACCCGCCGGCGAATCGCCACCCCCACCGTGCCGTTGCTGCCTCCCCTCAACGAGCACAACCTGCCCTGGATGGACACCATCCACCCGATCGTCGTGCACTTCGTGATTGCGATGGGACTGGTGGCTTTTGTGTTTGATCTGATCGGCCGCTTCGGACGGCGGCCGGCCCTGTTTGAGGTGAGTTTCTGGAACCTGCTGTTCGCCACGGTGGCGATCTTCGTGGCCATCCTCTTCGGCCAGGTGGAAGCGGGTCTTGCCAATCCCTATGGGGCCTCCCGCGATCTGCTCAATCTGCACAGCAGCCTCGGCTGGGCCCTGGCGGGGGTGTTCTCCCTGCTCTCGGGATGGCGCTACGTGATCCGCAGCCGCGACCCCCAGAGCCTTCCCGCCCCCTTCCTGGTGGCGGGCGCCGGCCTGAGCGTGCTGATCGTGGTCCAGACCCTGCTCGGCAACCAGCTGATCTGGACCTACGGCCTCCACACGGTGCAGGTGGTGGCGGCGATGCGAGAGGGCAGGTTGTGAGCCCCTTGACGGCAACGGGTTGGCCTGTGCTGGCGCCGCTGCGTCCAGCGGGACTGGGGGCCAACGACCTGCCCTATGCCCTGCCGATTCACCCCAACCTGGTGCACCTGAGCATCGGCCTGTTCGTGATCGCCATCGCCTTCGATCTGGTCGGGGCCCTCTACCCGGTGGAAAAGCGGATCTTCCGCTTCCTGGCCCTGCCCGTCACCCGCAGCGGCTTCCACGATGTCGGCTGGTACAACCTGCTGGCCTGTGCTGGCATCAGCTTCCTGACGGTGGCCGCAGGTTTCTACGAGATGCTGCTGGCGGACCCGGTGCCGGGGGTGCGCAGCGCCCTCGGCCTCGACGCCACCACCACCCTGCTCTGGCATGGGGTGGGCGGCGTTCTGCTGCTGCTGGCGATCGTGGCGATGACGGTGTGGCGCGGGTTTCAGCGCTTCGCCTGGCGGCGTGATTACGGCCGTCAGGTGCAGTGGTCCTATCTGCTGGTGGGTCTGCTCCTGTTTGGCCTGCTCGGGCTGCATGGCACCCTGGGCGCGGAGCTGGCGGCCGAATTCGGCGTGCATGTCACCGCCGACCAGCTTCTGGCCGAAGGCGCCGATCCTCGCCAGCTGTTGCCATGAGCGACTCCGTTTCGACGGCGACCGGTTCCGGAGCAACCAGCGGGCCCCAGGGCTCCGGTACGCCCCCCGATCGGCGCGACCCCGGCCTCGATCGGGGGGCGGTGGTGCTGGTGACGCTGGGGGTCGGCCTCGACCTGCTGGCCAGCCGTTGGCTGATGGATCAGGTGCCCCATTGGCTGCCGCCCCAGGCTTCCACCGCCGCCCCCCTGGTTGACGACCTATTCGGGCTTGAGGTGGGGATCGGCTGCTTTCTGCTCCTGGGCTGCACGGCGGTGATGGTCTGGACCCTGCTGTTCGACCGCACCGGCAGGTACGACCGCGACGATGGTGAACCGATCGAGGGCAATCTGACCCTCGAGATCACCTGGACCCTGATCCCCCTGGTGCTGGTCCTGCTGATCGCCTGGCAGGCGATCCGGGTCAACGGCCAGCTCGCCAGCCTGGGCGGCAAGGTGCGGGTGGCGGGGGCCGCCGAAGCCCTGCGGCTGGTGGGGCTGGAGGGGGTGGAGGAGATAGCGGCCGCGGGAGGCGCTCCGGGTGTTGATGCCGCTGCCGGCGCGGCGGCGCCTGACCATTCCAGCGCCTTGAGGCCCGCACAGGCAGGCTCCGCTGCCGCGATCGCCCAGGCATCCGAACGCTCCACTGCCGCGCTGGCTGCGGCTCAGCGCTCCTCCCCCAGGGCGGCAGCCGGCGCCACGGTGGCCTCCCCCCCGGCTGGGCCACCCCCCGCCGAGCTGGGTCCGGTGGTGGTGATCGCCCGCCAGTGGTCCTGGGAATTCATCTATCCCAACGGCGTTCGCAGCGGCGAACTGCACCTGCCCCTCAACCGCCCGGTGCGGCTGCGCCTGCTTTCGCTCGATGTGCTGCACGGCCTCTCGATTCCCGCCTTCCGACTGCGCCAGGACGTGGTGCCCGGCAGCGTGATCGATTACCGCCTCACCCCCAGTCGCGAGGGGCGCTACCGGCTGCGGGATTCCCTGTTCAGCGGCGCCTACTTCGCCGCCAACCAGACCGATGTGGTGGTGGAGAGCGAGGAGGCGTTCAGCCACTGGCTCGAGACAGCCCTGGCCAGCCCCCTGGTGCCCAACCCCAACCTCGCCAGCGATCTCTGGGAGCAGCGCCTGCGCCAGGGCAACCGGGGTTGGGCCACGGTGGCCCCGGCCGCCCCTCCCCTGGTCAACGCCCCCCTCGACGCCACCGCCCCCCACGCAGGCTGAGCCGCACCACCGATGAGCACCGCCCCGATCCGCTTCGATCCCCGCGTCCTGCGGGCCCCCCATCCAGTGCCTGGGGCACCGGACAACTGGCGACGCTTCTTCACCTTCAACACCGACGCCAAGGTGATCGGGATTCAATACATCGCCCTGGCCCTGCTGTTTCTGCTGGTCGGAGGTCTGCTGGCGATGATCATGCGGGGCGA
The DNA here is from genome assembly GCA_903935205.1 of uncultured cyanobacterium. GTDB lineage: Bacteria > Cyanobacteriota > Cyanobacteriia > PCC-6307 > Cyanobiaceae > Cyanobium. The sequence goes on along the minus strand of CAIZQU010000082.1, from coordinate 14,893 downwards.
ACTGCTGACACCACCGGCCGATCTGATCGATCCGACGGTTTACAACGGCCTCTACACCATGCATGGCACGGTGATGCTGTTTCTCTTTCTCTTTCCAATTCTGAATGGGTTCAATAATCTCCTGATTCCACCGATGATCGGCGCGCCAGACATGGCCTTCCCGCGCCTCAATGCCCTGGCCTTCTGGATGTTTCCCTTGTTTGGCGTGATCCTGATGGCCAGCTTCCTGGTGCCGGGCGGCCCCGCCAGCTCGGGCTGGTGGGCCTATCCCCCGCTGAGCACCCAGAACCCGTTGGGCCTGCTGGTCAATGGTCAGTTTCTTTGGATTCTGGCAGTGGCCATATCGGGGGTGAGTTCCATTCTGGGGGCGGTGAATTTCTGCACCACGATCATGCGCATGCGCGCCCCTGGCATGGGCTGGTTTCGCCTGCCGATCTTCTGTTGGACGGCCCTGGCGGCCCAGACGATCCAGCTGGCGGGGCTGCCGGTGCTGACGGCCGGGGCGGTGATGCTGCTGTTTGATCTGAGCTTCGGCACCAGCTTTTTCCGCCCGGAGGGCGGTGGAGACCCGATGCTCTATCAACATTTTTTCTGGTTTTACTCCCACCCCGCCGTCTACGTGATGGTGCTGCCGGTGTTCGGCTTCTTCTCCGAGATCTTTCCGGTCTATGCCCGCAAGCCCCTGTTCGGCTACCACGTGGTCGCCATCGCCTCATTCGGCATCGTGCTGCTCAGCCTGATCGTCTGGGTGCACCACATGTTCACCAGCGGCACACCGCAATGGATGCGCCATCTGTTCATGGTCACCACGATGCTGATTGCCGTGCCCACCGGCATCAAGGTTTTTGCCTGGCTGGCCACCCTCTGGCGCGGCAAACTCTGGCTGACCACAGCCATGCTATTTGCGATGGGCGGGGTTTTCAACTTCATCTTTGCCGGCATCACCGGCGTGATGCTGGCCACGGTGCCGGTGGATGTGCACGTGGGCAATACCTATTTCGTTGTTGGTCATTTCCATACGGTGATTTTCTCCACAATCACCTTCGGTGTGTATGCCGCAATTTATCACTGGTTCGCAAAATTCACCGGTCGCATGCTCTACGAAGGTCTTGGTAAGGTTCACTTCCTGCTCACCTTCCTCGCCGCCCAGCTCAACTTCCTGCCGATGCACTGGGCCGGCCTGATGGGCATGCCCCGCCGGGTCGCCGCCTACGACCCCGAATTCGCCCTGGCCAATGTGCTCGCCAGCCTCGGCGCCTTCCTGCTCGGGGTGGCCACGATTCCCTTCCTGCTCAATCTGGTGAGTTCCTGGGTGCGGGGGGCTCGGGCCCCGGCCAATCCCTGGCAGGCCATCGGTCTGGAGTGGCTGCTGCCCTCGCCACCGCCGGCCGAGAACTTTGAACACGATGTGCCCACCGTGATCAGCGCTCCCTACGGCTACGGCCTCGGCCATCCTCTGGTGGCCGACCAGGAGCGCTACGAAGCGCGGTTGCAGGAGGCCTGAAGCGATGGCGGAATCCCTGCTCGGCGGCAGCACCGGCCCCGGCTCCGGCGGCCTCCCGGAGCTCGCCGCTGGTCGCCATCCAGAGGGCCCCGAAAGCCGGCCGGATGAACCTGGCGGCAACTCCCTCGGCGGCCATGGCGGCCACGGCGGCCACGGCGGCCACAACCTCACGGGCTTCGTGATCTTTCTGGCCTCCGAGAGCCTGATCTTCGCCGCCCTGTTCGCGGCCTACATCGTGTTCAAGCGCTCCTCTCCCCTCTGGCTGCCGCCTGGGGTGGAAGGTCTGGAGGTGCGGGAACCGCTGATCAACACGCTGGTGCTGGTGAGCTCCAGCGGCGTGGCCTGGCTGGCCGAACGGGCCCTGCACCGCCGCCAGCTGGGGCGCTTCCGGCTCTGGTGGCTGCTCACCATGGCGATGGGCAGCTGGTTCGTGCTCGGACAGGCCCGCGAATGGATGGGGCTCCCCTTCGGCCTGGCTGACGGGGTGTTCGGCGCCTGCTTCTACCTGCTCACCGGCTTCCACGGCCTGCACGTGATCAGCGGCGTGCTGCTGATGGCCCTGATGCTCTGGCGATCCTTCCAGCCCGGTAATTACGACGGCGGCGAAGCGGGGGTGACGGCGGTGGGCCTGTTCTGGCATTTCGTCGATGTGATCTGGATCGTGCTGTTTGCCCTCCTTTACCTCTGGCAGGACCGATGAACGCACCGCCGTTGCCGCCGGCCCCGGCTGGGGGGCTGCTGATCGAAGAGGAGCTTTTTGATGTGCTCGTCGTCGGCAGCGGCGCCGGCGGCGGCACCCTGGCCGGCGAGCTGGCGGACGCGGGCCTTTCGGTGCTGCTGCTGGAGCGCGGCACTCCCCTGCCCCTGGCCGATCAGAACGTGGCCGACATCGACCTGTTCCGCCGCCGCCGCTACCACCCGGGCGAGGAGTGGATCGGCACCGATGGCGACCCCTTCGCACCGCAGATGGTGATGGCCCCAGGGGGGAACACCAAGATCTGGGGCGCGGTGCTGGAGCGCATGCGGGAGCGGGAGTTCTGCCACCTGCCGATGCAGGAGGGCCCCGGTCCCGACTGGGAGCTGCGCTACGCCGACCTCGAACCCTGGTATGACCGCGCCGAAACGCTCTATCGCGTGCACGGGCAGGCCGGTGTCGACGCCACCGAGCCTCCCCGCTCCGCCCCCTATGCCCAGGCGCCAAAGCCCCTGGAACCCTTCCAGGAGCTTCTGGGCGCCGACCTGCGCCGGCAGGGGCTGCGCCCCTACCACCTGCCGTTGAGCGTGGGCCCATCGCCCGAAGATCCCAGCGGCGACGCCGAGGGCTTCGGGCTCGACCGGGCCCGCCGCTGCCCCGGCTTCACGCTGCGTTGCGGTGCCGAGGTGCTGGCCCTGCATGGCTCCGCCAGCGGCCGGGAGGTGCGGGCGGTGGAGGCCCGCATCGGCGGCCAGCGCTGGTTGTTCCGCGCCCACCAGGTGGTGCTGGCCGCGGGGGCGATCGGCAGCGCCGTGATCCTGCTGCGTTCGGCCAGCGAACGCCACCCCCGCGGCATGGCCAACGGCTCCGACCAGGTGGGCCGCAACCTGATGCGCCCCCAGCTCACCGCCATGCTGCAGCGGTCGGCCGTGGTGCATTCGGGTCGCTACGGGCCCGGCCTGGGCCTGACGGATTTCCACGACGGCGACCGCAACGTCGACTACGCCCTTGGGGTGGTGCGCGGCGGCGGCGGCGTGCTGCAGGATCCGCTGTTTGCCGAATCGCCGCCGGTGCTGTCGCTGGTGAGCCGGCTGCTGCCCGATCCCGCCCTGGAGTGGCTGGCCGACCGCTCGGTGAGCTGGTGGGTGGCCAGCAGCGTGCGACCCGATCCAGACAACCGGGTGACCCTGCGGGGCGAGCGGGTGGTGGTCAACTACCTGGCCAACAGCCGTGAGGCCCACGACCGGCTGGTGTATCGCTGGCTGGCGGTGATGCAGCAGGTGGAGCGCGATCCGGCCACCACCGTGGTGCAGCGGGCGCCGATCTATCCCCGGGGCGAGGCGCCCCTGAACGTGATGGGCTTCGCCTGCGGCACCTGCCGGCTGGGCAGCGATCCAGCCGCTTCGGTGGTCAATCTGGAGGGTCGCAGCCACGAGGTGGCCAACCTCTGGATCGCCGACGCCTCCACCCTGCCCGGTTGTCCGTCGGTGGGACCGGGGCTGACGGTGGTGGCCCTGGCGCTGCGGATGGCCGCGGCGATCCGCCGGGAGCTGGGGCGCTGATCCGATCAGCCGCAGCAGCGCTTCCAGGAGCCCGACCCTGGGGGTGAGCGAGCGAGCGCACCAGGGGCACCACCCCATCCCCGCCGGCGATGCGCTGGGGGGGGGGCGCCACGGCAGCGTCAGAGGCCGTGCAGCAGGGCCATCTCGCTGGCGGCACGGAAGATCAGGCCGTGGCGCTCCACCAGACTGGGCAAGGCGTCGTAGCCGCCACCGATCACCGTCGCCACCGGAATGCGACGGCGCAGGCACGCCTCCAGCACCAGCCGGTCGCGCTGGAGCAGGCCGATGTCACTGAGACAGAGCCGGCCCAACCGGTCTCCGCGATGGGGGTCGACGCCGGCGTTGTAAAGGACCAGATCGGGGTTGACCTGCTCGATCAGATCGGGCAGAACCGCCCCGATGGCCTGCAGATAGGCCTCATCCTCAAGACCATCGGCGAGGGGCAGATCCAGGTCGCTGCTCTGCTTGCGCAGCGGGAAGTTGGAGGCGGCATGGGCCGAGAATGTGAACACCCGCCCATCGTCCGCAAAGATCGCCGCCGTGCCGTCGCCCTGGTGCACATCGAGATCCACCACCAACAGGCGCCGCACCCGCCCCTCGGCCAGCAGCACCCGGGCTGCGATCGCCACATCGTTGAAGATGCAGAAGCCGCTGCCGTAGTCGGGGAAGGCGTGATGGGTGCCGCCGGCCAGGTGGCAGGCCAGGCCATGGTCCAGGGCCAGACGGGCGGTGAGCACGGTTCCACCCACCGCCAACCAGCTGCGCCGCACCAGTGGCGTGGTGGCCGGCAGACCGATGCGGCGCTCCTCGGCGGTCGTGAGCTCACCGCGGGCGAAGGCCTGGTGATAGCGGCGGCCATGCACCAGCTCCAACCAGCGGCGCGGCACCGGTAGGGGCTGGTGCAGCTGGGAAGGGCGCAGCAGATCCAGCCGCTCCAGGTGCTCGGCCAGCAGCCGGAATTTGGCCATCGGAAAGCGGTGGCTGCTGGGCAGCGGTGCCGAATAGGCCGGGTGGTAGACGAGCGGAGGGCGCACGATTCGAGGCTAGGGAAGCCCGCCCGCCTGACGCGGCGCCACGGACCTCCTGCAGCCTGAACCAGGGGCCCCCTGCGGCAGGGTTCGCCAGCGGCTGCAGCGGCAGGCGAGGGCGTGGCAGGCGGGCGCGGGCGCCGGTGGAGGCGGCTTCCCCTGGCCCTGGCCAGGGTTGGTGGCGACCGTGGCCGTTGCCGAAGGCGCTGTTTAGGGTTGGGCCCCGGATTGGTGATCGCCATGCCCCGCCAGCGGTCCATTGGCTCCGCCCTCACCCTGGCGGTTGGCCTGGGGATCGCCCTGGCGCCCTTCGGCGGCCTCGGCGCTGCGGCGGTGGCGGCCCCCGCACCCCCCGCGCCCCCCGGCAGGGCTGCAGGCAGCATGCAAGCGGGCAAGGCCGGCATCTCCGCCCCCAGCAGCCTGCCCACCCGCCTGGGCCGCCTGGAGTTCGAGAACGGCTACCCCACCGCCGCCACAGCCCGGAAGCTCTACGACGAACTCGACCTGCAGCGCGCCACCCAGGCCTACCTCTGGGCTCTGCCAGCGGTTGGCTTCAAGGCGCTTTATGACGCCCAGGCCAAGACCATGGGCGTGCGCAACGGCGACGTGCTGCTCTACCGCACCCTCCAGGACAAGGCGGGGATGCTGACGCCCAACATCACCACCCTCTACGCCTTCAGCTTCTGGGATCTGGCCGCCCAGGGGCCGCTGGTGGTGGAGGTGCCGGCCGGCCTCACCGCCGGCGGAGTGCTCGACATCTGGCAGCAGCCGATCACCGACATGGGCCAGACCGGACCCGACAAGGGGGCCGGCGGCCGGTACCTGATCCTTCCCCCAGGCGGGCCCGAGCTGGTGGTGCCGGGATATCGCATCTTCCGCTCCCCCAGCAACCAGATCTGGTTCGGCACCCGGGGGCTGGCGGCGGACAAGGCCGTGGCCGAGGCCACCGTGCGCCAGCACCGCCTCTACGGCTGGAGCCAGAGGGCCCAACCGCCGGTCTCCCGCTATGTGGAGGTGGGGGGGCGCCCCTGGCAGTCGGCCCAGCCCGCTGATCTTGCCTACTGGCGCCTGCTGAGCGAGCTCTACGCCAATGAGCCGGTGGCACCGCGTGATCGGATGATGTTCGGCCTGCTGGCACCGCTCGGCATCAGCCCCGGCCAACCCTTCAACCCCGATGGCCGCCAGGCCGGAATCCTGCGGGAAGCAGCCCAACTGGGCGATCTGATGGCCCGCACCATCGCCTACGACAAGCGCACCCCCGGGGCCACGGTCTACCCCGGCAAGCAATGGGAGTACGCGGTGCTCTTCGACCTCGACCAGGAAGCACCCGACAAGCGCCGCGTGCAGTTCGACGAGCGCAGCTCCTGGTTCTACGAGGCGATCGGCATGTCGGTGGGGATGCAGGGACGGGTGCTGGGGTTCGGCCAGGTGTATCTGGAGGCCTCGAAGGACGGACGCGGCCAGTGGCTTGACGGAGGCAAGACCTACCGCATGCGCGTGCCCGCCAATCCACCGGTGAAACAGTTCTGGTCGATCACCCTTTACGACAACCTCACGCGCGGCCCGCTGCTCACCGGCCAGGGCGCCGCCGATCTGAGCTCGCGCCGGCCCGATCTGCTGACCAACGCCGATGGCTCGGTGGATCTGATCTTCGGGCCGATCAGACCGGCGGGCGCCTCGAACTGGATTCAGACCATCCCGGGCAAAGGCTGGTTCGCCTATTTCCGTTTTTATGGTCCGACCGAGCCCTATTTCAGCAAGAACTGGCAACTCAACGACATCACGCCGCTGTCAGGGGCGGAACGCTGAAGCTCGCCCGTTCCCCCGCCACGGCCTCTGGAGCCGGACCCAGAACCCACAGCTCCTGATCCCCTGGAGCCGCGGTCCTGTCGTCGACGGGCCCGCCCGCAGGGCGTTGGCTCAGGGTGACGCGATCTGGGCCCCATCGGCCAGGGGGATGCCAGCCCCGCGCAGCGCCTCCACCAGCCGCAGCAGCAGCTCCCGGTGGACGGCACCCTGACGACCGGCCCGGGTGATCAGCAGCAGCGCCAGTTCCATCCCGTGGGGGCTGACCTTGCGCAGGCCCAGCAGCTGGGGGGCCTCCAGCAACTCGACGCGCCAGACAGGATCGACAGCGAAGGCCGCGGCTGCGGCGCCGATCACCTCCAGGGCCCGGCGCGGATCGGCGGCCTGATGGGAAAGGGTGAGCACAAGCTCCTGGCCGGAGCGCAGCTTGGTGCTGTTCTCCACCCGTTTGCACTGACTATTGGGGATCACAATCAGCCGCTGGTCCGGGCCGCGCAGCTCGCTGCTGAGCAGACCCACATCGATCACCTCACCGCTGAGACCATCGACGCTGATCTGATCACCGATCGCGTAGCGATCCTCCAGCAGCACCGTCAGGCCCGCCACCGCATCGCGCAGCAGATCCTGGAACACCAGGGCCAGGGCTCCGAGCAGGGCACCGCTGGCCAGCAGGGCATTGTTGGAGAGGTCCCGGATCCCGGGGATCTCGACCAGCACCCAGAGGGCCACCAGAACGATGCAGAGCAGATTGACCAGCCGCTGGGAGATCCGCAGCAGGCTGCGGTAACGCTGGTTGCGCCGCGCCCTCTGCTCCGGGGCCAGGACCGGATTGCTGAGCCACTGACGCAACACCACCATCAGCACGATCTTGAGCAGCAGGGCGATCAGCCAGCCGATCACCAGCTTCACCATCACACCGAAAGGCTGGAGCAGCAGCGCGATCCCCAGCGGGATCTGGCCGGGCACCGCCAGCACCGCCACGCCCATCAGCCACAGCACCAGCACCACCACCCCCAGCAATCCCCTGCTGAGCAGGTGCAGGCCGCTGATCACCAGTTCCCGGCGCCAGGCACCGGCGTGGCTCGATCCAGCCGGCCTGGTGGGGCCGGCTTCCGCCGTCTCCAGGAGCACCAGCCGCCGACTGATCCGACGCCAGAGCAGCAGGGCGGCGCTGAGCAGGACCAGCAGGGCGACTTCCACCAGGGTGATGACGCGGAACCGTTGGCCCAGCACCCCCGGTTCGAGCAGATAGCGGGCCAGACGAAGCCGCCTCTCCAGCAGGCTGCGCCACCGTTCCGCCAGGCGCTGCGGGGTGGTGCCGTTAAGACGGGCATCGTCGTCAGTGACGCTGAGCAGCGGCAGCGGCAACTCCCGATTCGGGACCCGGGCATGAAGCACCGGCAGTTCACCGCTGTCGGGAGCGATCTCAACCTTGAGCTGATCGGCCCTGCCCAGCAGGCCGAGCTGGTTGGCATCACAGGCCCGCGCCGTGTCGCCGCGCTGGGGCAGCAGCCCCTCGATCCATTGTTCACCGATGGCCTCGGAGGGGGTGCAGACCTCCTGACTGCGATAGAGCAATTCGAGGTTTCCCTCGATCACTTGCGCCCGCTGCAGGGCGCTGGGCCCCGGCGATCCGCTGACCACCGGTGACGCCACCGTGAGCACGGGGATGCCAAGAATGCGGACCTTGGCGCGGTGAAAGCTGCCGCTGTCGTGGATGGCCTCCGCCGCCTGGGGACGGGGAGCGGTGGTCTCTGGCAGGGAGCTGGGCGGGGAGCCGATGGCGGCCGGGCCCGCCTGGACGAGCAGGGGGGCGAACGCCAGCAGGATCGCCAGGGCCAGGGCCGCCTGACGCCAGGGGATGGCGGCCAGCCAGGGGGCGCCTGGTTCCGGTCCTGGCGGGGCGCGATCGTTGCTGGCAGGACGATCGCTTGGCCGGTCTGCTGCTGAGGCCGAGGCTTGTGGCCCACCACATGGCGATCGGGAACAGCGGGGACGAGAGGCTGCGCCGATCATGGTCGAGCTGGGCCTGGGGGTGGCGGTCCGGCACCACGGCGATCGGGCCAACCCCGTTACCATTCAACACAATGCCTCGCCCGTTGTCGGAGCCCTCTCCATGGCCGTGACCTATCCCCGCAAGCTCGTCAACAACCTCGGGCCCCGGCAGGTGATGGCCGAAGTGGTCAAGGAGCGCAAGATTCAGATGCTGTTTCTGAACAGCTACCGCTTCAACGAACAGCGCTCCTGCCTGGAACTCACAACCCTGGTCGAGGCCCTCGATGGCCAGCCCCGCGAGCTCTGCCGCGAACTCTCCCATCACATCAGCGATGAGGCCCGCCATGCCGTCTGGCTGACCGACCTGCTGGTGGACCTGGGCGAGGACATCGGCAATCCTCCCACCGGCTCCTACATCGATGAACTCAATCGCCTGTTCGACAAGAGCGGCGATCAGATTCAGCAGGAGGATGGACTGATCGCGGTGCTGGCCTCGATCAACGCCACCGAGAAGCGCGGTTGCCAGGCTTTTTCCGCCCACATCCACGCCCTCCGTCACGCTCCTGCCACCGAGGAGAACATCCGCATCCGCGAAACGATCGAGAAGATCCTTCCTGAAGAGGCGGCCCATGTCAGCTGGGGCAGCCGCTGGCTGGGGGCGATCGCCAGCCGCAGCCCTGAGCACAGGGCCCGGGTCAATGAGGCGAAGCGCAAGTATTCGATGATCGAACATGCCGCTTTTGAGGCGGGCATGGACATCACCGCCGGAGCGGAACTGCGCCGCCTGGCCAATCTGGTGGAGATCACCAACACCATGCCGGTCTGGGAGCGTCCCGCCTATCTGATCGAGCGCCTGCCCCAGGCGTTGCTGGCACCCGATCTGCAGAAATCACGGTTCCTGGCGGTGCAGAGGGTCTGGCAGGACAAGCCGGAGAAGCTGGTGGAGCAGTTCATTCCGATGTTCCTCAGCGGCCTGCAGCACCTGCGCCCCTCGGTGGCATCCGGCAACTGAACCCGACGGGGCACGGTCCGTTCGGCCCGCCACGACCGGCCCCCCGGCCATCAGGCAGCCCACCCGGCTGCGGATGGCCGGGGGGCTTTTGATGGCCCCTGGCCGCCGTGCCGACAGAGACAGGCTGGGTTCCAGCGGCCGGGGCCGCGATCCGCTGATCGTTTGTGGCGGATGCAGCGATCCGACGCGACCCGAGCGGTGCGATGGACCAGCTGAAGCTGGTGGAGCCCAGCCACCGTGACGCCTGGGGCTGATCAGTGCCGCGGCAGTGGTGGAACTGCGCTCTGGCGCCGGATCCATGGGTGGGGGAATGACCGGAGGCCTGGCTGGTGGCGCATGGCCCCGCTATTCGCCGGACCGCCGCACGAGCCGCCCGGACCACCCCGACCCCGCTTCACGTTTCTTTACGCGAATCGACAGACTGGGTGCACCACGCCTCCTGTCCATGACCACCCCCCTGGTCCTCGAACTGTTCGCCGGTTTCCTCGCCGCCGGCATGGCCCTCTGGTTCGTGCTGCTCAGCCGCTCCGCCAAACCGGAGGATGGTTACGACCCCCTGCGCAGCCGGGGTTCCGTGCCGCCGTTGCGCGAGGGCCGGGTCAGCCGCCTGCTCGCTGGGTATTTCCTGCCGGCTGGCCGGCTGCGATCGATCGGCCTGCTTCTGCTGCGCCTGACGATCGGCGTGATGATGATTCACCACGGCCAGGAAAAACTGGCCGATCCCCAACAGTTCGCCGACACCTATGTGGCGTCGTTGCATCTGCCCTTCCCCCTGTTCTTCGCCTACGCCGCCGGCTTCTCCGAGCTGATCGGCAGCTGGCTGCTGATCCTTGGTCTGCTCACCCCCCTCGGCGCCCTGGCGATCACCGGCACGATGACGGTGGCTGCTTACCAGCACATCCTCACCGCCGGTCTGAACATCTATGTGCTGGAACTCGTGGTGCTCTATCTGGGCGGCAGTCTCGCCCTGTTGCTGCTCGGCCCTGGCAAGCTCTCCTTTGATGCCCCGATCGTGGCGGGTCTGATCGGCACGGCTGAAACCGAGCGTTCCGAGCCGTCGATGGGCGAGGGTCTCAAGCCTGCCTTCGTCACGGTGCGTCGCGACAGGGCCTCGACCTGATCGGGCTGCAGGTTGAGGGGTTGCGATCCATCCAGCTGGAGGTCCAGACCCAGTTGCACGATGGTGTTGTCGGCCCCTGCATTCCTGGCCTTCCTGCTGCGATTCCGTCCAGCACTGGCCATCAGACCGGATCGTCTTGACCCATGCCGCTGCTGAATGGCATCGGCCCAGGCCCCAAAGCCCTGTTGGCGGCGCCGGCCCCAGAGCCGTTCGCGTGCCTCACGGGCAGCGGCGGTGGGGTCGACGATCGGCAGGGGATAGCTGATCCCGAGCACGCAACCAACCTGATCCTGCAGGTTGGCCGCCATCGTCCAGGGTTCGTGCAGATGCACGAGCGGCACGCCGGCCAGCTCGGGTAACCAGCGGCGCAGAAACAGACCCTGGGGGTCATGATCCTGGCCCTGCTTGATCGGGTTGTAGATCCGGATCGTGTTGATGCCGGTGCTGCCCGCCTGCATCTGGCATTGGCTCCAGTGGATGCCGGGTTCGTAATCGACGAACAATCGGGCCAGCACCTGGCCGCAGTCACGCCAGCCAAGGTCGAGGTGGTGGCAGCCCACCGACATCAGCATCGCCCGCATCCGGAAATTGAGCCAGCCGCTGGCGATCAGGGAGCGCATGCAGGCATCGACGAATGGCAGGCCGGTGCGCCCCTCGGCCCAGGCGGCCAGCCGCTCGCAGGCGCCCAGGTCCTGGACCGATCCGGGCCGATCACCGGGAGCCGGCGGCGCTGTTCTCCCCTCGGCCAGGCCGATCACCTCGGGCGGCTCAGCCTCGTCGCGCTCAACCTCCGCGGGCTCGGCTTCAACCAGCGCCGATTCCCTGCCGAACAGCGGATGGAGGCTGCGGAATTCCAGATCCGGCTGGCACTCCAACTTCTGGATGAAGTGGCAATGCCAGTGCAGCCGTTCTTCGAAACCGCGCAGGGCCCGGGGCCACTCCGCCCGATCGGCCGCCGCCAGCTGGCCCAGCCCCTGGCGGCGCACCCGGGTGGCCTGCACCACCTCCCGCAGGGAAAGGGTGCCCCAGGCCAGGTGCGCCGACAGCCGCGAGCAGCCCAGCTCGGCCCGGCTGGGGCTGGAGAGGTTGCGGTGATAGCGGCCGCCCCGCTCCGCCAGAAAGCTGTGCAGCAGGGCCAGACCCTCGGACCGTCCACCCCGTTGGCGCAGGGGGCAGGGGTCGGGGACCAGGCCCAGGTCCGCCGCGGTGGGAATCGGACCGGGATCGATGGTCGGCAGGGGGATGAGGGCTGGGGGCGCCGGAACCAGGGGCTCGGCCATCCGCGCCTCCCAGCGCCGCGCCCAGCCATCACGGCTGGCCAGGCGGCGGATCACCCCAAAGGAGGCCGTCTCGCTCCAGGGGATGCCGTGCTGGCGGGCCCAGCGGCCCAGGGCCCGGTCGCGGTCATACGTCCAGCCATTGCCGGTCTCCTGATGGCTCCACAATGCCGCGATCCCAAACTGCCGCCGGGCCCGCTCAAACACGTCCGTCACCGAGCCAACGCGCACCACCAGCGGCTGACCGAGCTGGGCCAAAGCCTGGCGCAGCTCCTCGATGCTCTCGGCGTAGAAGGCCCACTGCCGCGCCGAGGCATCCGGCTGCTGCCACAGCTCCGGTTCCACCACCAGCAGGGGCAACAGCGGCCCGAGGCGGCTGGCCTGCAGCAGCGGACGGTGATCAACGGCGCGCAGGTCGCGCTTGAACCAGACGATCTGGAGCGGGCCCATGGCGCAGGACCCTACCGCCGGCAACCAGACGGCTGCGGCCCGCCGCTGACCTGGCGCCGGGAGCGGCTGGAGGACCGCGGCGGCAGCCCCCCGGAGGAAGGAAGGAGCGAGGGGGGCGGATCTCCACAGATGGCAACCGAAGGCCAGACTTCCCGGCGAGATGCACCGAAGAGAGCCGTCGAATGGGGGCAGAGGATCAGCAGCTGGAGCTTCTTGGCGCCCTGGAAGCCCTGGGTCGCTCGGCGGGAAACGGCAGGCTGCGCAATCTGCTGGGCTGGGACGAGACCACCTACGAGGCGGTGAAGGCCCCGCTGGTCGCCTCAGGACAGCTGCGGACAGGCCGAGGCCGTGGCGGCTCGGTGGCCCTGGCTGATGACTCGGCCGACATCCGTGATGGGGACGGTGAGGACAGCGCCGTCGAGGAGGCCACCGATGAAAGACCCCGAAGCCATTCCGTCAGCAAACGGACCAACCAAGCGATGACTGCACCAGCCCCAGGCTCCCAGCCCACCGGCAAACAGAACCTGTCGGCCTTCCTTTGGAGCATCGCCGACCTTTTGAGGGGTGACTACAAACGAAGTGACTACGGCAAGGTGATCCTTCCGTTCACCGTGCTGCGCCGGCTCGACTGCGTGCTGGAGCCCACAAAAGAGGCAGTCCTTGCTGAGAAAGAGCACCGCGAAAGCCAAGACCTGGACCCTGAGCAGTTTCTGCTGCGGGTTGCGGGACAAGCGTTCTACAACACATCCGCAATGAGCGTGAAGCGGCTGATGGGCGACCAAGACAACATCGGCGAAAACCTGCGCAGCTACATCCAAGCCTTCACCCCAGAAGTGCAGAACATCTTTGAGAACTTCGAGTTCCATCTTCAGATCGACCGGCTTGAACGGGCAAAGCTGCTCTATATGGTCACTGAGCGTTTTTCGCAAGTCGACCTGCATCCCGAAACGGTCAGCAATGCCGAGATGGGAATGGTCTACGAAGAACTTATTCGTAAGCATGCAGAAGAATCCAATGAAACAGCTGGGGAACACTTCACCCCGCGTGAAGTGATTCGTCTGATGGTGAACCTGATCTTCATCGAAGACGATCAGGCCCTCACCCAAGCCGGCATCGTGCGCAGCCTCTACGACCCCACGGCGGGCACCGGCGGCATGCTCAGCGTGGCCGAGGAACACCTGGTGGGGATGAATCCTTCGGCCCGGCTGGTGCTGAGCGGTCAGGAGCTGAACCCCGAAAGCTACGCGATCTGCAAAGCCGACATGCTGATCAAGGGGCAGGACATCAAGAATATCCGCTTCGGCAACACGCTCTCTGATGACCAGCTGGGTGATCAGAAATACGACTACATGCTCTCCAATCCCCCGTTCGGGGTGGAGTGGAAGAAGATTCAGAAGGAGGTGCAGCGGGAGGCCGACACCCTCGGCTTTGCCGGTCGCTTCGGACCGGGGCTGCCGCGGGTGAGCGATGGCTCGCTGCTGTTTCTGCTGCACCTGATCAGCAAAATGCGGCCGGCCAAGGATGGCGGCAGCCGCTTCGGGATTGTGCTGAATGGCTCGCCGCTGTTCACCGGCGGTGCGGGATCAGGGGAGAGCGAGATCCGCCGCTATGTGCTGGAAAACGATCTGGTGGAGGCGATCATCGGCCTGCCCACCGACATGTTCTACAACACGGGCATCAGCACCTATGTGTGGATCCTCAGCAACCGCAAACCCGAGGAACGCAAGGGCAAGGTGCAACTTATTGATGCGAGCGGCTTCTGGCAGAAGATGCGCAAGAGCCTGGGCAGCAAGCGCAAGGAACTGAGCCCCGAGCACATCGAAGAGATCACCCGCCTGTTCGGCAGCTTTGAGGAGGCCGAGAAAGACGGCAAGCCGATCAGCAAGATCTTCCGCAACGAGGATTTTGGCTACCGCACGATCACCGTGGAGCGCCCGCTGCGGGACGACGCCGGCAACGTGGTGCTGGGTCAACGCGGTAAGGCCAAGGGCCAGCCCCAGGCCGACAGCAGCCTGCGCGACACCGAGAATGTGCCGCTGTCAGAAGACGTGCAGACCTATTTCGAGCGGGAGGTGCTGCCCCATGTGCCCGATGCCTGGATCGATCACGAGAAGACGAGGGTAGGCTATGAGATCCCCTTCAACCGCCATTTCTATGTGTTCACTCCGCCCCGGCCGCTGGAGGTGATCGATGCGGAGCTGAAGCAGGTGACCGATCGGATTCTGGCGATGATCGGGGGGCTGTCAGCATGACAGACCCCAGCCAAGCCACCCGACCTTCTGATCTGATCCTCTATCAAACGGAGTACGTGTTCAGGGGGTGGGACGGCTCACAGGGCACTTCAAGCCCTGCTGAGCCCTTGACGACAGCTTGATTCCCGATTGAATCTCAGATAGAGACATCCTCTGATGAGCACGCCTCCCGCCGGGATTTCGGAAACGGATT
>CAIZQU010000081.1 GCA_903935205.1 uncultured cyanobacterium | reverse complement strand
TGTATGACCTTGAAAGGGCGAGCCGATCGGCCGGCCGCTGCTGGCATCCCAGAGGCGCAGGGTGTTGTCGCCGGAGCCGGAGACGATGCGCCGCCCGTCGAGGCTGAAGGCCACCGAGCTCACCCAGCCTGTATGGCCTTGCAGCCTGAGGAGTTCCACCCCCGGCTGCGCCATCCGATCCGCCAGCGCCCCCTCCACCCCCGCCAGCTCCGGATCCGGCCCCAGGCGCATCAGGCTGGAGCGGCTCAGCCCCAGGGCCGTGATCGCCCGCTGCAGCCGCCGCGCCGCCGCCGCACCAGCCGCGTCCGCCGCGGGCGCCTCCACCACCCCCGCGATCCAGGCCCGCTGCGCCTGCCGCACCGCCACCAGGCTCACGGCCCCCACCGCCAACCCCAGCACAGCGGCGACCGCCAGGCCCCGGGGTCCCACCTCCCCCAACCGCCGCCCATGCCAGGACGCCCCCTTCCCCTCGGGCAGCAGCCGCCGCAGGCTCTCCGGCGCATCGGCCGCCAGCAGCGGCCGGTCCTGCAGAAAGCGCAGAAACAGATGGTCCCGCAGCGGGCTGGCGGCGCCGCCCCGCCGCCGCAACAGCTCCAGCAGCGGCGGCAGCAGACGGGGCAGGCGCCTGGCCCGGTCCGTGGCCACCAGGAGCTGGGCCGCACCCACCTCGCCGCCCGCCACGGCGCCGAGCAGCAGCTCCCTCAGGGCCTCCCGCACCTCCCTCTGGCGCTCCGGCGACAGCGACACAATCAACGGCAGCCGCAGCCAGTCCGGCAGGAAGCCGTGGCGAAACCAGGGCAGGCGGGCCAGGCGCAGCAGGGGGCACACCTTCAGCAGGGCAACGCCGCTGGCGCTGGTCAGCCGTTGGCCCAGGTAGGCGGTGATCGTCCAGTGCAGTTCGGGAAACACCGCGCAGGCCGCCAGCCAGGTGAATCCCTCCGCCCCCAGGCTGGTGCGCAGGTCGGCCAGGAGCCGGGTCACCAGCTCCGGCGCCGGTGGGTTGCGCTCCAGCCAGGGGCTGGCGCCCCCTCGCAGCAGCTCCGGCTCGGGCGGCTCCACCGCGGCGTCATCCAGCACCCGGGGCGCTGTGGCGGTTTCCCCCAGCTGACCGAGGGCCTGCAACCCCGCCGCCGAAACGGGCAGGAGCGGCATCAGCCGCCCCAGCTCCGCCTCCACCGCGCCCCACTGGGCCGCGGGCCGGGGGGTGAGGGCGGCGCGATGGGGCCAGGCGGCGAGCGCCCTGATCCAGGGCTGGGGGGTGCCGTCCACGGGGCTGAAGAACCGCTCCCCATCGGCCACCACCACCGCCACCGCGTCGGGATGGAGGGCGGCCAGCTCCGCCAGGCTCCGCCGCGGACCCAGGCCAGCGGGGCCGTGGCACACCAGCGGCTGCCGTTGGAAGCACACCCAGTCCGCCAGCACCCCCTCCTGGCTCAGGCGCTCCAACCAGGCCCGCAGGTGGCGCGTCTGTTGATCGGCCAGGCTGTCCTGGTCCAGCAGAAACAGCCAGCTGATCCGCCCACGGCGCTCGCCGTAGCGAGGGGTGAGCCAGCCGCCGCGCCGCAGGCTTTCGGCCACGGTGGCGGCACCATCGAGCTCACTGGAAGGCAGGCGCCGCCAGCGGTTGAGGGCACGGCCGAGGCGGTGCACGTCCGGGAGCGCCAGCAGCTCCGGCTCAATCGCCTCCAGGGCGATGCGGTGCAGCTGGAGCTCGCCCTCGGCCGGCAGCCGCTGCAACACCAGCCACGCCTGGCGCCACCACCACAGGCGAAGGCCAGCCTCCAGCGCCACCAGGGCCAACAGGGAGCCGATCGCCAGCAGCAACGCCAGCTCGCCAGGGAGCAGCCAGGCGCCTTCCTCCCGGGCCAGCGCGAGCGTCTCAGCCGGAGTGCCGGGGCCGGCCGGATCTGGCGGGATCGGCCGCGGGGCATCGGGCCCGGGGGTGTTGGGTTGCGGGCCCGGCTGAACGGGGCTGGCGGGTGTGTCGCGGGCCTGGGGCGCCGGGTTCCACAGGCGCTGGAGCCACTCCGCCCCCGGCCCCGCCCCTGCCACGACGGCAGCGGCCAGCAGCAGCCCCAGCGGCGCCACCGGCCCCCAGCGCAGCCAGCGCCGCCGGCGCCGCTCCACCCCCTCCAGCGCCTCCCGCAGGGCGGCGGCGGCAAGCTCCACCCCGGCGCCGGACCGGCCTGGATGCCCCGCCGCGACGGCCTCCTCCGCCTCCGCCGCGCGCTGCACCTCGTCCTGCTCCTCGTCCTGCACCTCGTCCTGCACCTCGTCCTGCAACCCCACCTGCGCGGCCGCAGCCTCCGCCACCGGACCCTCCCACCAACGCCGCAGATGGCGCCGAAAGGCCGCCTGCTGGCTCGCCGAACGGCAAAGCACCGGCCCCAACAACCCCGCCAGCCGATCCGGGCTGTCGAGGGGCAGGCCACGGTCGGCCAGCGCCAGCAGCAGCTGATGGAGCCGCAGGGTCTCCGCCACGCCGATCCGAAAGCCGTCCTGCCGCAGGGTCTCCAGCAGCTCCTCCAGCTGGGCCGGCCAGGCCGGGCTCAGCCGGCCAGCCACTGGTTCACCACCCGCTGGGCCTGGTCCCGATCGTCGGCTGTTTTGATCAGGCCGCTCAGGCTGCGAAGCACGATGGCGTGGTGCTCCGCGACCTTCAGGCCCGTGGCATCGGCGCTGCTGCCCAGCAGGCGACGCAGGGTGAGCAGCCAGAGCAGCAGTTCGGCGCTGGCGGGCTTTTTGCGCAGCCGGTTGCGCGGTTCCCGCAGCTCCAGAAACAAGCCGATGGCATCGCGCGTCAGGGCGGATTCAGCGGGGAAATCGGGCAGCTGCAGAGCGACGATCTGCTCCAGCCGCTGCCGATCTGGAAAGGCAATGTGATAGTAAACGCAACGGCGCAGGAAAGCATCCGGTAGATCCCGTTCGGAATTGCTGGTGAGCACCAGCAAAGGCAGCCGTTGGGGATCGGCCTGCAGCTTGAGATCACCCAATTCCGGCAGACGGAAATAAAGATTCTCCAGCTCATTGAGCAGATCGTTGGCAAAATCCCGCGGGGCCTTGTCCACCTCATCCACCAGCACCACCGATCGCCGGGGGGCACCACCCTCGGTCAGGCCCGCCAGGGCGGCCGGCAGGTCGGCGGGGGCCAGGGAGCGGAGGATCGCCTGGCCGAGGGCGTTGATCGTCAGGTAGCGGCTGGCGGGGGCGTCCGCGGCGGCGAGGCCGCTCTGGATGTCCTGAAAGCGCCTGAGGGCGTCGTAGTGATAGAAGAGATCGCGGGCGACGCTTGTCGATTTCACCTCGTGGACCAACGGTTCTCCGAGGCCGAATTCCCAGGCCAGGGCATGGGCAAAGCGCGACTTGCCGGTGCCGGGCTCACCGGTGAGCAGCAGGGGTTGGCCCAGCAGCAGGGCCACATTGCAGGCATCCCGCAGCCCCTCCTCCACCAGATAGCGCGCGGGTTGGCGCAGCTGGGAGGACAGGGGCGGTGGCAGCCGATCCGCCACACCCGGCTGCTGCTGGCGATCGCCGCGGAAGAAGGCAAAAGGCTCGCTCATCGTGGCCCCGCCGCCGCCTGCCTCAATTGCTCCAGAAGGAAGCGCCCCAGCTCCTCCAATGGGATCTCCGCCATGCCCCGCTCGTATTCCCAGTGACGGTAGAACGCGACGACAGCATCTTCCAGCCCCTGAGGGCTCTGCTCCCTCAGAAACTGCCGCACCGGCTGGCTGCGTGCCCAGCTCTCCGCATCGCCGCGGCGCACGCTGGTCA
The DNA here is from genome assembly GCA_903935205.1 of uncultured cyanobacterium. GTDB lineage: Bacteria > Cyanobacteriota > Cyanobacteriia > PCC-6307 > Cyanobiaceae > Cyanobium. The sequence continues at coordinate 68,534 of CAIZQU010000081.1, read as the reverse complement.
GCTCCGGCAGCACCAGTGGCGAGCGGCCACCCGAATCCGAGCGATCAAGCCCATGGAGGGTGGCGCGAATCTGGCCGTTGCGCCGCCGCAATCGCCGCCGCATGTGGCGGTGCTGCCAATAACGCCGCTCCAACCAACGCAGCCAGGGGATTCTGGGCTGATAGGCGGGAGGCTTCTTATACTTGATCGCAATCCAGTGGATCACAGGCAGATCAGCAAACAGGGAATCCTCCCGCCAGAAGCGACACACCTGCGCAAAGCGCTGCGCACCCTGAGGTCCCCAGTCGTCGGTGTAAAGGGAACTCCAGAGCAGCAGCGGAGCCGCACGATCCGCCAGCGCTGACAGCGCCGCCAGCGTCGGAACCTCACCCGTGCTTTCTGCCAACAGGTGATGGTTGATCCGTTGACGAAACTGATCGCAAAACCGCGCGTCTGGGAGGAGGTCCGCAGGCCAGGGGAGATGGTAGTCGCGACTGGTAAACGTGGCACCGAACAGGGTGGGAAGCATGGCCTGAACCACGCGATCGCGAAAGCGTTCCAGCCGCTGATCCTCCTCGCCATGCAGGATCACCACCAGCGGACCAGCCCGATCCGCCTGCATCCATCCCAGCAGGGCGGTGCGTATCCGCGCCTCCTGCGGATCCCGATCCGGCAGGTAGGGCAACAGTTCGGGCACGGGGCGCGAGGCGGCCACGGCGGCGGCAACGCGCTGCGGCCCAGGGCCAGCCAGCGCCCCGAGAGCCCGGTTCACCTTGTCCCGCAGATCATCTGGATTGCGGAACCGCTGCACCGTCAGGCCGCTGTCGCAGACGCGCTTCAGGAACGCCTCCTGCCGTTCGCCGTAGCGGTGATCCTGAACGGCGGACAGGGGCACGCCCGACTGGGTCGAGCTGGAGTCGACGATGAAGATCAACCGTGGCAGGCCGGCCTCGGTGGCGGTATCGAATTCCAGCTCGGTGTACGAGCGCGTCGGTTGATCGCGCACAGGCGAGCCGTAGCGCAGACCAAAAAGGCCGACATACACATCGCAATCCCGCACCCGCTTCACACACACCTCGGCGGGCACCTGATCCAGGGCGGGAAAGTCCGCCATATCCACAATCACATGGCCGCTGGCACTCACGGCCCGCTCGGCCTGATTGACAAAAGACAGTTCGCCCTGGGGATAGAGGCGCAGCTCGGATGTATGGGACAGGAACACCTTCCAGGGCCTGGCGGGCAGCATCTGACGGCTGGAGGCCTGCGGCACACACGCGATGCAGTGAATGGCTGAACTTTAACGGATTTCTCCCATCGAGCCAAAGCCGGCGGCCATCCCCCATGCCCTCACCGTGCCCTGACCTTGCCCTGACCATACCCTCAGAGATCAGAGAACAATCGGGCGCCAGAGCGATGCAAGACCATGCAACGAGCGACTCGGATGCGAATCCTGCAACGGGTGGATGGGCTCGGCAGCCGGCGAATCGCGCCGGGTTACTTCTCCTTCTCCGCCCAGGGCCTGAGCGCAGCATCGCCCATCAACTCCGGGGTTGGCATCACCATGGCGCGGCCGGCCACGCCTCAGCAGCGGCACCGCCTGATCCTCCAGCACGTCCCGAACGGACACCCCCAGCGGCTGGCTCCAGCGATCCCAGGGCAGGCGCCTGAGGGGCAGCGCCCGGCGGCCAGCGCTGAGCCAGGACTCCACGGGCAACGATGGGCAACGACTGACATTGGGGTGGGAGTGGGAGTGGGAGTGGGAGTGGGGGTAGGTGTGGGAGTGGGAGTGGGAGTGGGAGTAGGGGTAGGAAGGGTCAGAGCGACGCTGACAACCGCGCGACGCCAGGGGAAGAGCCGGGAGCACCGCGCCTGGCCCAGGGGAAATCGTCAGGGAATCTGCAGGGGCAAAGGAGCCCCTTGGTGGGGAGGAAACCAGACCCTGCCATCCATCAATGGAGTGCATCCACGGGTTCCAACGACAGGTTCCATCGACAGGTTCCATCGACGGTTTCCATCGACAGTTTTTAGAGACAATCTTCAGGGCACCTCGAAACATTGCCTTTTCCGTCGATTCGGAGCCAAGTCGGCCCTGTCGAAGCAATGAGTCTCAATGGCTGGATGACGCTGGAATCTCAACTTTCCGAGCTGCCCTTGCGAGAAGGTTGTCAGGGGCGGTTTTCTGAGTCGATTTTCAGTGTTGGTTTCAGTGTTGGTTTCAGTGTTGGTTTCAGTGTTGGTTTCAGTGTTGGTATTCAGCATGAGTTTCAAGGTTGGTATTCAGCGCTAGTTCTAGTTTTAGTTTTAGTTTTAGTTTTACTGTTAGTATTAGTGTGAGTTTTCAGTGCCGGATTCCATGCACGGTTTCCATAAACGGTTTCCATGCACTGGGTCCATACGCGGATTCCTTACACGATTTCCTTGCAAGATATCCATGCTGATGGTTGGCGGCGAAACAGGCCTTCCAGACGCAAAGAAACCGCTACAAGTGATGGAAAAATTCCTCGCGACCGCCAGCTTCCGCCTGCTTCCGCCAGTCAGCCAGCACTAGAGAAACGGCCTTGGCATTCGATGATGGCTCTGCGCTACCCCGCCCCCATCCCTCCGCCCTGTGTCCCCGTTGTCTGACGATCTTCAGCCCCTCGCCACGCCCGCTGTCCCCGCTTCCCCAGCAGCAGAAGCTTCGGGTCAGGATCTTGTGCGGCTGGCCCCCTATCTGTTGGGTCGGGTGCGCCGCGGCATCGTCGGCAGCAGCCGCTATGCCCAGGGCCTGCGGGAGTCCATCCGCGCCGCCGCTGCCGCCCCCGCCAGAGATCCGGTCCTGATCAGCGGTGAACCGGGCCTGGAGAAGGACAACATCGCCGCCCTGATCCACTACGGCTCCGGGGCGCGCAAGGCCCCCCTGCTGCGTCTCAACGGGGCCCTGCTGCGCAGCGACGGCGCCGAGCTGTTCTCCCTCGGTGCCGACGGCCGTGCCCTGGTCGATCTGGTGGGCGCTGGCGGCCTGCTGATCGATCAGGTCGACAGGGTGGACCCTGCCCTGTTGCCGCTCCTGCAGGAGCTTGCCGTGCAACGGCAGTGGCGAACCAGCAGCGGTGAGCTGCGCCATTTCGCCGGTCGCCTCTTCTTCACAGCCGAAACCTCGCTGCCGGGCTTCGAGGCGATCGGCCGCACCGTCCGGGTGCCGCCCCTGCGGGTGCGGCGCCAGGACCTGGGGGAATGGCTGCGCTATGGCGTGCGCCAGAAGGCCCGCAGCCTCGGCTGGAGCCCTCCACCGCAGGTGGATCCGGCTCTGGTGAAACGGCTGCAGACCTACGACTTCCCAGGCAATCTGCGCGAACTCAGCCAGCTGATCGATCGAGCCATGCGCCAGTGCGCCGGCAGCCGTCCAGCCCTGCTGCCCGAAGACGTCTTCTGGACCGAGCCCCGCCAGCAAGCCCGCAGCCGCTTCGAGCTCTGGCGATGGAAGCCCCAGCTGCGGCGCTGGATGCGTTCACCACGGCTCTGGAACACCCTGTTGTTCGGCCTGGTGAGCTGGTTGTTCGTGGCGGTGAACCTCTGGCTCTGGCTCGGTCCCCAGGACCGCCACCACAACGGCGCCCTCAACCTCTTCTGGGCCTGGTGGTGGCCCCTGATCCTGCTCACCTATCCGCTGGTGGGACGGCTCTGGTGCTCCTTCTGTCCTTTCATGGTGTGGGGCGAGATCAGCCAGCGGGCCGCCCGGGCCCTGGGTTGGCAGCCGGCCCGCTGGCCCCGGGGCAGCAGCGATGGCTGGGGAGCGCCGGCCCTGGCGGCCGGCTTCGCCGCCATCCTCCTCTGGGAGGCCCTGGGAGACCTGGAGAACACCGCCTGGCAGAGCAGCTGCCTGCTGCTGCTGATCACCGCAGGAGCGGTGATCGGTTCGATGCGGTTTGAGAAGCGCTTCTGGTGTCGTTATCTCTGTCCGGTCGGCGGGATGAATGGCCTGTTCGCCAAGTTGGCGATCAGCGAACTGCGGGCCCAGATCGGCACCTGCAGCGGCAGCTGCAGCAGCTTCGCCTGCTTCAAGGGCGGCCCGGCCGAGGGCGAAGGCCTGGCCACCGCCGGCTGCCCGGTGGGCACCCATCCGGCCCACCTGGCCGACAACCGCAACTGCGTGCTCTGCCTCACCTGCGCCCAGGCCTGCCCCCATCGCTCGGTGACCCTGCGGCTTCGTCCCCCCGCCGCTGATCTGCAGCGCGGCATGGATCCCCCCCCTGGGGAAGCGGGGCTGATCCTGGTGCTGGCCGGCGGACTCTGCCTCCATCACGCCGAAGCTCTGCTCGGCTGGCTGCCTGCCCTCCTCCAGCCAACCGCAACGGCGGGCGCCTTGCTTGCTTCTCACCTGCCGGCAGCCGATGCCAGCGCCGCAGCCTTCTCCCTGGCCGCCGGGCCCCTCCTGCCCCGCCTGGCGATCAGCAGCCTGGCCCTGGCCCTCCCGGCAGCCCTCTGGCTGCTGCTGCGGACCGTCGGCTCCCGGCTGCTGCCCGGTCGCCGCCGCCCCTGGCTGCTGCTCTATGCCCTGCTGCCTCTGCTCTGGGCGGCCCTGCTGGCTGATCACCTCCACCTCGGCATGGCCGAGGCGGGCCTGCTGTTGCCGGTCACCCTGGCACCCCTGGCGACCAGGGCCGCAAACCCTGGGGAGCCCGCCGCCTGGCTCAGCCATCTGCCGGCCTGGCAGGCCGATCCCCATGTGATCGGCTTCTGTCAGAGCCTGGTGGTGGCGATCGGGGTGGCGGGATCGGCGGTGCTGCTGCGGCGCCTGCTGTTGCCTGATCGCTGGGCCTGGCTGGGCCAGCTGGCGGCGCTGCTGGGGCTGGGGGTGACGGCCCGAGCGCTGGTGGGGTTGGGATGAGCAGGGTGGATGCCGCCATCGGCGGAACCGTCCCGGGGGGCGGATCGCCGCGGCGCCCGGCAGCGGATCGGACGGCTCCGCGCCGGCACGGCTCCTGGCCGTTTGTGCTCCGCAGCCGTATCGGCCCCGGATCCATCGGGAGATCCCGCGCTGTTGCCAAGCGGGGGTCTCACCTGATGTTCATTCTCGGTTAGGCAGGCGGCTTGGCGACCTGTCCATTGGAGCGGGACAACCGCAATCATCCGCATCGAGAGGGAGGCGCCATGCCAATGGGCCGACCGTGGCTGTGCAACAGGTCTCACGACGAGGGTGCCGCGGCGTTCCTGCTGACCTGGGTGGCAGATGTCGCCGCGATTGGCGCCCGCCTGGATCTGCCTTGGTTCGGGGCCCGGTCTGTCGACCGTCGCCCAAGGGGCGCCTCTGTGGCTCGGTTCCGCGGTTCCGCGGTTCCGTGGTTCTACGGCTCCAGGGCTCCAGGGTTTCAGGGCTCTGCGGCTCTTGGGCTCCAGGGTTTCAGGGTTTCAGGGCTCTGCGGCTCTTGGGCTCCGGGGTTACAGGGTTTCAGTGCTCCAGGGTTTCAGGGTTTCAAGGCTTCAGAGCTCCAGGGTTTCAGGCCTCCAGGGCTCAGCGGGCCGCGATACCTCGGTTCCTAAGTTCGCGACCTGTCTGCGGCCGGGCGTCGCCCCCTCCAGACGCCATCGGCCAGAACGGGGGAGTGCCGCACCTGCCGCGGCCGGCCCAGATACACCCAGGCCTGGCGCCCATCCCCCAGCGGCAGGCGCTGGCGTCGATAGAGGCGAGGGCAGCCCTCCAGATGGTCCAACCGCTCCAGAGCGGCCGTGTCCACGGCATAGAGCTCGCCCTGGATGCAGCCATCCCCCGGCACCGCCATCGGGAAGGGCCCCAGGTCGTGCAGCACCAGACCCGGCAGTTCGGCCTCACCGAGCCAACGGGCCGCCGCCAGGCAGTGGTGGTTCACCTGGCCGCGCTTGAGGGTGCCGTACACAAACACCAGCTCCAGCGGCTCCGGCGGCTCATCCATCCCCCACCTCCAGGCCGGCGTTGGCGGGAGCCGGCCCGCCTGGACCGCGCCCCATGCCTGTCCATCCTGATGCGTTCCGGGAGCGATGGGGCCAGGACCGGGCGGCTGGGACAGCGCCCAACGGCGCCGGCCGCCGATCGGCGCCGATAATGCGCGAACTTTGCCTCGTCCACTCCGCCATGACCATCGCCCTGCTGATCGCCCTGGCGGCCTCCCTCGCCCTGATGCTCTACATCGTCAAACGGCTGGAGCGCGCCTGATCCTCAGGCAACGCCCTGCCCGGCAGCCCGGGGCCGATTGCCCGTGACCGGTTGCCCTCAATCGGCGAAGGCCCCGATTCCTTCAGCCCGTTCCGCCTCGGAGCGGAGCCGAGTCAGCCGTTCCAGGACGGATTCATTGCTCATCCGGTTGTTGAGCCGCTCCGCCAGCAGCGGAAAGGCCAGCGGTCCCGGTCGGGCGGTGCGCTCCAACCGCACCGATCCGGCCCGCAACCGTTCCAGGGCCGCCGCAATCCGCTCCACCTCCAGCTGTTCGCTCAGCACCTCCCGCCGGGCCTGGGCCAGCAGTCGGTTGCCGGGCTCGTGGCGGCTGAACACATCAAACAACAGGGCAGCGCTGATCTGCAGCTGACCGCCGCTCTTGCCCTTGCCCGGATAGCCGTTGTTCACCAGCCCCGCCACCTGGGCGATGGCGCGAAAGCGGCGGCGGCACAGCTCCGAAAGGTTGATCGCCATCTCCAGATCCGCCACCAGTCCCTCCCCAGCCAGCAGCTCCGGCCCGTGGGCCTCGAACAGCTCAGCGAAGGGATAGCTGCGCGGGGCCAGCAGCTCGAAGCCGTAGTCGTTCACCGACACCGTGAGCGTTCCCCGGCGCAGCCGGGCCAGCCGCCAGGCCCAGAGGAAGCCCAGTCCCTCATGCACAAAGCGACCTTCAAAGGGATAGGCATAGAGATGGCTGCCCTCACGGCTGCGGCAGACCTCCACCAGCAGCTCGCCGGGTGCTGGGATGCGGGAGAGATCGGCCTGGCGATCAAGCAGCGGCGCCAGCGCCTGCAGCTCGGCGGTGTCGAGCTCGCCGGCGGCGCAGCGGCTCACCTCCAGGCGCAGCTGGCGGCTGAGCAGGTCGGAGAGGGCCATCTGACCTCCGGACCAGGCCGGCACCGTGCTGCTCTTGCGGCTGGAGGCCTTCACCATCGCTGTCATCTCCCGCAGCCGCACAAACTCCAGACCACGGCCAGCGAAGAAAAAGGTGTCACCAGGCTTGAGGCGCGAGATGAACATCTCCTCCACATGACCCAGCACAGCGCCGCGCACGAAGCGCACCGTGACGGCGCGATCGGCGGTGATCGTGCCGATCTGCAGCCGGTGCAGGCGGGCGATGGCGGGCTCGCGGACCCTGTAGAGGAAGGGCATTCCGGGTTCGATCCGGCGCTGGATTCGACCATCGCCGCCATCGCCGCCAACCTCGTCGCTGGCTCCATCGCCCGGTTCGCGCTCAGGCCGCTCCAACATCGCCAGCGCACCCATCACGGCGCCGCCGTCCCCGTCGTCGCTGGGTTCCGCCTCAAGCCGCGACAGCCCCCCCACCCCTGCTCCTGCATCCCCTCCACCCAACGGCTGCCGCTCCAGCTTGCGGAAGCGCGGATAGGCCCCCAGGCAGTCGCCGCCCTCCTCAAGAAAACGCAGGCACCACTGCCAGTCGTCGCGGCTGAGGCTGCGGTAGCTCCAGCAGCTGCGCACCGCCACCCACTCCTGCTCCGGTTCGAACCCCGCGCCGCAGGCCAGGCCGGTGAGGTGCTGCAACAGCACATCCAGGGGAGCCTGGGGTGGGGTGCGGTGCTCCACCAGCCCCGCCGCCAGACCGCGCCGCATCGCACTCACCTCCAGCAGCTCCAGGGCGTTGGTGGGCAGGAAGATCACCTCGCTGCAGCCGCCCGGGCTGTGGGCGGAACGGCCGGCCCGCTGCAGCAGCCGCGCCAGGTTCTTGGCGCTGCCGATCTGCACCACCCGTTCCACCGGCTGGAAATCCACCCCCAGATCGAGCGAGCTGGTGCAGACCACCCACCGGACCGATCCCTGCTTCACCCCCGCCTCGATCGCCTCCCTCTCGGAGCGGTCGATGGCGCTGTGATGCAGAGCCAGGCGGCCCTCCATCTCCGGACAGGCCCAGCGCAGGCACTGAAACCAGCGCTCCGCCTGATTGCGGGTGTTGGTGAACAGCAGGGTGGTGATCTCCGGGTCGAGGGCCGCCACCAGGGCCTCGTGCATGCGCAGGCCCAGGTGACCGGCCCAGGGGAAGCCATCGATCGCCTCGGGCAGCAGGCTGCGGATGGTGGTGCGCCGTTCCAGCCTGGCCGTGATGATGCGCGGCTCAACGCCGCAGCCCACGGCCGCCCGGGCGGCCTCCTCGAGGTTGCCGATGGTGGCGCTGATCGCCCAGGTGCGCAGGTCCGGCCGTCGCCGGCGCAACCAGCTCAGGCAGAGCTCGGTCTGGCTGCCCCGTTTGCTGCCGAGCAGCTCGTGCCATTCATCGATCACCACCCCGCGCAGCCCCCTGAACAGACGCTCCGCATGGGGACCGCTGAGCAGCAGGGCGAGGGATTCGGGGGTGGTGATCAAAATCTCGGGCGGTGCCTTGAGCTGGCGGGCCCGTTCGCTGGCGCCGGTGTCGCCATGGCGCAGACCCACCCGCAGGGGCCAGTCCATGGCCTCGATCGGTTCGCGGATCGCCAGGGCCAGGTCCCGGCTCAGGGCCCGCAGGGGGGTGAGGATCAGCAGGGCGATGCCGGCTGACGCCACTGCTCTGGCCGGGTCAGCCGCAGAGGCCAGCAGCTCGGCGATCGGACCCAGCACCGCCGCATAGGTCTTGCCGGAGCCGGTGGGCACCTGGAGCAGGCCGCTGTGGCCCTCCAGCCAGGCCTGCCAGCACTGGCGCTGGAAGTCCATCGGCGTCCAGCCCTTGCGGGCGAACCAGGCCTCGATCGGCGCCAGGGGATCCGGTTCGGCGGCCTGGAGGGTCGCGGCGGAGGCGGCTCCGGGCCCCGCGGAGGCCTGGGCGAGAGCGGAGGCCTGGCAGGGAACGGCGGCGCGGCGTGGCGTCACGGCTGGATCAGGGCCAGGGCCGTGGCGAGGGTATCGGCCTCGGTGGCCGGCTTGTCGCGCCGCCAACGGCTGATCCGGGGAAAGCGCACCGCGATGCCGCTGCGGTGGCGGCTGGACCGTTGCACCCCCTCGAAGGCCAGCTCGAACACCAGTTCGGGCTGCACGGCCCGCACCGGCCCGAAGCGCTCGGTGGTGTGGCGACGGATCCAGCGATCGATCTCCACCAGCTCGGCATCGCTCAGTCCTGAATAGGCGCTGGCGAAACTCACCAGCCGGCGACCCGTTCGCGCGCCCTCCGGTTCGGCGCCGATCGCCGCCGCCGCGCTGCCCTCAGCCCAGGGCTCCGCAGCTCCGGCCATCGGGGGATCGCCTGAGGACCCGCCGCTGCCTGGCGGGATGGGCTGGTCCTCCGGTGTCCAGAGGGCGAAGGTGTAATCGGTATAGAGATTCGCCCGGCGACCTCGGCCGTTGCGGGCATAAAGGAGCACCGCATCCAGGCGAAGCGGATCGAGCTTGTGCTTCCACCACGGGCCCCGCTGCCTGCCACTGCCGTAGGGCGCCGCCAGGTCCTTGAGCATCACGCCTTCGGCGCCGCTGTCGCGGGCCCGGGCCCGCCAGCGCTCCAGGTCGTCCCAATCGGCCAGGGGCAACGGGCTGGAGGGACGCAACTGGGGCTGGCCCAGCGCCTCCAGCAGGAGCCCGAGCCGGCGGCGCCGCTCCAGCAGCGGCTGGGGCCGCTGGTCGACGCCCTCCGCTTCGAGCAGGTCGTAGACCACATAGGTGGCCGGCGCCTGGGCCAGCAGCCTGGTGGAGGGTCGCCGCTGGCCCAGGCGCCGCTGCAGCTCGCCGAAGCTGCTCGGCCGCGGTTCAGCCGCTGGCCAGACCAGCAGCTCCCCATCGAGCACGGTGCCCTCCGGCAGCCCTGCGGCCGGGGCCAGAAGGTCGGGGAAGCTGGCATTGATCAGCTCCTCGCCGCGGCTCCAGAGGAACAGCTCACCGCTGCGGTGAATCAGCTGGGCGCGGATGCCATCCCATTTCCATTCCGCCAGCCAGGCCGATGGCGTCCAGCCCGCCAGGCGCTCAGGCTCCAGGGGGCAGGCGAGCTGAAACGGGTAGGGGCGACTGGCGGGAACCGCGTCCGCCGACGGGGCTGCCAGCAGGGCCTGCCAGGCGGCGGCCGAAGGGCGGAACTCACCCATCAGCCGATGCTGCAGCAGGCTCTCCTCAAGGCCGCTGGCCAGGGCCAGGGCCTTGACCACCAATCCCGGACCCACCCCCACCCGGAAGGCGCCGGTCAGCAGCTTGTTCAGCACCAGGATCTCGCCGCCCACAAGGGCTTGCCAATGGGCGGCGAGCGCCGCCGCCTGCTCCGCCCCATCCAGGCCGGCCAGACGGGGCAGCTCCTCCTCCATCCAGCGCTGCAACGGCCAGTCGGCTGCGGCTGGGTCGAGGTTGGCGGCGGCGGGGGGCGATGGCCTGGGGGAGAGGGCGGCGGCCGAGGTGGGTGGGGAATCGATGGCATTCGCCCCCTCGGCGGAACGGCCCTGGCCCACCAGAAGGAGGGCGATCGTCTCCGCCGTGTCACCCACCTGGGCATGGCAGGCCTCGATCAGCCACTCCGGCATGCCGGTGATCTCCTGGGCGAGGAGCCGCAGCCGGCGGGCGGTGATCAGCCGCCGCCGCTGCTTGCCGAGCAACAGGTGAAGGGTCCAGGCGGCATCGGCCGGGTCGAGTCGCTGCAGATGGCTGGCCAGAGCCTGGATCCGGGCCAGGTTGCCCTCGCCGCGGTCAAGCTCCTCGAAGAGCCGGCAGAAGGAGCGCATCGCCCCATTCTGTAGCGACGGGCCCCGGCCATGGAGCCGCTGGGACCGCCGCCGCTCACTCGACCGGCACCTGCTGGGCGGTGCTCTCGCTGCCGGGTCGTTTGTGGAGGGTCACGCTGAGCACACCGTCCTGAAAGGTGGCCTTGATCTGCTGGGGATCAATGGTGGGGGGGAGGGTGAAGCTGCGGCTGAAACTACCGTGGAAACGCTCAACGCGATGGAATTGCAATCCCTGCGTTTCTTCCTCCTCGTGGCGATCGCCCTGGAGGGTGAGCACGCCATCGGCAATCGATACCTTGACATCCTCCTTCTTGACACCGGGAACCTCGGCCTTGATCAGGTAGGTGCCATCGGCTTCGCCGATATCCACCCGTGGTGACCAGTCGAGTTCACCCATCCATTCCCGACCCCTCCAAGGGAGTAGGCCGAGGCCGCGACGACTGCGCTCGAGCAGGTCATCGAGTTCCTGGAGCGGTTCCCATTTCTTCAGAGCCATGGCATGCAGGCAAGCGTGGGCTCCACCAGCCAAGCCCTGTTCAGTGATGCCGGTGGTTGATGCAGCAGCCTTGCCTGCGCCATGCCGCTGCCCTGAGGCAAGCGCCCCTGGTGGCCAGCCCTCACTCAGAAGGGTGAACGCTGGCGGGCCCTGGCTTCCTGGCCGTTATGAATGGCTGCATGACCATTGCCGCTGAGCAGGGGCTGGCCGTTCTGATGGCGGAGGGCATCCTCAAGCAGAAAGGCACAGAGATTGGACATCGAGCGGCCCTCCTCCTCTGAGCGCTGCAGAAGTGACTCATGGACGTGATAGCTCAGGGTGATTGAAATCCGCCGGGGCTGGCGTTGCATGATCCGCAAACGGTCGTTCATGGCATTCAGGCTGAGGGGGTGAAACATGCCTTGTCGGCACCTCAGTCACCTTCAGATTCAAAGCAGCCTTGTTGATCTGGACCCCTTCAGTCCTCCTTTCTGCTGCAGCACCGACGCGCCCTGCTTCCATCCTGCGGACCGCTCACTGCCGCGCCCTTCAGTCTTCTTCGCTGCGGGATTCACTCCGTCCATCGTCGCGGCTCAGCACGCTGCAGTCGATCCCCTCCTCCTCGCGCAGATAGCGGGCCAGATTTTCCCCCTGGCCATGGGTGAGAACCACCCGTCTGGCCTGTGACTGCCGCACCGTTTGCAGCAATCCGGGCCAATCGGCGTGGTCGCTGAGCACGAAACCCCTGCCGCTGCCGCGGCGCCGCCGGGCGCCGCGCACCGCCATCCAGCCGCTGGCCAGGCCGCACTGGGCGCCGCGCAACCGTGCCATCCAGCTGCTGCCCTGGGCTGCCGGTGGGGCCAGCACCAGGCGTCCGGCGAGCGAAGCGCTGCGGTCGAGTTCGGAGAGGGGCCGGGTGGGGGGCATGGGCACCGCGGCGGCCCGATAGGGATCCATCAGGGCCTGAATGGCCCCATGGAGCAGCACCTCCTCCTCGACCCCGGCCCGGTGCAGTTCGGCCAGCAGCCTCTGGGCCTTGCCGAAGGCATAGCAGAAGACCACCGAAGCCCGCTGCGGCGCTGATCGCCACCAGGCGATCAGCTCAGCCACCACGGTGGCGGTGGGTTGCCAGTGGTAGATCGGCAGGCCGAAGGTGGCCTCGCTGATCAGCAGATCGGCCCGCACCGCTTCGAAGGGGGTACAGCTCGGATCGGCCTGGCGCTTGAAATCACCGCTGACCAGCCAGCGCTCACCGCCGGCCTCCAGCAGGATCTGGGCTGAACCCAACACATGGCCGGCGCTGTGGAAGGAGATGCGCACACCGTTGCGCCGCAGGATCTGGCCATAGCTGAGGCCATGGAGGTCGATCGAGGCACCGAGGCGGCGGCGCAGGATGCCCTCGGCGCTGCCGATCGCCCAGTATTCGCCGCTGCCCGGCCGGGCGTGATCGGCATGGCCATGGGTGATCAGGGCATGGGGCACCGGCCGCCAGGGATCGATCCAGACATCCGCCACAGGGCAGTGGAGACCCTCGGGGCTCAGGCGCAGCAGCCCATCGGCGGGAAGGCTCACCGGGGTGGCGGGACGGTCGGCATCGGCAGGATCAGGCGCTCATCGCCAGCATCCGCTGGATCGGCACGAGGGCCCGCAGGCGCAGCTCCTCCTCCAGCTCGATCGCCGGCTCCAGGGTCGCCAGGGCGTGCCAGACCTTCTCCAGGGTGTTCAGTCGCATGTAGGGGCAGGCATTGCAGCTGCAGCCATCGCTGCCCGGAACGGCCAGAAGGGTCTTGTGGGGCGCCCGCAGGTGCATCTGGTGCAGGATGCCGGGTTCGGTGAGCACGATGAAGCTGGGGGCCGGACTGCTCTGAACCCGCTCCAGCAGCTTGCTGGTCGACCCGATGAAGTCGGCCAGGTCGAGGAGGTGGGGCTGGCATTCGGGATGGGCGATCACCTCGGCTTCCGGATGCTCCAGCTGCAGCTGCAGCAACGCCTGTTCGCTGAAGGTCTCGTGCACGATGCAGCTGCCGGGCCATAGCGTCAGCGCACGGCCGGTCAGGCGGGCCACCCAGCGGCCCAGGTTGGCGTCCGGAGCGAACAGGATCGGCCGGTCCTCAGGCAGCTGGCGCACCAACGCCACCGCATTGCTGCTGGTGCAGATCAGATCGCTCTGGGCCTTGACCGCCGCCGAGCAGTTGATGTAGCTCACCACGTAGTGGTCGGGATGCTGGGCCCGGAAGGCGGCGAAGGCATCGGCGGGGCAACCATCGGCGAGGCTGCAGCCGGCCGCCAGGTCCGGCACCAGCACGGTGCGACCTGGGTTGAGGATCTTCGCGGTCTCCGCCATGAAATGGACCCCGCAGAACAGAATCACCTCGGCATCGGTGGCGGCGGCGCGGCGGGAGAGTTCGAGGGAGTCACCGATCACATCGGCGATGTCCTGGATCTCGGGCTCCTGGTAGTAGTGGGCCAGGATCACCGCCTTGCGCTGCCGGCGCAGGGCCTCGATGGCGGCAGGAAGATCGGCCGCGGCGGGGGGGGATGTCAGCCCGGATGGGTTCAACGGCGGCAGGCTCTGCACCGGAGCGGGGGCAGCGGCGGCGGCACTGGCGGAGGGCATGGCCTGGGCAGAGGCGGCCTGGGCGGCCGCTGGGCCCGGACGGGGCGGGGTGAGGATCAACCGATTCCTGGCGTCGGTCAGGATGGATGGCAGCCTAGGGAGGCGCCGTCGATGGCCGAGCTGCAGATCGCCATCGCCGGTGACCTCCACGACCAGTGGGATGGTTCGGACCACCGCCTGCTGGCGGCCATCCGCCCCGACGCCCTGCTGTTGGTCGGTGATTTCAGCGAGGGTGGCGGCCGCATTCCCCTTCTGCTGCGGGAGCTGGAACTGCCCCTTGCCTGTGTGCTGGGCAACCATGACGCCGGCCGGGATGCCAGTGGCGATCGGCTGCAGCGCCAGTTGGACCGCCTCGGTGAGCTCCATTGCGGCTGGGGCCTGCGCACGCTCCAGCCCCCAGGGGTTGCGGTGGTGGGTGGGCGTCCGGCCACCGCCGGCGGAGGGCACCACCTCTCCAGGGCCTCCAGGGCGGTGTTCGGACCGGTTGGGATGGAGGAATCGGCCGATCGCATCTGCCGTGCCGCCCTGACGGCGGATCCTTCCCTACCCCTGGTGCTGCTGGCCCATTGTGGTCCGAGCGGGCTGGGAAGCGAGGCCCATGCTCCCTGCGGCCGCGACTGGAAGCGTCCGGCCTGCGACTGGGGTGATCAGGACCTGGCGCTGGCGGTGGAACGGATCCAACGCCAGCGCCCCCTGCCGCTGGTGGTGTTCGGCCACATGCACCACAGCCTCAGGCGCTCCCAGGGGGAGCGCCTGACCTTCCTGCGCGACCGGCGCGGCACCGCCTATCTCAACGCCGCCTGCGTCCCGCGCCATGGCCGCGACCCTGAAGGGAGGGAGCTGCGCCATTTCAGCTGGATCCATCTCAACGACCATGGCCTGCAGCGGGCGAGCCACCGTTGGTATCGGCCCGATGGAACGCTGCTTTACGAACAACTGCTCTGGCAGGCCAGCGAAGCCCCGATCCCATGCTGATCTACATCTGCCTCAGCAGCCATGGCTATGGCCATGCCTCGCGCACCGCATCGGTGCTGCAGGCGTTGGCCCAGCGCCGACCGGATTGGCGCTTGGTCATCTCCAGCGCCGTCAGTCCGGCGTTCCTGAACCTCGCCCTGGGTGGCATCCGCCATGAGCTGCGACCCTGCCGCTGGGATGTGGGGGTGGTGCAGGCCGATGCCCTCGGGGCTGATCCCGAGGCCACCCTGGAGGCCCTGGAGCAGCTGGACCGCGACCTTCCCGCCCAGCTCGAACGCGAGGCCGCCTGGCTGGCAGCCCAGGGGGAGCCGGCGGTGGTCCTGGCGGATGTGCCACCGGCCGCAGCCCTGTTGGCCGGCCGACTGGCTCTGCCCCTGATCTGGCTGGCCAGCTTCGGCTGGGATGCGATCTACGAGCCGATGGGCGGCCCCTTCATCGCCCGGGCGGCGGCCTGCCGGGAGCTCTATCGCCGCGGCGACCTGCTGCTGCACTGCCCCCTGGACCTGCCGATGGAGTGGGGGATACCGGCGCTGAGAATCGGCCTGACCAGCTCCGTTCCCAGACTGGACTGCGCTGCACTGGCCCAGCAGCTGCAGCTGCCGGCCGACCGTGAGCGCTGCGTGCTGATCAGCTTCGGGGGCATGGGCAAGGCCTATGACCCCGGACTGCTGCGCCTCTGGCCGGATCATGTGCTGCTCGGTCCCGACCCCCAGCTGGCCCAGGAGCCCAATGGTCGGCCGTTTCCCGCCGGGGTGCGGCCCCTCGATCTGATGCCCCTCTGCTCGCGGTTGATCACCAAACCGGGCTACAGCAGCTTCTGCGAGGCGTTCAGCCAGGGGCTGGGCATCCATCTGGTGCGCCGCTCGGGTTTTGCGGAAGCTCCGGTGCTGGAGGAGGCCCTGCGACGCCATGGCCACCATCGCCTGCTGGAACCGGCTGCCTTCGAGGCTGGGGAGTGGGAACTGGACCAACCCCTGCTGCCCCCGGAAGGAGGGCCGCTGGCGGCAGAGGGAGCCTCGGAGGCGGCCGAAGCGCTGCTGGCGATTGCGGAGAAGCGATCAGCAGTGCCTATCGATAGGGGGGAGCTTCACGAAAATGCTGTGGTTTGAAGCAGGCGCGATAAAGACGCAGTCTTTGATTCAAAGCATGGGCGTGATTGTTGATACCAGTGGACAGTTGTGCGAGCGTCACTAACAGCATCCTCTGCGGGGCCGTACATAGCCAAGGTGGGCCGAACTTTTTGATTTCCAGAATCACACCCGTTTGGCATCTGGCCTGCGCTGCAGTTCTTCTCTCACTTTTCAGCGCCGTTCAGCTCCAGCACTCCACGCCGTAGCCGCCGATCCCGACCCCGGTCGAGCCCATCGGTTTCGGTTCTGTCCTTCGCAGTTTCTGTTTTGACGATCCTTCAGCGTTCCCGCGCGGCCCTCCTCGCCGCCGGCCTCGGACTGAGCTTCGCCACCCCTGCGCTGGCCGCCGAACCCATCCCCTCCTGGCCCCAGGTCCCCCCTCGGGCGACCCGCCAGCTGGCTCTGCTGCCCCAGCTTCCGCCGCCGGCCCCCCGCCTGTTCGCCATCACCCATGAGCGCCAGGCGATGCTCAACACCATCCGCTATGCGGAGGGCACCTGGGTCAACGGTGATCCCAGTGGATACCGCATGCTGTTCGGTGGCAGCTTCGTCAACTCCCTCGATCGCCATCCCGACCGGGTCATGTATTCGCCTCGCTACGCCAGCGCGGCAGCCGGGGCCTACCAGTTCATGCCCTTCACCTGGTCGATGGTCTCCCGCAAACTGGGATTGCGCGATTTCCAGCCCGAGTCCCAGGACCAGGGCGCTCTCTACCTGATTCAGCGCCGCGGCGGCCTCCACCTGGTCGATCGCGGCGAACTCACCCCCGAACTCGCGGCCCGGCTCGCGCCGGAATGGGCCTCCTTCCCCACCCTGGCCGGCTCCAGCTACTACGGCCAGCCCGTCAAACGCTTCGACGACCTGCGCCGTTTCTTTGAGCAGAATCTGGCCGAACTCCGCCAGGGCGGTTCATCCCGCTGGGAACCGGTGCCGATTCGCCAGCTGCCCGGCCGCTGCCTGCCCAGCGATCTTGATTGCCGCCTACGCCTGGCCACCGTTCGGGAGGTCACAGCGACGCCGACCCCTCCTCCCACCGTCATCCCGCCGCGCAGCGTGCAGCGGGACCCACGCATCTGAAGCTGGAGCCAGCCCAGGTTCAGCCGTCCTCCTTCTCGTTGAGCCTGGCCTTGCCCACCGTCTGTTGGGCGATCAGGTAGGCGATGACCGCCGCCCCGACAAAACCGAGACCATTGCGCACCAGCGGCAGCAGATCGCTGGTCCGGGTCACGATCGGGGCGACGCCGAACACCCCGAACAGGATCAGCCAGAGGGGGGAGAGCAGCAGCACCCAGGTCCACTCGATCGTGCGCTCCAGGCTGCGGGGAAAGGCGGCGATGCCCACGATCAAGCCACCCAGCACCGACGTGCAGAGGGTGAGCAACCACTGTTCCTGGGGCAGGCCGGGTACCACCTGACAGCCGCCCATCGCCAGGCAACCCTTGACGGCATGGAGGGCATCAAGAATGGCCCCATCTTCGCCGTGGTCACGTACATAGTATTGATTACCATATCGGGTCTGAAGTTCTACCCAGAAGGTGCGTGGCATCAGTGAGAAAAAGGCATCGCCAACGTTGAAGTTGAGCAGGTTGCCACCGCGGGGGTCGGCCACCAGCAGCAGGCTGCGTTGGTCGAGATTCCAGAAGTCGCGCACGGCCAGTCCGGGGGTGCGCTCGTACTGGGTCAGCACCCGAAGCTTCCAACCACTGCTGCGTTCAAACTCCTCCAGCTCGCTCTCCAGGGCGCTGCGCTGGCCATCGGTGAGCGCCTTGGCCAGATCGATCACCGGGGTGGGGTGATCCGGCAGCAGTTCGGGGTTGTCGTAGGCCCAGGCCGGTTGGCCTCCCAGGGGTAGAAGCAGCCCCAGGCAGAGCAGGGCCGTGGCCAGCCCCCATGTCCAGCGGATCAGGCGGCGGCCAGGCGCAATGGGCATGGGGCTGTCAGCGTGTGCTGGCATTCTCACCGCATCCGGGTCCGTTTCGCGTGGTTTTCGGCTCACCCCCCGCCGACCCCGGCGCTCCCCCGACCCCAGCGGCCCCGGCCTGGCTGCAGAAGCGCCTGCGCCAGCGGCAGGGCAGCGTGTCCTTCCGCCGCTACATGGACTGGGCCCTCCACGATCCCCAGCACGGCGCCTACGGAGCCGGCCGTCTGGCGATCGGTCCCCGCGGTGATTTCGCCACCTCCCCATCCCTCGGTCCAGCATTCGCCGACCTGCTCGCCCCCCAGATCGCCGAATGGCTCCTGGAACTGGGCGACGGTCCTCTGGCCCTGGTGGAAACGGGCCCGGGCGAAGGAGACCTGGCCCTGCAGCTGGCCCAGGCGCTGCAGGCGGGCTGGCCTGCGCTGGCCCAGCGCTGCCGCCTGGTGCTGGTCGAGCCCAATGCCGGCATGGCCGAACGCCAGGCCCGCCGGCTGGCGCAGTCGCCGCTGCCGACCCGCTGGACCGATCTGGCCAGCCTCGCCGCCGAACCCGTGCGGGGGGTGGTGCTGGCCCATGAGGTGCTCGATGCCCTGGCGGTGCAGCGCATCGTCTGGGATGGCCAGGCCTGGCGGGAGCAGCGGGTGGCCTTGACGGCGACCGGCGGGCTGACCCTGCAGCCGGGGGATCCCCTTGCGGGCTGGGCAGCGCACCAGCTGGCCGGGCTCGGCCTGCTGCCGAACCCCCAGGGGCCGGAACGCCCCAGCGGCTGGTGCAGCGAACTTCATCCGGGTCTGGAGCCCTGGCTGTCCGCCGCCGCCGCCGGGCTGGAGGCAGGCCGGCTGCTGGTGGTGGATTACGCCCTGGAGGCCGAGCGTTACTACGCACGGCCACGCCGCGACGGCACCCTGATGGCCTATCGGGGCCAGCGAGCCAGCCCCGATCCCCTCCAGGACCCGGGCCACTGGGACCTCACCGCGCACCTCTGCCTTGAGAGTCTGGATCGGGCGGCCCGCAACGCCGGCTGGAAGCCGCTGGGGGCCTGCCGGCAGGGGCAGGCCCTGCTGGCCCTCGGCCTGGCGGAGGCGCTGCATGGCCTGCAGCAGCGGCCAGCCGCGGGCGGGGCGGATCTTGCCGACCTCCTGGCTCGTCGGGAAGCTCTGCTGCGCCTTGTGGATCCGCTCTGCCTTGGCGAGTTCCGCTGGATCGCCTTCGCCCGGGGCGAAGCGGCAGCGACGCCGCGCTTTCTGCGGGAACCGCCGGGCTGATCAGGGTTTGGCGGGGTGGTGGCACCAACAGAGAGCCCGGCCTCCTCTCCCCCGATGGCAGCCTCGACCTCTGCACCAGACCCCTGCGGCCCTGCTGCGGCGACGCCCTTGCGCGCGCCCGCTGTCGGCTCGGCTGTGGCGACCACACGGGAGCCTGACTCCAGGGCCGCAGCAGGAGCGGGCCTGCAGCGCACCGCTGACCTTCAGGCCGCCCGGGGCCCCAGGGCATCCGCCCGGCGACCCAGCCGCAAGGCTGGCCCCTGGGGCTGCGAGGTTCCAGGGGCAGACCCCGTCAGCCCTGGCCCGATCCCCGGGGCCGGTCCCAACGCCCTGCTCAGCTTCGTGGGATTCGGGCGGCGGGCCGGCAGACGGGAGCCCTGGCGGTTGCTGTTGCTCGGCCAGGGCCAGCCTGAAGCCGTGGCCGAGTGGCTGGCCACCGCCATGGCGGCGGCGCAGGGGCCGCAGGACTTGGCGGCCCAGGCCCTGCGCTGGGCCCCGGCTCCCTGGCGCCTGCTGCCCTGCGTGGCCGCTGAGACGACCAAGCCGGCGGAGGCGGCAACGGAGATGCGGTGGGAACTGGGGGAGCCGGATCCGGCGGCGGCGCTGGAGCCTGTGGCAGCGGTGGACTACCACTACCGCCTGGCCCTCCGTGCCGGAGGCGGGGTGCGGCTGGAGTGCTGGCGGCATTACGGGCCTGGCATCGGCTGGCAGCGGCGCTGCGGGCCGATGGACCTGAACAGGTTCCTCCGCCAGCGTCGCCGCCCCTCTGAGGCCTGATCCAGGACGCTCCAGGGTCAGCGCATCAGAGCTGGGGCAGGGCCTCCAGGGCCTCCAGGATCGTGGCGGTGCTGACGTCGTTACGGATCTCGACGGCGCCGATGGCGGTGGGCAGCACGAACCGGACCCGGCCATCCCGCACCTTCTTGTCGCTCTGCAGACAGGCGATCACCGCCTCGCCATCGAGTCGGGGCCAGCACAGCGGCAGCCCAGCCGCCGCCACCACGGCCCGCTGGCGATCCCGGGGGCCTTCCCCCCAGAGGCCCATCACCCGGGCGATCTCCCCGGCGGCCAACATCCCCAGGGCCACGGCTTCACCGTGAAGGTAGGTGCCATAGCCCGTCAGGGTCTCGACCACATGCCCGAGGGTGTGGCCGTAGTTGAGGATCGCCCGCAGCCCGCCCTCCCGCTCATCGGCGGCCACCACCCGCGCCTTGGCCGCGGCGGAACGCTCCAGCAGCCGCTGCAGCAAGGTCGGACCCACCGCCGCCAGGCTCGCCAACCCGGCGGAGGGATCCCGCTGGGCCGCCGTCTCCAGATCGCTGAACAGGGGGGTGTCACCGATCACCCCATACTTGATCACCTCGGCCATGCCGGCACGGAACTCCCGTTCCGGCAGGGTGGCCAGCAGGGTTGGATCCACCAGCACCAGCCGCGGTTGGTGGAAGGCCCCGATCAGGTTCTTGCCCCCCGGGTGGTTGACGCCGGTCTTGCCGCCGATGGCGGCATCCACCATCGCCAGCAGGGTGGTGGGCACCTGCACCACGGCGATACCGCGCAGCCAGGTGGCGGCGGCGAAACCAGCCATGTCTCCCACCACACCGCCGCCGAGGGCCACGATCAGCGATCCCCGCTCCAGGCGCTGCTGGAAGGCGGCATCGTGGATGCAGGCCACGCTGGCGGGGGTCTTCTGCTCTTCGCCGGCCTCCAGCACAAGCCGCTCCACCCGAAACCGCGCCGCCGCGAGGCTGCTCTGGCACCGCTCGCCGTAGTGGCGGTCCACCTCCGGATTGGTCACCACCAGAACCTTGCAGCCGCTCTGGAAGCCCAGTCCCAGCAGTCGCTCGCCAATGCCCTGCAGGGTGTCGGCCCCGATCAGGATCGGATAGGGCTGATCCGTCAGGGGCACGGTGATCGTCTTCGGCTGCAGGCCCACACCCATGGATCGCTCTCGCGCAATCGATCGAGTCTGAACGAGACGCATCCCCCTGTCGCGCGATCGGTTGCGATGGGTTGAGCCGCAATCCCAGCCCGGCGCAACCCGCTTCCCCCTGGCGCCGCTCAGCATGGAGCCAGCCCTGAGCGGGCGCCTCCCAGCCAGGCGCAGCCCCGCAGTCCTGCGGCTGGGGGGCCAGCGATGGCCTCAGGCCATGGCCCGCAGCGCCGCCAGCAGGGCCTCCCCGTAGCGATCCAGCTTCGCCTGGCCGACCCCGGCCACCTGGGCCAGCTCCCCCAGGCTGCTCGGTGGAGCGGCGGCGATCTCCAGCAGGGTGCGGTCGTGGAATACCACATAGGGCGGAACGCCCTGGCTGCGGGCCTGCTCCAGCCGCCAGCTGCGCAGCGCCTCGAAGCGAAGCCGAGCCGTCTCCGCCAGCTCCATCACCCCCCCCTGGGAGGCGGCGGTCCGCTCCGGGGTCCGCCGCCGTTCCTTCGCCGGCGGTGGCAGCCGCAGCGTCAGGGTCTGATCTCCCCGCAGCAGCGGTCGCACCAGGGAGTCCGCTCCGAAGCGCAGGCCACCGCGACGGTCGGGATCACTGCAGAGGTAGCCCCTGGCCTCCAGTTGTCGGAACAGGGATCGCCACTGGCTTCGGTCCAGCTCACGACCGATGCCATGAACGCTGAGGCGCCCATGGCCCAGCTCCCGGATGCGAGCGGTGTCGGCGCCGAGCAGGAGATCGGTGAGATGGGCGGCGCCGAAGCGTTGGCCGCTGCGGAAGACGGCCGACAGGGCCTTGCGCGCCGCCTCGGTGACATCGACCGATCCATCGGGTTCGAGGCAGAGATCGCAGTTGCCGCAGGGCTCCGCCAGCTCCTCCCCGAAATGGCGCAGCAGGGCCTGGCGGCGGCAGCCGCTGGCCTCGGTGAAGGCGATCAGGGCATCGAGCCGGCCGTGCTCGATCCGCTTCTGGGCCTCCTCCGCCTCTGAGTCTTCGATGAAGCGCCGCAGCTGGGGCAGATCGCCAGCCCCATGGGCCATCCAGGCGACCGCCGGCAGACCGTCCCGCCCGGCACGGCCGGTCTCCTGGTAGTAAGCCTCAAGGCTGCGGGGCAGATCGACGTGCGCCACGAAGCGCACATCCGGTTTGTCGATGCCCATGCCAAAGGCGATGGTCGCCACCACGATCACGCCGCTGTCGCGCCGGAAACGCTGCAGGGCGGCGCGACGCTGGTCGGCGGGAAGACCGGCGTGATAAGCGATGGCGTCATGACCGGCGGCCAGCAGGTCGGCGGCGAACCGTTCGACCCGGCTGCGGGATCGGGCGTAGACGATGCCGGCATCGCCACGCCGTTCGGCCAGGAATGCCAAGAGCTGGCGGCGAGGCTCGTCCTTGTCGCGCAGCAGATAGCGGATGTTGGGACGGTCAAAACTGGCCAGGAACACCCGGCCTGCCTCCAGCTTCAGGCGGGTTCGGATCTCCTCGCGGGTGCGGGGGTCGGCGGTGGCGGTGAGGGCCAGCCGGGGCGTGGTCGCGAAGCGCTCGGCAAGGATGGCCAGCTGCAGGTATTCGGGCCGGAAATCATGACCCCACTGGGAAACGCAGTGGGCCTCATCGATGGCGAACAGGCTCAGGGGCAGGGCGGCCAGCCGTTCCAGGAACCCCGGGCTGAGCAGCCGCTCCGGCGCCACATAGAGCAGATCGAGCTCCCCGCATCCCAGGGCCCGGTTCACCGTGGCGGCCTCGCTGGCCTCCAGGGAGGAGTGGAGCGCCGCCGCCCGGACGCCGGTCTGGCGCAACCCCTCCACCTGGTCCTCCATCAGGGCGATCAGGGGGGACACCACCACGGCCAGCCCCGGCCGGCACAGGGCCGGGATCTGATAGCAGAGGGATTTACCGCCACCGGTGGGCATCAGCACCAGCGCCGAGCCGCCACCGATCACATGCTCCACGATCGCCCGCTGGGGGCCGCGGAAGTCGGCGTAACCAAACACCTCGCGCAACACCCGCAGATGTTCGGCGATCGGCGCCGCAGACTCCCCGCTCCCAGCGGGTTCATGGGTGGTCGGCGACACGGGGGCGGCGGGACGGCGGCGAGGGGCGGTGCGGCGGACGGGGGGGACGGTGGCGCGAATGGGGCCTCCGGCAGCGGATCATCATCCCAACAGTTCCACCGGGCTCACCGCTCTTCCCCATGGCCCCCCAGTCCGAAGGCGCCACCAGGCCAGCCACCACCGGGGCGATGCCCTGGTTGTTCCTGGGGCCGGCGCTGCTGCTGCTGGCGCTTTCGGTGCTGATTCCAGCGGCGATGGCGCTGGTGATGAGCGTCAGCCGCAGCGGCCTGGATGTGGGCGAACCCTTGCAATTCGTGGGGCTGGCCAATGTGCGCCGCCTGCTGGCCGATCCGATGCTGCTCAAGGTGAGCGCCACCACGTTTCTGTATCTGGTTGGCGTGGTGCCACCGATACTGCTGGGCTCCCTGGCTCTGGCGGTGCTGGTCAATCGGCAGCTGCCGGGGATCACCCTGTTCCGGGCGGCGTTCTACACCCCCGTGCTGGTGTCTCTGGTGGTGGCGGCGATCGCCTTCCGCTGGCTCTATGCCGAGACCGGCCTCCTCAATGGCTGGCTCACCACCCTGTTCGGCCCGGGGGGCTGGCTGGCCCTCCCCGGGGGAGGCGGCTTCCAGCCGATCGGGTTTCTCACCGATCCGCTTCTCGCCCTGCCAGCGGTGATGGTGGTCACCCTGTGGAAGGGCCTGGGCTATTACATGGTGATCTTCCTGGCCGGCCTGCAGGGCATCCCCGGGGAGCTGTATGAAGCGGCCGCCCTCGATGGCAGCACCGGCCTGCGCCGCCACCTCGACATCACCCTGCCGCTGCTGCGCCCTTACATCACCCTGGTGGCGGTGATCTCGGCGATCGGGGCCACCAAGGTCTTCGAGGAGGTCTTCCTGATGACCCAGGGCGGACCGGCCGATGCAACGCGCACGCTCGTTTACTACGTCTACGACCAGGCCTTCGCCGAGCTGGAGATCAGCTATGCCTGCACCGTCGGCCTGGCCCTGTTTCTGATCGTGCTGCTGCTCAGCCTGATCCGCCTGGTCTTCGCCGGTGAGCGGGGTTTGCTCTGATGGCCCCATCAACGCCGTGGCCGGCGTGCCGGGTGGGCTGGCGAGCGCTTCAGGGTCGTGATGCGAATCTGGAAGGCTGATGATGGTGCCCCTTGGCCTCTTCGCCCCAGACCTCCATCGGCATTGTCGGAGGCGGCCAGCTGGCGCTGATGCTTGCCGAGGCCGCCGCCGAGCTCGGCGTCGCGGTCCATCTCCAGTGTTCATCAACGGCTGAGCCCGCGGCCCGGCTCGCTGCGTCGGTGGTGGAAGCCCCCCTCGATGACGTGGCAGCGACCCGGCAGCTGGCCGAGCGCTGCGGCGCCATCAGCTTCGAAAACGAATGGCTGCCGCTGGATGCCCTCGCCCCCCTGGCCGCTGACGGGGTGAGTTTCCTGCCCAACCTGGATGCCCTGGCGCCGCTGCTGGCCAAACGCTCCCAGCGGGAGTTGCTCGACCGCCTCCACCTGCCCACCCCCCGCTGGTGCGGCCTGGAGGCGGTGCTCCAGCCCCAGGAACCCCTGCAGCCGAACCAACCGGCGCAGCCGCGGCAGGCATCACCCTTCTGGGAGAGCGGCCGTCCGTACCAGCCGGCCGATCCAATGCCCCTGCGGGACCCCGGCAGGCCCACCCTGCCCGCCGGCTTCCAATTCCCGCTGATGGCCAAGACGAGCCGCGGCGGCTACGACGGCAAGGGCACCCTGCCGATCAACGATCAGGCGGCCCTGGAACGGCTTCTCGATCGGGTCCATCCCGCCGACTGGATCCTGGAGGAGCGGGTGGTGTTTGAGCGAGAGCTGGCGATCGTGGCCAGCCGCGACCGGGAGGGCACCGTCTGCTGCTTCCCGCTGGTGGAGACCTGCCAGCACGGTCAGGTCTGCGATTGGGTGGTGTTCCCGGCACCGGTGAACCATGCCGTGGAAGCCCTGGCCCGCAACATCATCAGCTCGCTGCTCACCGCCCTCGATTACGTGGGGGTGATGGCGGTGGAGCTGTTTCTGGGACCATCCGGCCTGCAGGTGAACGAGATTGCGCCGCGCACCCACAATTCCGGCCATTTCACGATCGAGGCCTGTCGCTGCAGCCAGTTTTCCCAGCAGGTGCGGGTGGTGGCCGGGCTGCCCATGGGCCTGCCCGACCCCATTGTGCCTGGAGCACTGATGGTCAACCTGCTCGGGCTCGATGGGCCGCTGGAGCCGGATGAGGAGGAGCGGCGGCTGGCAGCCCTGGCAGCCCTGCCCGACGCCCATCTCCACTGGTACGGCAAATCGGACCGCAGGCCGGGCCGCAAGCTGGGCCACCTGACCCTGCTGCTCAGGCACTCGGACCGCGAGGTCCGCCATGCCGAGACGGCTCGCCTGCTGGAGCAGGTGCGCCGGATCTGGCCGCTGCCGGCACGGCCCTGAACCGGCGCAGAGCCCTTAAGATGACCTCGGACTGCCGTGTTGGTGACTGCCTTTCACTGTTTTCTGATCTGACTCCTTCTTCGATACGGGGGGTCTGCAGCGACGGCAACGTAAACCGACCTCGCAGTCGGAAACGGCGCCTCGCCCCTGACTCCCCTCCTGGTTCATCCAGGTCGAAAACCGGGGCAAGACGGCACGGTGGTCCACCCCTCATCGCCCCCCAGCGAGGGCAGCCCTGGCGGAGGACCCGGCCTTGATGCAGCATGCTTCGTTCCAGAGGGCATTCGAGCGCCTGCTAAGTAGGGCACCGGGGCCGGTGTTTCCCCGGGCCAGGGCGCTTTATCTGCGCAAATACAGCCTGGAGGAGGAGCTCGACAGCCCCTTCCGCACCTTCCTGCTGGAGGAGGAGATCCAGGAGGCCGCCGGCGGTGCGGTTCGCAGCCGCGGCGTGGCCTTCGCCGTGGTCCATTGGCATGGTCCCCAGCTTGAGGCGGCCCGCTACAGCGCCTACCTGGAGCAACGCTGGCAGTTGCAGGCCAGCGATCTGACACCGATGCACAGCGGCCCCTGGTTCCGTGAAGCGGGGGCCTGGGCCCGCTTCAGTGCGGCAGCGGTCTACGAACGCTCGGCACCCACCACCCTGGTCAGTCCGCCAGCTGGTCCAGAAGCCCCTGCAGATGCTCCCGATCCCAGACGGTGACGACAAACACCTCCTGGGCACTCGTACCACGCCGGGCCACCAGCTTCCAGCCGCCGCTGATCGGGCTCTGCACCCGCAGTCGCAGGCCTGTGCTCCGCCCCCGCACCCTGGCGATCACCGCCGGCGTCACGGTGTGGATGCCCTGCTCCCGGGCCAGTCGGCGCAGCAGCGGGATCAGCCCCTCGATGTAGGTGCTGTGGGTGATCACCAGCCGACCCATGGCGGCCCTCAGTCCCGTTCAAGGGGCGCCATGGTCAGTCCCTCGGCGGCGAGCAGCTGGTGGTAGAGCTCCGCCTGTTCCTGCGGTCCGCACCAGACCACGGCAGACCCCTCGCCATCGATGCGATGGGCCAGCTCCCAGGCCCGGTCGGGTTGCATGGCAGGAATGTGGCGCACCAGGCATTCGACCACATGCTGGAAGGTGTTGACGTCGTCATCCAGCACGATCACCCGGAGGTTGGGGTAGGGCTGGCGAACCCTGCTTTTCTCCTGGACGGCCGTCGGCGCATCGGCGGCGGCCCGCAGGGGCGGAAGGGACCGGATCACGCGCATGGCGGCCGGGGGCGTAAGGGACTGCAGCCTAGGTAACATGCGCCCAAACCAAACCGGCTTTCCGATGCTGATCACCCTGGGTTGGGCCTCCCTCGCGGCCATCTTCAGTTTCTCGATCGCCATGGTGGTCTGGGGCCGCAATGGGGACAACAGCATCGGCCTCTGATCCGGTGAGCCTGTCAGACCTCCCCATCGGCAGCCTGCTCGCCGGCCTCGCCACCCTGCTGCTGGTGTTCGTGAGCCTTGGGGTCATCTACCTCTCGACGATCGAGTGGCGGGATCGACGTCGTCGCTCCGCCGGACCGTCCGGACGTTCCTGACCCCCGTCTGCCCGCCGGATCTCCAGCCTCCGGGCTCACCCTGCCCTCCCCCTTGCCCTCTCCGCGTCTCCAGGCCGCCCTGCGGCCACGATGGCCCTCCCTGAAGGGTCATTCCTGGCCCTCCACCGGTCCCCTGCCCCTGCCGCGCACCCTGCTGACGGCAACCCTCCTGATCGTCGTTCCAGCCCTGTTCCTTGCCCGCACGGGCCGCCCCAGGGCCGTGGGTCTGGAGCAGCTGATGGGTGCTTCCAGCCTGGTGCAGAGCTTTCCGGCGACACCGGATCGGCCGGTGCCGCCGCTCTGGAGTGAGCGCCTGGGCGAGCCTTTTGCCACCCGTCTGTGGCGCAGCCAGAGACGGGTCTGGTGGCAGATCTGGGCCAATCAGAGCGAAACCGCCCCGTTCCTGGTCATCGAGGCCCGCCCGCAGGAGGCTGCCGCCCCAACCGTTCCACCTCAGGCCCTGCGGGTGGGCGATCTGTTTGTGGTGGGGGAGAACACCACCGCCCGTCGTCAGTTGGCGGCTTCCCTGCGGCCGCTGCAGCGCCGCAGCCGCGGTGGTCTGTCCCTGCGCTGCCTGCAGCGGTTGCAGGCCGGCCAGGCGGTGTACTGGAACGGGGCCGGTCTGGGGGGGATCACGGGCCAGGTGGCTCCACTCCTGGAACCCTTTCAGGTGGGCTGCCTCAGCCTGGCCCTCGAGGACCGCGCCCTGCGCTGGCAGGGGGAGGCGGCGGCGGCGATCGACCGCGGCACCGCAGCGGTCGGCAGGGACGGCAGGACGAACGGTCCGCAGGTCGACCCGGGCGCAGGGTCACTCCTGGCGGTACCAGCCTTAGGCGAGCGTCTGCCCCTGGGCCCGGACCAGCTGCTGGAGATCGAGGGGGCCTCCCTGGATCTGCTGCTGCGGGGGCTGATCGATCGGCCGATGATCCGCGATCCCCTGGCTGGTCGCTATGGACTGGAGGGCATCCGGTTGGAGCAGGCCCGCCGCACTCCTTTCAGGCTGCGGCTCAGGCCCCAGGGCTCGGGTCCCTTCCGGGCCGGCCTGGAGCTGCAGCTGCTGGTGGGTTCGGCCCAGTCCTCCTGGATCCAGATTCTGGATCGGATCAGCACCAGCCTCCGGGCCCAGGGCCTGGAGAACGGCCCGGCAAGGGCCAGCGGAAGGGGCGAACCAGCCGCTGCTGCCTTGTCTCAGCCCCCTTCGCCTGGCTCCTCAGCCGGTGCCGCTGGGGAGGCTGGAAGCTCCATCGCCCGTCCAGGCCCGGAGCCTGGAGTTTCTGCTGTGGCAGAGGGCGTATCGGCTTCCCCTGGGGGAGCGGCCGGGGCGAGTGGCGGCGGAACCACCCCGGCGCGGCCTGCTGCCGGTTCCAGCGCGGCCAGCTCGCCCGCAGGAAGCACCGCTGCGGGCCCAGGAACGATCACCGCCTGGCGCAGGGCCGATGGGGTGACGGTGGGGGGCTGGCGCTGGGTCAACGATCCGGGTCGCCCATCCCAATTGCTGCTGTTTCTCGGACCTGCCCCCCAGATGGCCCTGCCGATTCCGGTCAGCGGAAGCTTCCGGCCGGGCCATGGACAGCTCTGGATGCGCCTGCGCCCTGAGGCCATGGCAGCCCTGGAGCTTCTCCCCCAGGAGATGCCCGCGCTGCTGCAGCGCTCCAGCCAGCTGTGGATCGAAGCGGAACCGCTGCAGAGCGGTGCCGCCCCTGAACGGATCAGCCGTCTGAGCGGACGGCTTCAGTTGAAGCGCTGACGGCAGCCTCGGGCTGCTGACGCTCCCGCCGCCGCCGTTCGGCGGCGATCGTCTCCTCCATCAGTTCGACCGCCTGGGCCATCTTTTCCAGGTTGGCCACGTAGAGGGTCAGGTCCTTGTCGACCCGGTCCCGCAGCAGACCCATCGCCTCGGCCAGTTCATGGGCATGGCTGCGCAGGGCCTGGGGTTCAAGGCCATCGGCTCCGCGGGCCCGCTCGATCAACGAGAGCAGCCCCACCGCCATCAGGCGGGAGTAGTGAAAGTCGGGACGGCGAATACCAGCCAGGGCAGAGGCCAGAGGCTCCGGTGCGGTGCTGCCACCGGATTCGATCCAACCCTTCACCTCTTCCAGCCGCTGGGAGCCCATGGCCTCTAGGGCGGCGCTGCTGGTGCGGCGCAGCTCGTCGGCATCAAAGCCGGAGGCCGCACAGAGGGCCTGCAACAAGGGTTCCCGGTGCTGATCGGGCCGGTAGCCCTTGGCGAAGGCGTCGAAGACCTGGATCAAGCCAACGGCGAACAGGGGATCGGGGCGGAAGCCCTGCTGGTGGCTCAGCAGGTGGAGTTCGACCAGCAGTTCATCGACCATGCGCCGGTGCAGCGGCGCAATCACGTGGGGGAAGGCGGCGTGGAAGGCACGCTTGCTGTCGGCGACGGTCTGAGGGGCGCTCACGCGTCAGGGCGGGCTGTTGAGGGGCGACCCTAGCGCCAAGGGCGCCCCATCCTGTGGGGCCTTGCAGCTGGCTAAGATCGCTGGAACCGCTCCTGCGCAGCCCATGATCCCGATCGTGATCGAAGAGTCGGGTCGTGGCGAGCGGGCATTCGACATCTATTCGCGCCTGCTGCGGGAGCGCATCATCTTCCTGGGGGAAGCGGTGACTCCCGAATCGGCGAACCGGGTTGTGGCGCAGCTGCTCTTCCTCGAAGCCGAAGATCCGGATAAGGATATTTTCCTTTACATCAACTCCCCCGGTGGTTCCGTCTACGACGGCTTAGGCATCTTCGACACGATGCAGCACATCAAGCCCGACGTTCAGACCGTCTGCGTCGGCCTCGCGGCCTCGATGGGCGCCTTTCTGCTTTGCGCGGGCGCTGCGGGCAAGCGCAGCAGCCTCACCCATTCCCGGATCATGATCCACCAGCCCCTCGGTGGCGCCCGCGGCCAAGCGAGTGACATCCGCATTCAGGCCGATGAGATTCTCTATCTCAAGCAAAAGCTCAACCAGGAACTCGCCGATCGCACCGGCCAGCCGTTGAGCCGAATCGAGGAAGATACAGACCGCGACTTCTTCATGTCACCGGCTGAAGCCGTGGCCTATGGCTTGATCGATAAGGTGATCGACAAACGACCTGTTCGCTCCGTCTGAGCCCTTCCACCTCCACCCTCCGCTCTGCCACTGAGATCCCCGGGCCCGGGCGGAAAACTCAGCCACCAACGTGCTCATGGCGCCCTGACTGCTGCAGGATGCCTCACCCCCATCCTGGTGAAACCACGATGGTCGGAACCATTGTTCTGGCGTCCCTGACTGGCACCGGGGTGGTTGATGGATCAGGCCATGGTTCAGGGCTCATTTCACTGGGCTCAGGGTTTAGGGCTCAGGGCTCAATTCACTTCTGAGCTCAGAACTGCCAACACGGCCATCTCCGGCACTGTTGCCTGAGCCGAGCGAGAGCCGCGCCGGAGTCGAGACGAAACAAAGAAAGAAAGAAAGAACGGAAGAACTGCCAGGCAACAATGAATTGGCCCATCATTAAAAAAGCCCTCCAACGACAGGGAGGGCTTGAAATTTAGTGGTTGATCAAGGATGAACAAGCAAGCTGATTGGCCTGAACGTGACCACTCAGCTCGCCACTGGCTCAGCGGCAAGGAGGGGAGAAAAACGTTCCTTTTCTGGAATGGCCGCAAACTCGCTGACCACCGCACGCAACTCATCGCCATCGAGGGTTTCCTTCTCGATCAGCAACTCGACGAGACGATCCATGCAGGCTCGATTTTCAGCAACAAGCTTCACCGTCTCGCTATAGCAAGACTGGACAATAGCCCGAACAGCCTCATCGATGCGCAGAGCCAGAGCATCGGAACCGTCGCTGCGGGTCATCAGATCGCGACCGAGAAAGACCTCCTGATTACCAGCCTCCAGAGAAAACTGACCGATCTCACTCATGCCAAAGCGGGTGACCATCTGGCGGGCGATGGAGGCAACCTGTTGGATGTCACCACCGGCTCCGGTCGTCACTTCGGCGTGGCCGAACACCACATCTTCGGCGGCACGGCCCCCGAGGGCTCCCATGATCCTGGCCCGCAGTTGGGCACGGCTGACCAGCATCTGCTCCTCATCCGGGGCGAACCAGGTGAGGCCCTGGGCCTGGCCGCGGGGTATCAGGGTCACCTTCTGGACGGGGTCATGAGCTTTGACCAGGGTGCCGACCAGAGCATGGCCAACTTCGTGATAAGCGATCAGGCGCTTACTGCGACCATCGGTGAGGGGCTTGCCTTCCATACCAGCAATGACGCGGTCGACAGCGTCATCAATTTCAGCCAGAGTTGTCGCTTCCTTGCGGCGGCGTGCCGTCAGGATGGCGGCCTCATTGAGGAGATTGGCCAGGTCAGCGCCGGTGAAGCCAGGGGTGCGGCGGGCGATGCTCTCAAGGCTCACATCTGGGGCAAGCTTCTTGTTACGCGTGTGGACTTTGAGGATGGAAAGACGGCCTTTGATATCAGGGGCATCAACCTGCACCTGGCGATCGAAACGACCCGGCCGCATCAACGCCGAGTCAAGGACGTCGGGTCGGTTGGTGGCAGCGATGATGATGATGCCGCTATTCCCCTCAAATCCATCCATCTCGGTCAGGAGCTGGTTGAGGGTTTGTTCACGTTCGTCATTGCCGCCACCGATGCCAGCACCGCGTTGGCGTCCAACGGCATCGATCTCATCAATGAAGATCAGGCAAGGGCTATTTTCTTTGGCACGCTTGAACAGATC
The DNA here is from genome assembly GCA_903935205.1 of uncultured cyanobacterium. Lineage (GTDB taxonomy): Bacteria > Cyanobacteriota > Cyanobacteriia > PCC-6307 > Cyanobiaceae > Cyanobium. The sequence continues at coordinate 36,593 of CAIZQU010000081.1, read as the reverse complement.
GCGAACCCTGCTGGCGCCCACACCCACAAACATCTCGACAAACTCAGATCCTGAGAGGGAGAAGAAGGGAACGCCAGCTTCGCCCGCAATCGCTTTGGCCAGCAGGGTTTTGCCGGTTCCTGGAGGGCCGACCAAAAGAACGCCCTTGGGAATTTTGGCGCCGATGGTGGTGAACCGTTCGGGCGTTTTCAGAAAAGTGACGACTTCCTGAAGGTCCTGCTTGGCTTCTTCAACGCCAGCAACATCATCAAACTTGACTCCAGTTTCAGCCTCCATCAGAAACCTGGCCTTCGTCTTGCCAAACTGCATCGCCTGCCCGGGACCTCCCGGCATGCCATTGGAGCGGCGGGCGAGAAAAACAAGCGAGCCGATCAGCAGCAGGGGAAACAGCAGATTGCCGAGCAAGCCAAGGGCCGGCGGTGCGGACTTGGGAGGATGAATGTCGAAACTGATCCCCTGATCCTTGAGACGATTGATCAGCTCCGGGGCGACACCGGGCAGGTCGACCCTGATGCGCTGAACACGGTTGTCGAGATCGGGATCCACAGCCTCGATCACGGCGGTGCGGCCACCATCGAAAATGTCGACGGCGGTCACGCGACCGGCATTGACATAGTCGAGGAAGCGGCCGTAGCTCATGCGGGCAACGGCGGCATTGCTAGGGGCCACCACCGGCGCCTTGGCCCCTCCCCGTCCGAAACCGGAGCCCAACAGCTGCCAGCCCAGAAAGAGGGCCACGAGCACAGGCAGGAGCCAGAGAGCAAGGAGACGCCAGCGCTGGTTCATGGGACTGGGAAATTTGTATAAGTGTAAAGCCGCGGCGGCATCGCCTGCGGTCCAGCCCCCAGGTCCGCCCTCAGCCGGCCTGAAGCCAGGGAGAGTCCTGAAAGGCTCCGTCGGCCGCTGGCTCAAGGAAGGCCGGGGACCTGGCCACCACCGCCGGTTCGATCACCAGATCCTCGATCCGCAGGGTCTCGAGAAGTTCGGGGCCTCCCAGACCGTGGGTCCAGACTTCCACCTCCGTGTGGGGGGGGCAGGGGAAGGTCAGCACCTCGAACGGGAAGATGACTCGCTCCAGATAAAACTGCTGGGGCCCGCAGCAACGCAGGATGACCATCCGGTCCGTGCTGTTGCGGTAGCCGCAGTCGAGAAGCTCGACGCAGCCCTGATCCGCTGTCGGGTGGCCAGCACGGTCCAAGGTTGAAAAGCGAGGTCGTTACCTTCTACCCATTCAGGGGCGACGGCCTCGGTTGCGATGGTCACCGTTTCCAGTCCTTAAGGTTTTCTTCCTTTCCAGGACCTGCGGCCCTCCCCCGGCGGCCGCTGTCCTGCGGGCGTCAGCGTCTTGGTGGAGCAGCGGAGGTACCCGTCGCTGGGGGAGCAGCCGCAAACCCTGCAGGGCCCCTCGGCCCAGTGCCAGAAACTCAAAGGCTCCGCAGGGCAACGATCGGATCGAGCTGGGCAGCCCGGCGCGCCGGCAATACGCCGAAAACGAGTCCGATCCCTCCCGAGAGCAAGACCGTACCCAGCACGGAGGACAAGGGAATCGCCGCCGGCAATGGTGTCAAGACCGCGACCAGGCTCACCGCTGTCAGGCCCAGGCCACTGCCGATCACCCCACCCAGGGAGGCCAGCACCAGCGACTCCACCAGGAATTGCAGCAGCACGTCCCCACTGCGGGCGCCGAGGGCCTTGCGCAGCCCGATCTCCTCGGTGCGTTCGCTGACGGAGACCAACATGATGTTCATGATGCCGATTCCGCCCACCAGCAGGGAGATGGCGCCGATCGCCGCCAGCATCAGGGTCAGTCCGCCAGTGATCTTGCCGACGATCTGCTGGGCGTCCTTCTGGGAGCGCACGGCGAAATCATCATCCCGCAGGATGCGGTGACGCTGGCGCAACAGATTGGTGATCTGGAAGGCAGCGGCGCTGGTGCTGCGAGCATCGACAGCTTCAACACTGATGAAGTTGAGCACCACCCCGTAGGTGGGATCACGGCCGCTCAGCCGACTCACCATGGCGCTGAGCGGGAGGTACAACGCCTCATCCTGATTGGAGCCGAACACCGCACCCTTCGGCTCCAGCACGCCGATCACCTCGAAGGCCTGATCGCGGACGCGCAGTTGGCGACCCAGGGCAGAGCCGCCTGGAAACAGCTTGTCCTTGAGGTCGGGGCCGATCACCACCACACCCCGTGCCGACTGCAGATCCGATGGACTGAGAAAGCGGCCCTGGGCAATCTCAAAGTTGCGCACCGGCAGAAATTCGGGGGTCACTCCGCTGACGCTGGCTGTGGCGCTCAGGGCCCCGGCCTGTACCACCTCGCTGAGGGTGATCTGGGGGGCGACGCGGCGCACGCTGGGCACCTGTTCGGCGATCGCCCTGGCGTCCTCCAGCACAAGGGTTTTGGGGGTTTCGATGCCCTGGCGGCGGGTGTCGTTGCGACCCGGCACCACAAACAGCACATTGGCCCCCAGGGTGCTGAGCTGACCTTCGGCCAGGTTCTGGGCCCCCTTGCCCACACCCACCAGGGTGATCACGGACGCATTGCCGATCACGATCCCCAGGGTGGTCAGCAGGCTGCGCAGGCGATTGGAGCGCAGGGTGGCGAACGCCATGCCGGCGATCTCGCCCAACGGAAGCCGGGAGACCATGGGTGCTCGCTGTCAGCTGCTGTGACGGTCTAACGGACTCAGGGCAGGCCCCGACCGTTGGCTTCGATCGGGTTGAGAGCGCCCCGATGCACCACCCCTTCGTGGATGGTGAGGGTGATGATCTCACCGGGGAGCAGATCCACGGTGGCATTCGCAACGCCTACGACCACCGGGATCCCCAGCTGTTCGGCCAGGCTGACACCGTCGCTGCTGAGGTTTTCCTCTTCGGTGATCACGCCCCGGGCGCGGCTGATGGCAGCGCTGTAATCGCCGAGGGTGTCACGCAGCACAAGGATCTCGCCATCCACCATCGCAGCGGCCTCCTGCGGGCTGCGGGCCAGGTGGACCCGGCCGCTCACTGAGCCGTTACCGATGCCCTGGCCGCGGCCGAGGATCGCCGAAACCAGGCCGACCCGCACCAGGTCGGTCGAGCCGCTGACGCCCTCCAGAGTGCCCTGGGTCTGCACCACCAGATCACCCTCATGAAGCAGACCCATCCGCTGGGCGACGCCCATGGCCACATTGAAGGTGCTGCCCGAATTGACCTGCTCGGGGATCAGCAGCGGTGACACCCCCCAGACCATCTGCAGCTGACGGGCCACCTGAAGGTCGCTGGTGATCGCCAGAATCGGGGTGCTGGGGCGGAACTTGCTGACATTGCGGGCGGTGGAGCCACTTTTGGTGAGCGGCAGGATCGCGGCAGCGTTGAGCTGGCGGGCGATGCTGCTGACCGCCTGACAGATGGCGTTCGGAATGGTCGTGGCCATGTGGCTGGCCAGAACCCGCTGGGGATAGTCGCGCTCGATCCGCCGGGCGATCTGGGCCATGGTGGCCACGGCTTCCACCGGGTAATCACCGACGGCACTTTCGTTGGAGAGCATCACCGCATCGGTGCCATCGAGGATGGCATTGGCCACATCGCTGACCTCCGCCCGTGTGGGCCTGGGGCAGCTGACCATCGAATCGAGCATCTGGGTGGCGGTGATCACCGGGATGCCGAGGCTGTTGGCCTTGCGAATCAGATCTTTCTGCAGCAAGGGCACCTCCTCGGCCGGCATCTCGACGCCGAGATCGCCGCGGGCGACCATCACACCGTCGCAGAGGGGGAGGATGGAATCGATCGAATCGATGGCCTCAAACTTCTCGATCTTGGCCACCACCGGCGTGTTGTGGCCGTGGCTGCGGATCAGTTCACGGATCTCCTCCATATCGGAGGGATTGCGCACAAAGCTCAGGGCCACCCAGTCGACACCCTGCTCCAGGCCGAAGGCCAGGTCGCGGCGATCCTTGTCGGTGAGGGCGCGAATCGAGAGCTGCACATCGGGGAAATTGACCCCCTTGTTGTTGGAGAGCACCCCACCGACGCTGACGGTGCAGTGGAGGCTCTGGCTGGCGCGATCCACATGTTCCACCACCATCTCCACCCGACCGTCGTCGAGCAGGATGCGGCTGCCGGGTTGCACCTCATCGGCCAGCCGGTCATAGGTGACCATGGCGATCGACTGGTTGCAGGCCACCTCCCGGGAGGTGAGGGTGAAGGGGTCGCCGGGAGCCAGGGTGATCGGGCCGGCCTCAAAGCGACCCAGCCTGATCTTCGGACCCTGCAGGTCCTGGAGGATGGCCACATGGACGCCCATCTCCTCGGAGACCTGTCGGATCGTGGCGATGCGAACCGCGTGGTCGGCGTGATCGCCGTGGGAGAAGTTCAGGCGGAAGGTGGTGGCGCCGGCGTCGATCAGTCGCCGCAGCATCGGCGCCGACTCGGTGGCCGGCCCGATCGTGGCGACGATCTTGGTGCGGCGCGAGAGATCGGGCTTGGCCATGGAGCAGCGCGGTCAAGTGCGGAAACTACCATCCGGGCCACAACCCCCGGGCTCGCCATGGACTTCCACACCTACCAGGAGCGCTGCCGCGCGACCGCCCGCTACCCCGAGGTGGGCGCCAACCCGATCTACCCCACCCTGGGCCTCTGCGGGGAGGCTGGAGAGGTGGCGGACAAGGTCAAGAAGGTGCTGAGGGACCGGGGAGGTCGGTTCGATGGGGCAGTGCGGGAGGACCTGCTGCTGGAGCTGGGTGATGTGCTCTGGTATGCGGCCCAGCTCGCCACAGAACTGGGGTTGAGCCTGGAGGCGATCGCCGAGGCCAATCTGGCCAAGCTGGCCAGTCGGGCCGACCGTAACGTGATCGGAGGAAGCGGAGATCGGCGCTGATGACGGCAGAACCAACGCCCCCTCGGACGATGCAACGCCTGGTGCTGGCCTTGCTTCTGGGCATCTGCCTGGCGCTGCTGGCCTGGCAGGTCCATCCCCCAACCGCCCTCGCCGCAGACCTGCAGGTGGGTGAGGTGACCCTGGAGCCCTGTCCCAGCGAGGATCCCGCCAGCCAGCCGGGCCTGAAGCGGCCTGCGGGCGCCAGCTGCTATGCCCTGCGTGGGGTGGTGATCAATCCTGGCCGCCGGCCAGTGGTCGACACCGATGTCTTTGCTCTGATCCTTGATGCCAGCGGCGAACCGGTGCTCCCCAATCGCTCCAGGGTGGGCTCGATCGGTGATGTGCCCCCTGGCAGCTCAGCCTTCGCCCTGCGGCTGGCGGTGCCCGCCGGTACACCCGGTCCTTTTCGGGTGGGCAAGGTGAGGGCTCGGGGCTTCTCGTCGCCGGTGCGCAGCAGGGCCGGCGACGACGACGAGAAGCTCCCCCTGGAGGAGGCCATCCCCGCTGGCTGAGACCTGGCCAGGCGAGGATGGTGCTGCAGCCGTCGCTGTTCGCGGGTTCAGCCGATTCCGGCGGCCACGCTGGCGCCGTAGCCGAGCAGGCTCTGGGCCAGGTTCAGGGCGATGAAAGCGACCAGGGCGGAGAGATCAAGGCCGCCGACTGGGGGGATCAGGCCACGGAAGGCGTTGAGGTAGGGATCGGTGATCGCCGTGACGCTGGAGAGGATCGGGTTGCTCCAGTCGAGATTGGGGAACCAGCTCAGCAACACCCGGACCAGCAGCACCAGGGTGTAGATGCTGAGTGTCTGGGCCAGCACCTGGAGCAGGAAGACCAGAACATCCATGGAGAGCGGAGGCGGGGAAGGGATAACCCTGACTCTATGCAGCCTCTGCGGTCGATGTCTGCGGTGGACGACCGCCAGCCTGGGAATCGCTCTGGCCGGTCGCTTCGGGCTCCATGTCCCCATCGGCCTCCCGAACCACCGCAGGGGGCGCCTGGCCCTCCAGGCCCTGCACGGCAAAGGTGCGGTGGAATTTCTCACTCAGGCTCAGCCAGTAGGAGCGGCCATCGCTCTGGCGACGTCGCTCGATGAAATCCTGGGCCAGCAGCTCCTTGATGTGGTCATAGGCGCCAGAACCGCGCAGATCGACCAGCTCGGATTGCAGGATGCGCCGCTTCAGGGCAATGGTGGCCAGCGTGCGCAGGGCCGCGGTGGAGAGATCCACCGGCAGCAGGTTGGAGACCAGATCGCCGAGGCCATCGCGCAGCTGCAGGCTGTAGCGGTTCCCCTCCTGGTGGATCTCCAGGGCGGTGTCGCGGTGGGCGTAGTCCGCCATCAGGGTGATCAGGGCCAGCTCCGCCTCGTCCTGATCGAGGCCGGCCAGGGCCGCCAGGTCCGCCAGGCTGAGGGCTTTCCCCTTGAGGTAGAGGATCGCCTCCAGCCGTGCCGGCATGGATAAGCCCCCCAGGGCCGCCGCCGCCGCTCCGCTCAGGCCGGGTTCGTCGACAACCTCGGACTGTGGATCAGGCGGGGGGATTTCGGCCGCTCCCGGACTGGCCATGGGCGGAAACAGAGGGAAGGCGTGCCTCGAAACCGTATCGCAGCGATCAATGGGTCACCAGGACCCCACTGAGCGGCAGAGCCATGCTGCCCTGGCCGAGGAAGACCTGATAGGCGGGATTGGCGGTTTCATCCCAGTGGGGGTAGGGCAGAGCCGCCACGAAGGCGCGCCAGTCGTCCCGTTCGCCGCTGGGGACCTGCACCCCCACCACGATCCGACCGACATCAGCGCCATGGTTGCGGTAGTGGAAAATGCTGATGTTCCAGTTGGGGTGGAGGCTGCTCACGAAGGCCATCAGGGCACCCGGGCGCTCCGGGAACTCGAAGCGGTAGAGCAGTTCATCACCCTGGGTCAGAGCCTCGCCGGCACTGGCGGGCAGCCGGCCGCCGACCATATGGCTGAGATGGAGTTTAGCCAGCTCATTGTGAGAGAGATCGAGGCAGGGGAAACCCTGCCGTTCCAGCTGTTCGATCAGCCGTGCCGTGTCGTTGTGGCCGCTGATCTGCACGCCGATGAAGATATGGGCCCGCTGGGAATCGGCGAGTCGATAGGAAAATTCAGTCAGGCTGCGCTGGCCGAGTTCGGCACAGAACCGCCGCAGGCTGCCGGGCTGCTCGGGGATCTCCACCGCCAGGAGCGCCTCCCGCTCCTCGCCCAGTTCAGCCCGCTCGGCAACAAACCGCAACCGCCCGAAATTCATGTTGGCGCCGCAGGCCACGGCCACCAGGGTGCGATCGCGCAGGCCGCGGTTGTGCACATCAGCCTTCATCCCGGCCACCGCCAGGGCTCCGGCGGGCTCGAGGATGGAACGGGTGTCCTCGAACACATCCTTGATGGCGGCACAGATCGCATCGGTATCGACGGTGATCATCCGATCGACGACCCGCCGGGCCAGATCGAAGGTGAGCTCACCCACCTCCCGAACCGCCACACCATCGGCGAACAGGCCCACGCCCGCCAGCCGCACCCTCCGTCCAGCCGCCAGGGAACGGGTCATGGCATCGGCATCGCAGGGCTCGACGCCGATCACCTCCACCTCGGGCCACAGGCTCTTGACATAGGCACCGATGCCGGCGATCAGCCCGCCACCACCAACGGCCACGTAGATGGCATCGGGGGGCTCGGAACATTGGCGCAGGATCTCCAGGGCGATCGTGCCCTGGCCGGCGATCACGTCCGGGTCATCGAAAGGGTGGATGAAGCTGAGGCCCCGCTCCTGCTCCAGCCTGCGGGCCTGTTCACAGGCGGCGTCGTAGTTGTCGCCATGGAGCACGACTTCGGCCCCGCGGGCCGCCACCGAACGCACCTTCATCTCCGGGGTGGTGACCGGCATCACGATCACGGCTCTGCAACCCAGCCGCTGGGCCGCCAGGGCAACACCCTGGGCGTGGTTGCCGGCGCTGGCGGCGATCACGCCGCGCTCCAGCTCGGCAGGGCTGAGGCCGGCCATGCGGTTGTAAGCACCGCGCAGCTTGAAGCTGAAGACCGGCTGCAGGTCCTCCCGCTTGAGCAGCACCCGGTTCCCGAGGCGGGCGGAGAGGTTGGGGGCCGGATCGAGCGGCGATTCGATCGCCACGTCGTAGACCCTGGCTCGCAGGATGCGCTGCAGGTAGTCGCCGGTGGGGGCGAGAGCGGGGGCCTGGGCGGCGGCGATCGGTGGCGAGGCTGGAACTCCTGTCATCGCTCCAGTCTGGCAACTGGTTTGGCGGTGACCACAGAACCGGCCAACGGTCGCCGTTGCCGCCGTTCCCCGTTTGGCAACCCGTAGATTGGCCAGCGAGCGAGAGGCAGGGTATGCATCTGAGCGCGCTGAGTCATCCCAACCAGCTGCATGGACTGTCCGTGGCAGAACTGGAGGGTGTCGCCCGCCAGATCCGTGAGCGCCATCTCGAGGTTGTGTCCACCAGCGGCGGCCATCTCGGACCGGGCCTGGGGGTGGTGGAACTCACCCTCGCCCTGTATCAGACCCTTGATCTTGATCGCGATCGGGTGGTGTGGGATGTGGGCCATCAGGCCTACCCCCATAAAATGCTGACCGGCCGCTACGCCGATTTTCACACCCTCCGCCAGAAAGGGGGTGTGGCTGGCTACCTGAAGCGCTGCGAGAGCCGCTTCGACCATTTCGGCGCCGGCCATGCCTCCACCAGCATCTCGGCAGCCCTGGGCATGGCCCTGGCCCGGGATCAACGGGGCGAGACATTCAAATGCGTGGCCGTGATCGGCGATGGCGCCCTCACCGGCGGCATGGCCCTTGAGGCGATCAACCATGCCGGCCACCTGCCCCGGACCCGGTTGCTGGTGGTGCTCAACGACAACGACATGTCGATCTCGCCGCCGGTCGGAGCGCTCTCCACCCATCTCAATCGCATGCGGTTGAGCAAGCCCGTGCAGTTTCTCCAGGGCAATGCCGAGGAGGCGATCCGCAGCCTGCCCTTCCTCCATGGCGAATTGCCTGCCGAGCTCCAGAACCTCAAGGAAAGCCTGCGCCGTCTGGCGGTTCCCAAGGTTGGTGCGGTGTTCGAGGAGCTGGGCTTCACCTACATGGGCCCGGTCGATGGCCATGACATCGCCGCCATGATCCGCACCTTCCAGGCGGCCCACCGCGAGGAGGGCCCCGTGTTGGTGCATGTGGCCACCACCAAGGGCAAGGGTTACCCCTACGCCGAGGCCGATCAGGTCGGCTACCACGCCCAGAGTGCCTTCGATCTGGCCACCGGTAAGGCCTACCCATCCAGCAAGCCCAAACCTCCGAGCTGGAGCAAGGTCTTCGGTCAGACCCTGGTCAAGATCTGTGAGCAGGATCCGCGGGTGGTCGGCATCACCGCCGCCATGGCCACCGGCACCGGCCTCGACCTGTTGGAGAAGGCCCTGCCGCATCAGTATTTCGATGTTGGTATCGCCGAGCAGCATGCGGTCACGATGGCGGCAGGCATGGCCTGTGAAGGGCTGAGGCCGGTGGTGGCGATCTACAGCACCTTCCTGCAACGCGCCTACGACCAGCTGATTCACGATGTGGGCATCCAGAACCTGCCGGTCACCTTTGTCCTGGATCGGGCCGGGATCGTCGGCGCTGACGGTCCCACCCACCAGGGCCAGTACGACATCAGCTACCTGCGGGCGGTGCCGAATTTCACCGTGATGGCCCCCAAGGATGAGGCGGAATTGCAGCGGATGCTGGTCACCTCGATCGGCCACTCCGGACCCTGCGCGATCCGGATCCCCCGCGGAGAAGGGGAGGGGGTGCCCTTGATGGAAGAGGGCTGGCAACCGTTGCAGATCGGCCGCGGCGAACTGCTTGCCGACGGCGACGATCTGCTGCTGGTGGCCTACGGCGCCATGGTCGCTCCGGCGATGGCGACCGCCGGGCTGCTCCAGGAGCAGGGAGTGCGTGCTGCGGTGATCAACGCCCGTTTCCTGCGCCCCCTCGATGAAGCCCTGATCGTGCCCATGGCCCGGCGCATCGGTCGCGTCGTCACCTTCGAGGAAGGGGCGCTGGCGGGTGGCTTCGGCGCCGCGGTGGTGGAAGCCCTCAACGACCACGACGCGCTGGTGCCTGTCCTGCGTCTGGGCATTCCCGATCTGTTGGTCGACCACGCCAGCCCTGAGCAGAGCAAGCAGTCCCTTGGGCTCACCCCTCCTCAGATGGCGAGCCGCATCCTCGAGCGGTTCGGAGCCGGCAATCTGGCCAACCGTGGCAGCAGCGAATCGCGAACCAGTGAGGAGCGCCTCAGCCCGATCGGCGCCTGAACGAACCCCAATTCCCCTTGCGCTGCTCCGTTCTGGTGGTCGGTGCCGGACCGGCCGGCGCTGAACTGACCCGGCTGCTTGCCCTGGCCGGTGTGGATGTCGTTCTGGTCGAGCGTCTTCCAGACCTGAAGCGGGCAGCTTTCAGCAGCGCTGCCCTGCCCCTCGAAGCCCTCGATCGTTTCGGTCTGCCAAAGTCCGTGGTGGCGGCCCGCTGGACCGGCTGGGACCTGCTTGGTCCGGGTGATCAGCACCGCCGATGGGACTCGGCCACCACCCAGGGGGTGGTGTTGGATTTCGCGGCCCTGCGCCGCTGGCTGGTGGCGGAGGCCGAGGCTTGGGGGGCACGGGTGCTGCTCGGCCAGCGGGCCCTGGGCTGGGAGCAGCGCGGGGCTGCAGTGCACACCACCATTCAGGCCATCGATGGACGCCGGCGCTGTCTGGTCAGTGATTGGTTGATCGATGCCACCGGCCAGCAGCGGGCCCTGCTGGGGGATCCAGCGCCGACCATGCGGCCCGGAGCCCATGAACTGGTCAGCGGTGTCGGATTGGAGTGGTTGGTCTCGGTGCCGCAGGACTGCTGGCAACGTTGGAGCGACCGCCTGGCTTTTGCCCTGGGCATCGATTGGGTGAGCCAGGGTTATGGCTGGGTCTTCCCGATGCAGGCCCCCCGCCTCAAGATCGGGGTTTGCCGTCTGCTCGATCCTTCCCAGCGTCAGCCGCCCCTGGGGCTGGTCCTGCAACGGCTGCTGGAGCGGCTGTTCGAACCGCAGCAGCGGCGGCAGATGGCGGTGTTGGATCGGCATGGGGGCCTGATCCGCAGCACGATCCACCGCCGCGAACCGCACCGGCGCGGGCGGCTGATCGCGATCGGCGACGCTGTGAGCACCGCCAATCTGCTGGGAGGTGAGGGCATCCGCCATGCCCTGACCAGCAGCCGGGTGCTCGCGCCGCTGCTGCTGGATGCCCTGGCCCAGGCCAGCACCTCGCAGGCGGGCAGACGTGCAGCTGGTTCGAGCCCCCCGCGGGACCCCGATGGGCCCTTGAAGGCCTATCCAGCCCTGCTCCGCCGTGCCCTGGGCTGGCGCTGGTCGATCAGTGGACGACTGGCGCGCCGCACCTGGCTGGATCTGCGGGATCGGCGCGCTGACGCTCGCCTGGAAAGGCTGTTGACCAGCCTGGAACAGCAACGGGCCGAAGATCTCGGGGCCCTGCTGTTCGGGTATCGGTTTGAGCGCTATGGAGCCAGGACCCTCCCCTACCTGCTGGGGTGGCGCTGAACCTGAGGTCCAGGTGGGATCGCGCAACGGAAGAACCCGGCGCACCGTGGACCATGGCAGCAACGAGGCTGTCGATCAGGATCTTCAGCCTGGAACCAGGATCCAGGGGCTGGACCTTGACGCGCCCGCTTCTGCAAGGGGCCCGTCCCATCGATGACGCCCTACCCGGCCGCAACGGCGGAGTTGTCATCGCAGGCGCCATCGCCGTTGGCCTGGCAAGGCGGTGGCTGCGGTGCCGCCAGAACGCGACGGCACCGCAGCAGGGGGATTTCAGAGAACGCCGCGGGAGGCAAGACCCTGAATCGCCCCCATGCCAAGGATGTGGCCGAGGCTGATGGTGCCGAGCATGGCCCCATGGCTGAGGCCGCCGAAAAGATTGGAGCTGGGCAGCTGCAGACCCACGTTGGGCTGCTTGATGGTGGCTTTGCCGATGGCGATGGCGATGACGTTGGCGACGATCATCACCAGGCCCACCTTCGGCGACCAGGAGACGGTGGCGGGAGCCAGAGCCAGGAGGGGAGCGATCATGGAGCCATGTGCCGACGCCCTATCTTCCGGGGCTGCGACACCGACGCCGGGGTGGACGTAAGACTTGTTCATCGGCGCTTCAGCGCTGCTTGGGGCCCCGGAAGCTGGTGAACCCCAGCAGCACCAGGGCATTGCTCAGGGTCAGAAAGGCCTCAGCCCCTCCGTGAAGCCCATCGACATCCGCCAGCTGCTGACCGAAGAACTGCTTGGCGACCACCGCGGCCACAATCGTCACCGCCACGAACAGCAGGGTCAGTTGAAACCCGAGCAGGGCCAGCCGAGGGAAGCCCCGCAACCGCGATGCCCACCACAGGAAGGCCAGGTAGGGAACCAGGGAGAGGACGAACAGCGGTGCCGGATCGATGCTGGCGAGGGCCGCCAGGGGTGCCGTAGCCGTAGGAGAGGTCATCACAACCGGCTGGCGGTCGGGGCCTGACCTTCAGCCCCGGGGGCTGAGGGGAGCTGCTGGCGCTGCAGTCGCAGCAGATTCCAGGCCGCCAGGGCCAGGGTGAGGTTGCCCAGGCAGGTGAGTCCTGCCTGCAGCACCACCAGTCCCTTGAGGGAGGTGGGGTTGTCGTAAAGATGCCAGGTGCAGGCGGCCATGGCGCTGCCGAGGGCCGGCAGCATCGCCAGGGCCAACCAGCGCCAGCCACCCTCGCCGCGCTGCCTGCCGAACCGCTGCACGGCAAGGATGGCCAGAAGCCACTCCAGAACAGATGTGACGTGAATCCACCAGGTGCCCAGCGAGAGGGCATGCATGGGCGCAAACAGGCAGTGGAGGCCATCGTAGGAAGGACCGGGCGCCCGCCAGCGGGGGGGCGTAGGGTCGGCCCGCGATCGACAGGGGCAGAGGTGGCGGAGGGAGCGGCACCGGCGGAGCCAGGGCTGGAGGCCAGGGGAACGCCGTTGGCCGGGTCTTCAGGCTGGGCGGAACCGGATCGGAGCCGTCCTGGTCGTCGCCTTCTGTTGTGCGGGTACTACGGCGAGCACAATCTCGGCGACGATGCGCTTCTCGCGGCGCTGCTCAGCCAGCTGCCGGCGGGCTGTGAGCCCCTGGTGACGGCCTGGGATCAGGACCAGGTGCGCCAGCGCTTCGGGATCGCCACCGTCGATCGGCGCAGCCTGGTCGGGGTGGTGCGAGCCCTTGGACGCTGCGACGCTCTGGTGCTGGGTGGCGGCAGCCTGCTGCAGGACGCCACCAGCTTCCAGAGCCTGATCTACTACGCCGTCCTGATCCTGGCGGCACGGGCCCAGGGCAAGCCGGTGGGGCTCTGGGGGCAGGGTCTGGGCCCCCTGCGGCGGCGCCGCAGCCGCGCACTGGTGCGCCAGCTGCTGCCCCTGGTCACGGCCGCCAGCTGGCGCGATCCCGACTCCGCCGCCCTGGCCGCCTCCTGGGGCGTCGCCGGGATCGAGGGCAGCGATCCGGTCTGGGGACTCCGACCCCGGACCTGGCGGGGCCGGGGCGGGCCGATCGTGGTCTGCTGGCGCCCGGTATCACAGCTGCAGGGCCCGTCCTGGAGGCCCTACCTGCAGGCCCTGGCCAGGGTGGCCGCCGCCCAGGATCGGCCCGTGCTCTGGCTCCCCTTCCACAGCCACCAGGACCGACGGCTGTTGACCGATCTCCAGACGGAGGAGCTGCTGCCGGCGGACCTTGGCCAACGCAGCCAGCTGGTGGCGGCCGCGGATCCGGAGGAGGCCCTGGAGCTGTTCCGCTCCGCGGGGCTGGTGGTGGCGATGCGCCTGCACGGCCTGATCCTGGCCGCCCTGGGCGGTGCACCGACGGCGGCCCTGAGCTACGACCCCAAGGTGGCCGCCGCCGCCGCCGCCATCGGCTGCCCTTGCCATGGGCTCGAAGCGCCACCCCCCCCCGATCTGGCGGACCAGTGGCTGGCTTGCCTGGACAATCCGGCTGATCCAGCCACGGTGCGGGCGCTTCACGACCGGGCCGAACACCATCGGGCTGTGCTGGAGCGGCTGATGCCGCTCCTTCCCCCAGGCCCTGGGACACCACCGACCCCGACGTGAGCGATCAGGGCTGACTCGGCAGCAGGGCGGACCCGCCTGTGGCGCCATCCGTGCCGGAACGACGCAGCACAGCCTGGTCCAGGCGCCTCCCCCTGGCATCCCAGGCGAGGATCTCAAGGCGCTCAGCCGTGACGCTGATCTCGGCGAAGCTGTAGGCGCTGACCGCCAGGGCCGATCGCTCGTTTGGCAGCACGGCCCGCAGAGAGGCACCGCCGCCTCCGACCTGGAGATAGGTGGTGCCGGTCAGGGGCCGGCTTCGTTCGTAGTGGTGTTCGTGTCCGTTGATGTAAAGCTGCACCCCATGGCGCTCGAACAGGGGTGTCAGGCGAGCGATCGCCACCGGATCATCGCCATAGAAACCGGAGCTATAGATCGGGTGATGGCCCACGACCACCTTCCAGGGTGCTGTGGATGCAGCCAGAGCCTTCTTCAGCCAGGGCATCTGGTGCTGCCAGGCGGCGTTGTGGTTGGTGTCCAGGAAGAACAGCTCCACAGGCCCTCGCCGCAGGGCGTACCAGCGGCCCTTCATGCCGAACGGCCGGAAGGCCAGCTGGTGCTCGCCGTTGGCGGTGCGGATGTCGTGGTTGCCCAGCACGGCGTGGAAGGGCACACCTGCCTCCAGCAGGGCGCGATAGGGCCGATGGAAGGTGGATTCCACCCGGCTCAGGCTGCCATCGGGATAGATGTTGTCTCCCCCCAGCACCACCAGATCGACCGGGAGCTGGCGGTGACGCTCGACCATGCGGTCGGCGACGGCCTGCTGATGGCCATTGCCGCTCCCCGTGTCGGCGACGGCCAGAAAGCGCACCTGGGCCAGAGGCCTGATGGGGAAGGCGGCGGGCTGCTGGGATGGGGCGGATGCCGCCTGAGCATCCGCCGGTTGCGGCCTGGGAGCGCCGGCCAGCAACAGGGACATCCCCCCCAGGACCAGGGTGGCCAAGGCCAGGGGGCGGAGAAATGGCAGAGAGGTGACCTTCAGGGGGCCCCTTCGAGCCGGCAACCAGTGGAGGGAGCGGATGGCCTGGCCCCTGATGCCGTGGGTGCTGGCCGTGGCAAGGGGTCCGGGAGCCCACTGGGGACCCGGCGGGGGGGCAGGGGGAACCGTCATGGTCAGGACAGGCTGGCCGCCTGGAGCTGCTGCAGGGACGCGAGCACCTCGGCGCTGTGGCGGGAGGGATTCACCCCAACCCAGCGGGCCCGCAGGGTGCCGGAGGGGTCGATGAGGAAGGTGTGGCGCAACGAGTAGGGGGCCATCCAGGAGCCGTAGCGGCGACTGACCGCCCCACCTGGATCCGAGAGCAGGGGGTAGGCCAGACCCTCGCTGCCGCAGAAGGACGCGTGGGAATCGGGATCATCGGCGCTGACCCCCACCACCTCGGCTCCGGCCTGGTGGAAGGCCGCCAGATCGCGTTGGAAGCCGCGGGCTTCCAACGTGCAGCCACTGGTGAAATCGCGAGGATAGAAGTAGAGAACCAACCATTGGCCCCTGAAATCAGCTAGGGCCAGCTCCGAGGCCATCGGATCACCGTTGCCGTTGGGGCTGACCCCCTCCAGGCGGAAGGCTGGAGCCGCGGCATCCAGATCCGGCAGGGTGCCGCCCAGGGCGAGGGCCTGTCCCCGACCTGGAGAAAGGCCAGGGGGTGCTGGCAGCAACAGGGCAGCCGGAACGAGCAGGGCGGCCTGCAAGAAAGAGCGTCGATGCAGCCTGGCCGCCATGAACAGGAATGGAACTGCCGCTGAGTCTGACCGGTTCCGCCGGGCGCTGGGGTGAAGCAGCGATCACATCGTTCCATGCCCTCTCCTGGCCGCCGAACGTGGAGGCACCATCGAGGCGAGCGGTCGTCGGCCAGTGCCGGGCCCGGCTGCCGCCAGGGGTTTCCAGAACCTGCGCAGAAGGGATGGGGCCCAGACAACGACCCCAAGGCCAGGATCCGTCCTGCCCTTGGGGTCTGGGGCGATGGGCTGGGATCAGCTCCCGGCTTGAGAAGGCAGGCCGGGGTGGTGGCGCCAGCTCAGATCTGGCGAATCAGACCCAGGCGTATCAGACCTTGGCGAGATTGACGCCGAGCTCGCGGGCATAGGCGCCAAGACCTTTCTTCTGAATGGTTTTGAGGGCGCGAGTCGAAACCCGCAGCTTCACGAAGCGCTGACCTTCCGCCCACCAGAGGCGGCGCTCCTGCAGGTTGACCTGCTGCAGTTTCTTGGTGCGCACATGGGAATGGCTGACGGCCATGCCGTTGTTGGCGCGCTTGCCGGTGAGTTGGCAGACCCGGGACATGACCTTGCAAAACGAATGGGGTAGGCAGTGCTGCTCAGCTCGGCGGTGTGTCCTCAGGGGAGACACAGCCTTGGAGCGACCCCTGGAACCTTGGTCCTGGGGGAGGCCTCCAGGGATGGCTGCCTGGAGATGGTCTCTCGGAGCCAATGGCTGGGCGTGGACCCTTTAGCCGTCACTCCGAGTGAAGAGCGCACAGAAGACACCCTATCAAATGACGTTCGCCCCGGCCGTTCAGCCGGCCGGAACGCGAGCCTCAGGCCTGGAGCACGGTGTCCAGAGCCGAGCGGCGATCCGCTGCCCATCGATCGATGGGCGATCGATGGGCGATCGGTGGCAGCGTCAGCTGATCCGACCGACTGGCGGACGGTGGACCCTGCTGGCGGCGCTGGCCGAGGGCCAGCAGCATCGCTGGCGTGGCCACACCGCCGAGCGGAGGCCCGGGCGGCGGTGCGGCGCCACGATCAGCCCAGCTTGTCGAGCAGACGACCGATCAGATCGCTGCTGCGCTGCTGGAAGCCCGCCAACTGGTTGGGCTCAAGCCCCCCAACCGCCAGGCGGGCCAGGTCGTACAAATGGCGGCTGAGCTCACTGGCCAGCTGTTCGCTGGGGGACTCGACGCCATCGCTGGTGAGGATGGCGCCGCTGGAAAGACGCAGCAGACCGGCCACAAGGGGATGGCGACGGTTGATCAGCAACACATGGTGATCGGGGAGACCCGGCAGTCGCTGCTCCATCAAGGCCCCGAAATCGTTGATGCGACGCATCTGCTCCGGAAGCAGGATCAGGGCCGCCGGTGCCTGCTCTCCCTTGAGGGATTGCACCTGCAGGGTGATCTTGTCGTTGGCGAGGGCCCTGGCAAACAGCTGACGCAGCTTCTCACCACCATCCTGTCCATCGGCATCGGCAATCTCACTCTCCTTCTCCTGAAGAGAGTCATCCAATTCGCTGTCGACCCGCTGGAATTTCAAATCCTGGTGCCGGCTCTCCAGCCAGGGGATGAACTGGGTATCGATGAAGCTGTCAGCCAGCAACACCTCTGCCCCCTGCCCCTTCCAGAGAGCGAGGGCACCGGCCTGGCCGGCCTCATCGGTGCAGTAGAGGATGCGCTTGTCGTTGTCCGAGCCCAGGCGTGAGCGGTACCGGGCCAGGGTGGTGAAGGCTTTGCCCGCCGGCCCCGGAATGGGATCGAGGATCTGACCTTCGCCGGGCTGATCCTGCATCGCGGCAGCGGTGGTGCCGAACAGAACCAATTCGGAGACCTGTTCCGCGAATTTGTCGTCTTCCAGAGCGCCGATCTTGATGAAGGGAGCCAGGGCCTCCCAGATTTCTCCGTAGCGGCGTGGGTCTTCGCGGAGTAGATCGCGCAGGCGATCAGCCACCTTTTTGGCCACGAAACCACCGATCGAACGCACGCGCCTGTCGGTCTGCAGGGCGGAGCGGCTGACGTTGAGCGGAATGTCAGGGGAATCGAGAACGCCGCGCAGGGGCAGGAGGAAGCGGGGCACCACCTCCTTGATCGAATCACTGACGAAAACCTGGTTGCAATAGAGCTTGATTTCCCCCTTCTCCCAATCGGCACGACCGCTGAGCTGGGGGAAAAAGAGGATGCCCTGCAGCGTGTAAGGGTAGTCGGTGTTGAGGTGAACCCAGAGCAGGGGATCACCTTGGAAGGGATAGAGGTACCGGTAAAGCTCTATGTAGTCGTTATCGCTCAGCTCCCGGGGGCTTTTGCGCCAGGGCGCCTCGCGCTTATTGATGGTTTCACCCTCAAGCTGCACCTCCACCGGCAGAAAGTCGCAGTAGGTGGTGATCAACGTGCGGATGCGAGCCGGCTCGATGTATTCGATCTCCTCCTCCATCAAATGGAGAATTACGTCGGTACCTGCTTCGCTGCGCTCAGCTGGTTCCAGGCTGAAATTGGGCGAGCCATCGCAACTCCAGCGAACCGCCTCGCTGCCGTCTCGGGCACTGAGGCTGACGAGCTCAACGCGGGCAGCAACCATAAAGCTCGAGTAGAACCCAAGACCGAAATGGCCAATAATGGCGTCGCTTTCACTCTTGTAACGCTCCAGGAACTCCTCAGCGCTGGAGAACGCAACCTGGTTGATGTAGCGTTTTACCTCATCGGCGCTCATGCCGATGCCATTGTCGGAAATGGTCAGGGTCTTGGCTTCGCGATCGATGCGGATGCTGATCCTGCCCTCCGGGCCTTCGCTGCAGTCGCCGGCCATCGCAGCCATGCGGCGTTTGCTGATCGCATCAACCCCATTGCTGACCAGTTCGCGAAGGAAGACCTCATGGCCGCTGTAGACGGCCTTCTTGATGATCGGGAAGATGTTTTCGGTGTGGATCTGAATCTGACCCTGTTCGGTCTGCAGCACGGTGCCAATCCTGGCGATTCCACCCCAGAATCACCTCTCGACCGGTCGATTGCCAACCGGGCTGATGGGCAGGAAACCGACCTGCGCAGCCCCGCAGATCGATCCCAGGGGTTCGGCGCTGGTGGTGGCTGACCTCAGGCGCAGGCAACAGCGCGCCCAGCCATCGCCGATCAGGGCAGGGCCTCGCTGGGCGACGGCTGGACCGTTGCTGGGCGAGGGTCAGGCCTGACGCTGCAGTTCCGGCTTCTCCTCGGGCACGATCGCCCCGGCAACGGGGCAGACCTGCAGGCAGATGCCGCAGTCGATGCAGGTATCGAAATCGATCCAATAAAAGGGCGTGCCCTTGCTGTTGGCACCTCGACCGGGCTGTATGCAGGCCACCGGGCAGGCGTCGACGCAGTCGGCCACGCCCTCGCAGATGTCGGTGACGATCGTGTGGGCCATGGCAACGGGTTGGCGTGGGCGGATCTTAGAAAGGCCCCCGACCGGGCGGGAGCGACGCCACTGTCTTCAGGCCTCCAGCCAGTCGACGCCGCAACAGCCCCGCTCCCGGGCGATCGCCTCGGCTTGCGCCCGGTCCTCGCAGGGTTGCAGGCAGAGTTCCGCCGCTTCAGCGCGGCGATGGTGATCCGCCTGACGGCTGAGACAGCGGGCCGGATCGGTGCCGGGGGCTGCGGCAACCAACCAGGGCCCCTGCAGGGTCGCAGCGGCGCCTCCGGCGTCCAGCAGCTCCCGGATCGCCTCGATGGCAAAGGCGAAGCCCGTGCCGGCGGCGCGCGATCCATCGATGTCGAACCGTCCAACCAAGGCGTCGTAGCGACCGCCGCTGGCGATCGCCACTGGGGCGTCAGCCCCCTGGCAGACCAATCGGAAGACCAGACCGTCGTAGAGATCGAAGTGGGGCTCGAAGCTGGGATCGAACTGGAGGCGCACACCCAGGGCCGCCGCCGCGGGCTGCAGACCGGCCAGCAGGGCACTGAGGCTGTGCAGCAGGTCCGTGGGGCCGAGCCATTGCTCCAGCTGATAGAGCACCTGGCCGGGATCTCCCCGCAGGCCGAGCAGGGTGCGGTAGCGGCTGCGCTCCGCTTCGTTCAGGTCGAGCTGATCCAGAGCCAGGGGATCGAAATCCGTCAGCGCCTGGCGCACGCGACCTCGACTGGCCAGCGGCAGCGGCGCCAGCAGCGCGTCGAGCAGTCCGTGGTGGCCCACCAACAGGGTCGGCCGGTGTTGGGGGCGCAGGCCCAGGGTGGCGGCAGCGGCGAGCAGCAGGTGCATCAGTTCGTTGTCCGCGGCCCAGGAGGCCACCCCGAGCAGCTCCACGCCGCTCTGCAGATCTTCACTGATCCGTTGATCACCCCCATCGCCCACAAAGGTTCGGAAGGTCGTGCCGCAGGCCCACAACCGCAGAGGTCTGGGGCGATCGGGCATGCGGGTGGAGGCGGCCCGGGCGATCGGGGCGGTGAGCTCGGGCCGCAGACCCAGGGGCTCATCGCTGGCCAGGCGAAGGATCTCCCGAGGGTTGATCGCGCCGCCGGCCTCAAGGGAATCGAGCCGTTCGATCGTCGGCGGGGCGACCTCCTGGTAGCCCCAGAGGCGGTAGACGCTGGCGAGCAGCTCCGCCAGACGTCGGTTGGTTTCAACCGCGTCGGGATGGAGATCCCTGGCGCCGGCGGCAGGTTGAAGAGCCATGGAATCGGGGAACTCGGCCGCGCTGCAGGATCCTATGGAGCGATGGCATCCAGCTCAGGTGCTCCGAAACTGGCGCCCGTGAGCGGCCGACACTGGGCAAGCCCAGCCAGGATCTCGCCATGGAGGGCTGGCCCCGCCGCCACGATGCGACCGCTGGCCAGGTCGAGTGGCCCACCGTCGTAGCCGCTGATCACCCCACCGGCCTGTTCCACCAGGACCACCCCGGCGGCCATGTCCCAGGGGGAAAGGCCCCGCTCCCAGTAGCCATCGAGACGGCCTGCGGCCACATAGGCCAGGTCGGCCGCCGCCGCTCCGGCGCGACGGACGCCATGGCTGCGGTGGGTGAACCAGGCGAATTCGGCGTAATTGTTATCGAGACGGCTGATGCGGTCGTAGGCAAAGCCCGTGGCCAGCAGGGCTTCGGCCACGCTGGGGCAGGGGGTCACCGCCATCGGCTGCCCATTGCACCAGGCCCCCAGGCCGGGGGCGGCCCAGAACAGCTGATCGAGGGCTGGCATGGCGAAGGCGCCGAGCAGGGGCATGCCCTGCCAGGTGAGCCCGACCGATGTGCCGAAGAAGGGGAAGCCGTGGGCGTAGTTGGTGGTGCCGTCGAGGGGATCGACACACCACTGCAGCTCACCGCTGCCGCTGCCCTCGCGACGACCGCTCTCCTCGGCGAGCACGCCCAGATCAGGGGTTTCCGCGGCCAGCAGGGCAAGAACCGCGTCTTCAGCGGCATGATCGGCCTCGGTCACCAGATTGCCGGCGGCCCCCTTGATGTCGACGCGCACCTCCTGACGGAACAGGCGGCGCAGGGGCTCAGCCCCCGCCAGGGAGGCCCGGCGGGCCAGATCGAGCAAACGGCTCAACTCGGCTTCCGAGAGGCCGCTGGCCCGCGCGGCGGTGTCGGAGATGCGGGTGGGGGTGGGGATCATTCGTCGTCCAGGGGAAGACCGCTGCGAATCCGACCGCGCCCGAAATGGCGGCCGAACTGAAGGTCGTAGACCTCATCCTCGTCCTGGGTCTCCAGCTCGAGATCACCGTGGGCACGGGCCACGCAGAGCAGGCCGTAACCCCGCTCCCGCAGCTCCCGAGACAGGCCCAGGGCTTCCGACTGATCGATCGTGCCGGCCAGAACCCGAACTGCACAGGCGGTGCAGCAGCCATTGCGGCAGCTGAAGGGAAGCGGATCACCCTGCTCTTCAAAGCTGCGCAGGATGTAGGCCCCTTCCGGCACCTGATGGCTGATCACCCGGCCCTGCTGGCGCCAGTGCACCGTGACGCGATGGCTGCGGGGCTCGGGCGAGGGCTGGGGACGGGACTGGGCGGGGGACGGGGGCACGGGCAGGCTGCTAAATTGCTGGAGGCACAATTGTGCCGCTGGAGAGGTGGCCGAGTGGTCGAAGGCGCAGCACTGGAAATGCTGTATAGGGGCAACTCTATCGAGGGTTCGAATCCCTCCCTCTCCGTTGGTTGACACCGAGTCGACGGCTCAGGTGATGTCCGCCCAGGGATCCCAGAAGCCAGGCGTCGGCAACCCTCGCCGGCCCCTGTCGGCATGACCAGGGGTGTGGACCCAGCCGACGAGCGATGGATCAGGTGATGGATCAGGTTGTGCGTCGGCTAAAAGCCTGGAACAGATTGCCCGGCTGAGCCGCTGACAGGGCATCGGCCCTGGCCGAATCGGCCTTCGATCGTCGCGGAGCAGCCCCGGGGATGTGCATGCGGATCATGGTTGTGACCTGCGAAGGGCAAACCTGACTTCCGGCGTGGGTGGATGGAGCACGCCCTGTGGCTGGGGTCAGGAGCCGTGGCGGCCGGCCAGCACCACTCAGCCGAACCGACCGCTGACGTAATCCTGGGTGGCCTGCTGGCTGGGGGCGTTGAAGATGGTTTCGGTGCGATCGAATTCCACCAGATAACCCACCTTGCCGCTGCCACCATCGACGGCTTCGGCATTGAAGAAGGCCGTCATATCGGCGACCCGCACTGCCTGCTGCATGTTGTGGGTGACAATGACGATGGTATAACTGCGCTTGAGTTCATGCATCGTCTCCTCGATCTTGAGCGTGGAGATTGGATCCAGTGCGGAACAGGGTTCATCCATGAGAATCACCTCAGGTTCCGTGGCAATCGCTCGGGCGATGCAAAGCCGCTGCTGCTGTCCACCCGATAGGGCCAAACCACTTTCCTGAAGCTTGTCCTTGCACTCATCCCAAACGGCAGCCTTGCGCAACGAACGCTCGACCAGTTCATCCATATCCCCTCGGTACCCATTGATGCGCGCCCCGAAGGCGATGTTTTCGTAGATGCTTTTTGGAAAGGGATTGGGTTTCTGAAACACCATGCCGATCCGCCTCCTCACCTCGACGGGATCGACCCGCGGGTCGTAGAGGTCGTGATTGTCAAAGATCACGCGCCCCTTCAGGGTGCAGCCGGGGATCAGGTCATTCATTCGGTTCAGGGCCCGCAGCACCGTGGATTTCCCGCAGCCCGACGGGCCGATGAACGAGGTGACACGCCCGCGGGGAATCGAAAGAAAGACATGGCGCACCGCCTCGAAGCTGCCATAGGAAATCGTGACGTCCTCCAGAGCCATGCAGGCGGTGGTGCTGGTGTTCTGGCTGGTGGTTCGGGTGGCGATCATGGTGGGTGCTGCAGGTGGAACTCGATCGATCCGGGGACGGTTGCGGATGCTGGAGGCAGTCGCTCTGCCTGGCGAACGGGGCGGACGGAACAGCCGATCAACGGCGGCTGAGGCGGGTGATCCAGCGGGCCAGCAAATTGGCGGCGAGGATCATCAAGACCAACACAAACGAGGCGGCCCAGGCGAGCTGGTTCTGGGGGGCATAGGGCATGATCGCAAAGTTGTAGATCAAGACCGACATGCTGGCGATCGGATTGAACAGCCCCTCCGGCCAGAACTGCGAAAACAACGCCGTGAAGATCAGCGGTGCCGTCTCCCCGGCCGCACGGGCGATCGCGAGCACGATGCCGGTGGCGATCGGAGTCAGGGCTGCCGGCAGCACCACCCTCAGAATCGTGACAACCTGGGAGGCACCAACGCCATAGGCACCCCAGCGAAGTTCCTGAGGAACCAGCTTGAGACCCTCGTCTGTGGTCTTGATCACCGTCGGCAGCATCAACACGGCCAGGGCGATGCCGCCTGCGACAGCGCTGTAGCTCTGACCGAAAAAGATGCGGGTGGCCACGATCAGGCCGTAGACGAAGACGCCGCTGATGATTGAGGGGACACCAGCCAGCACATCATTGGCGAAACGCACGAGTTGGGCGAAGCGGCCCTGGCGGTTGTATTCGGAAAGATAGATGCCGCCTCCCACGCCGATCGGAATCGCCAGCAGCGAAGCGATCAGGGTCACGACCACGGTGCCCACCATGGCGTTGCCGATTCCCCCTCCCTCCAGGCCGGGAGCAGGAGGCAGCTGGGTGAACAGGGATGGGGTGATCAGGCTGCCGCCCTTGATCAGGACATAGACCAGAACCAGCAGCAGCGGAAGCACCGCAATCGTGGCGAACAGGCCCGCGATGGTGGTGGAGAGGCTATTGAAGCGGTTGCGCAACAAAGAGGGATTAAACTCCAACGATCCCCGATCAAAATGGGGGGATGTGAGCTGGACTGTGGGGGGTTGGAGGGACATCAGCAGCAAGAGAACACTCGGGATTTCAATAACGAAGACTAAGTCGCCGTACAATCCATTGGGCAGCAACGTTGACCGTGAATGTGAGCACCATCAGAATCAGTGCCGCATACATCAGCGCCGAGACCTGAATACCATCTGCTTCTCCAAACTGATTGGCAAGCATCGACGAAATTGTGTTGCCTGGGGCCAAAAGAGAAGGACTGAAATTAAGGCTGTTGCCGATGATCATCGTCACGGCCATCGTTTCGCCCATCGCCCGCCCGAGGGCGAGCATCACACCGCCGATGATTGCCGAGATCGCAGCGGGCAGAATGATGTTAAAAATGGCACCCCAGCGAGTCGTGCCAACTCCATAGGCGCCGAGCCGCAACTCGATCGGAACCTGCAGCAGCGCATCGCGGGAGATTGCCGTGATGATCGGCAGGATCATCACGACAAGAATCAAAATCGCGGGAGCCATTCCCGGGCCCTGGGGCTGGCTGGAGAACAGGGGAAACCAGCCCAGCAGGCGATGCAGCAGCTGTAGGGCCGGGCGCAGGGCCGGCTCCATCACAAAGATCGCCCACAGGCCGAGGACCACCGACGGAATCGCTGCCAGCAGCTCCACCATCAGGCCGATCGCCTCGCGGGCGGGGCGGGGAATGATGTCCTCGGTGATGAAGATCGCCGTGCCGACGCCGAGGGGAACGGCCAGGACCAGGGCCAGCAGGGAGCTCACCAAGGTGCCATAGATGGCGGTGAACGCCCCGTAGGTGTTGTTCACGGGATCCCAGCCCGAGCTGGTCAGAAAACCCAGACCGAAGCTGGCGATCGCCTCCCGGGCTCCACTGAAGACCGTGATCAGGATCCCCAGCAGCAGGGTCGCCACCAGGCCAGCCAACAGCATGGTCAGGGTGCGGAAGCCCCGATCCAGCAACCGATCGAGCAGGGGGCGGCGGCGCAGGCTGTATAGATCGTCCGGTGACGATGCCGAGGACAGGGACGGGGGCCTGGTCATCGGCGGTCGGAGCGGTGGAGGGGCGAGGGCACCAGGTGAAGCACACGGGGATCCGCTCGGACCAATCTAGGAACCCCGCAGCACCGCACCGATTAAGCACGGTTTAACGTTCAGACCCGGACCGTTAGTTTGGGGCCATCAGGGATCCGGCTCCGGCCCGGTCCACAGGACGCAGCTTCATGGGTCGCATCGTTGGCATCGATCTGGGCACCACCAACTCGGTGGTGGCCGTGCTCGAGGGTGGCCGACCCCAGGTCATCGCCAATGCCGAGGGTGGCCGCACCACCCCATCGGTGGTCGGGTTCAGCCGCGAGCAGGAGCTGCTGGTGGGGCAGCTGGCCCGCCGCCAGCTGGTGCTGAACCCCCGCAACACCTTCGCCAACCTCAAACGCTTCGTGGGTCGGGCCTGGGATGAGCTCGACGACGCCAGCCTCGGGGTGCCCTACACGGTGCGGGCCAATGAGCAGGGCAATGTGCGGGTGGTCTGTCCGGTCACCGAACGGGAATATGCCCCGGAGGAGCTGGTGGCGAGCATCCTGCGCAAACTCGTCGACGACGCCTCCACCTACCTCGGGGAGCCGGTCGAGGCGGCGGTGATCACGGTGCCGGCCTACTTCAACGACGCCCAGCGCCAGGCCACCCGCGATGCCGGACGCCTGGCGGGCCTTCAGGTGGAGCGGATCCTCAACGAACCCACCGCCGCCGCCCTCGCCTATGGCTTTGACCGCAGCACCGTCAAACGGGTGCTCGTCTTCGACCTGGGGGGCGGCACCTTTGATGTCTCGGTGCTGCGGATCGCCAACGGCGTCTTCGATGTCAAAGCCACCAGCGGCGACACCCAACTGGGCGGCAACGACTGGGACCGGCGCATCGTCGACTGGTTGGCGGAGGCCTTCCTGCGCGAGCACGGCATCGACCTGCGTCGCGACCGCCAGGCCCTGCAACGGCTCAGCGAAGCCGCGGAGAAAGCCAAGATCGAGCTCTCGGGGGTGCGGAGCACACCGATCTCCCTGCCGTTCATCGCCACGGCCGAGGCCGGTCCCCTCCACATCGAGACCACCCTGGAGCGCAGCGTCTTCGAATCCCTCTGCCCCGATCTGCTCGACCGCCTGCTGCGCCCCGTGCAGGGTGCCCTGCGGGACTCCGGCCTTGCCGCCGAGGCGATCGACGATGTGGTGCTGGTGGGCGGGGCCACCCGCATGCCGATGGTTCAGGAGATGGTGCGCACCCTGATTCCGCGCGAGCCTTGCCAGTCGGTGAATCCGGATGAGGTGGTGGCGATCGGGGCGGCGGTGCAGGCCGGCATCCTCACCGGTGAGCTGCGCGATCTGATGCTCAACGACGTCACCCCCCTGTCCCTCGGCCTGGAGACGATCGGCGGCGTGATGAAGGTGCTGATTCCGCGCAACACCTCCATACCGGTGCGCAAAAGCGATGTCTTCAGCACCTCCGAGGCCAACCAGAACGCCGTTGAAATCCATGTGCTGCAGGGGGAGCGCCAGATGGCGGACGGCAACAAGTCACTGGGTCGCTTCCGTCTTTCCGGCATCCCTCCGGCACCGCGGGGTGTTCCCCAGGTGCAGGTCTCCTTTGACATCGATGCCAACGGCCTGCTGCAGGTATCGGCCACCGATCGCACCACCGGCCGCCAGCAGAGCGTCTCGATCCAGGGTGGCACCAACCTCAGCGAGGAGGAGATCACCCGCCTGCTCGAGGAGGCCGAACGCAAGGCTGCGGAAGACCGTCGCCGCCGGGTCTCGATCGATCGCCGCAACCGCGCCCAGACCCTGGTCTCCCAGGCGGAGCGGCGGCTGCGGGATGCGGCCCTGGAGTTGGGGCCCTACGGGGCAGAGCGCCAGCAGCGCTCGGTGGAACTGGCCCTTCGCGATGTTCAGGAGCTGCTGGGGGAGGGGGATAGCCCTGAATTGGAACTGGCTGTCAGCCAGCTTCAGGAGGCTCTATTCGGACTGAACCGGCGGCTGTTGAGTGAACGCCGCGCCGAATCAGGACCGCTTCAGGGCCTCAAGAACACCCTGGGCTCGCTGCGCGATGAGCTGTTCTCCGATGACGACTGGGACGACTGGGACCGCGAGGGCCGCGGCGACCCCTGGGCCAGTCCGCCGCGGCGTCCTGCATCCGATCGTTACGGCGAAGGCCCTCTCGCAGGTTTCCCCACCGGCCTGGGCCGCGGTGGCCTGGAGGACGACCGACGGCCATTCCGCGATCGCGAGGATGGGCGCCGCTTTGGAGCGGGATCCGGGGGGCGTTTCAGCGGAGATGGCGACGACGGCAATCGCCTCGGCTACGGCGACGGGGACGGCGAGCGCAACCGAGGCGATCTCCGATCCGGCTACGGCACTGCAGGGAGCGGTCAGGGCCTCTCCCGCAGCGCCTACGGCAGCGCCAGCGAATGGGCCAGCCCATCGAACGATGGCGGCGACAGCTACGGCAGAACCGGCCCGGATCGCACCGATGCCGGCCCTGGCGACCGCCTGGCGCGCCCCGGGACCACCGGCTACAGCAGCGACGAACTGGAGCCCCGCCGCGAGCGCTACGGGTCTCCCCGCACCGGCATCGGAGAAGGGGGTTTCTCCGATGCGGATCAGGGTCTGACCCGGTCTCCGCAGCCGCGGCCCCGCCCCGTCCTCGATTCCGATGATCCCTGGGCCGATGGCTGAAACCCTGTCAAGCACCGACTATTGGGCGATCCTGGGATTGAAACCCGGAGCCGATGCCGCCACCCTCAAACGGGCATTCCGGGAGAAGGCCCGGCGCTGGCATCCCGATCTGAACGGCAGCGATCCGATCGCTGAGGAGCGGTTCAAGCAGGTCAACGAGGCCTACGCGGTCCTCTCCGACCCCCGCCGGCGCCGCGCCTGGGAACGCGGCGAACAGGCCGGCACGGCCCCGTCCTCCCCCCCCGATCCCTTCGCCACCGGCTTCCCCAGCTTCGAGACGTACCTCGATCGGCTGTTCGGCCGCGAACGCAGCCCCCTGGCCGACGCCCCTGAGACCGCATCAACCTGGGGGGATGGCGAGGAGAGCTCTCCCCGGACCTGGAATGCCGGCGAGCCTCCTTCGAATCGCAGCGCCGCCAGTGTGACCGCCTCGCCCCCACCCCCGCCGCCGGTCGTGGCCGCCCTGGACAGCGAAAGCGTGGTGGCGCTGACCCCGGACCAGGCGCTCCACGGGTCCCAGGTCGCGTTGGAGCTGCCCGATGGCCTGGTGGTGGAGGTGGCGACCCCACCGCTGGCGGGTGACGGCTGGCGACTTCGCCTCGCAGGTGTGACGCCCGGCGGCGGTGACCACTTCCTTCAGCTGCGGGTGCGCACTCCGGAGGGTCTGCGGATCGATGGCCTGAGGGTGACCTATCCCCTGGAACTCAGCCCAGCCGATGCAGCCCTGGGCTGCCAGGTGATCGTGCCGACCCTTGAGGGGGATGTGCGCCTGCGGATCCCCGCCGGTTCCTCCAGCGGCAGGCTGCTGCGGCTACGAGGCCGCGGCCTGGCCAGCGGAGAGCGGCGCGGCGACCAGCTGGTGGAGGTGCGGATCGTGGTCCCGGATCGGCTCGATGAGGCGGAGGAGGCCCTGTATGGGCGGCTGCGCCAGCTGGCGCAGGAGCGTGAAGGGGAGGATGGCAGCGACGGCGCTGGATGACACACTGACGCCAGCGTTGCTGCTGGCGGATGGCCGGGATTCCCTCCCCGATGCGGGTGCATGTGCTGCTCTTTGACGCCGGAAGCGATCAGGAGGGCATCCACTCGATCGAGCTTCAGGGGCGAACCGTGGTGCTTCTCTTCGAAGATCCGGATGATGCTGAGCGTTACGCCGGCCTGTTGGAGGCGCAGGATTTTCCCGTGCCCACCGTCGAAGCCCTGGACCGCCAGGAGATTGAGCTGTTCTGCAACGAGGCTGGCTACGAGGCCCGTTTCGTTCCTGCCGGCTTCCTTCCCCGCAGTGACGAGGAACGGCTTCTGATTGCTCCGCCTGAACGCAACATGGATGTGAGCCACTGGAAGGAACGCAGCGACAGCCCCGCCGATGGAGGCCGTCCGGGGGATGACCAGGGCGAGGCCGATCCTGAGCTGGAGGCCTTCCGCCGTCGCCTGGAGGGTTTGGTATGAACGGTTCCAACCCCTCGGCAGACCGCGGCCATCTGCTCACGGAGCAGGCCAATCCGGCCAGCGAGGATCTCGATCGGCTCGATACCGACGCCCTGGTTCAGCTCTTCTGCGACAACGACCGCGAGCCCCAGCGAGCCGTGGCGGCGGCGGCCCCGGCCCTCAGTGCCGCCGTGGACGCGATCGCCGATCGATTGTCCCGGGGCGGACGGCTCTTCTACCTGGGGGCCGGCACCTCCGGCCGGCTCGGGGTGCTGGATGCCGCCGAATGTCCCCCCACCTTCTGCACGCCCCCGGAACTCGTGCAAGGGGTCCTGGCCGGGGGCGCCCCGGCGCTGCTGCGCAGCTCCGAGGGACTGGAGGACCGTTTCGATGCTGGCCGCAGCGATCTGGAGGCCCGCGGCTTCGGGCCAGCCGACTGCCTGGTGGGGATCGCCGCCGGTGGCACGACCCCCTATGTGCTTGGAGGCCTCAGCCACGCCTGCACCATCGGCGCCCTGGCGATCGCCCTGGCCTGTGTGCCCGCCGAGCAAGCGCCGATGCCCTGCGCCATCGACATCCGCTTGCTGACGGGGCCTGAACTGGTCACCGGTTCGACGCGCCTGAAGGCAGGAACCGCCACCAAGATGGCCCTCAACATCCTGTCCACAGGGGTGATGGTGCGTCTGGGCAAGGTGCATGGCAACCGGATGGTCGACGTGGCGGTGACCAACAGCAAGCTCGAGGACCGGGCTCTGCGCATCCTCCGGGATCTGCAGGGCATGGGCCGGGAGGAAGGGGCGGCCCTGCTCAACGCTGCCGGTGGCTCGGTGAAGCTGGCCCTGTTGATGCACGCCACCGGCCTCGACGCCGCTGGCGCCAGCCGCCACCTGGCCGCCCATGGCCCCTCCCTGCGCCGCGCCCTGGCGGCAACGTCCCCTGGTTCGGCGGCCCCTGGTCCGGCCGCCTGAGGGCAGCCGGACCAGGGGCAGAGGAGTCTGGCCCTGCGGTCTCCCTGGAACGGTCGGCATCAGGGGAGGCGCTCCGATCGTTGCGCAGCGAACGCCGCAGCGGGTTGGCTCCGCCGGGCCCGGCTCCGGCGGTTGTCACATCTTCAGCCGCTCCTCCGGCACCACGATCCAGAGGCGGCGAGGCTTCCCGCCCCGTTCAGGCGCGCCAAGGCCGCTGTAGACGGCCACCAAGCCCCGGGTTCCTCGCTTGCAGAGGCCCGGTCGATAGCCATAACGGGCGCCGTGGTTGGCAAGGCTGGCGGCCGAGCGCAGGCCGAGGGCCCTGGCGGCGGCGCTGCTGGAGAGGGCCGTTTCCCTCGCGAGCCGCGCCAGCTGGCCGGCCTTGAGCACCTCGCCTTTGTCTCCCGGCAGCGGGGTGCTTGCCGCGTCCTGCCCATCGATGGAGACAGAGCCTGGTCGGCTGGCCCGGGTAGGGGATCGTCCGGCCGATCCGCCCCTGCCGCTGGAGCTTTCGCCGGAGCGGCGGCCCGGCTGGGCAGGGGAAACCGTGGCGCGATCGTCCCGATCCCTCAGGGTCTGCTCCAGGGCGGTGAGCCTGGCCTGCAGGCTCTCCAGAAGCGCCCCGGGTGCCAACGGCGGGGCTGGGGAGCCGCCGGATGGCCCTGGGGCGAAAGCCGTTGGAGGTTCGGCCGCTGGCCTGCTGGCACCAGGCTCGGAGGAACCAGGGGCGGGGGATGGTCCCAGGCGGCGACGGAAGAACAGCATCGTCAGGCTGCCCACAGGGAACAGACCGATCAGCTCCCAGCCCTGAACCCCGTGGGCGTTGAGAAAATTCTGAAGCTGCTGGGCCGGGTGCAGGGCCTGGCCGCTCTGGCCGGGAGCAGGGGTGGCCGCGGCCTCGGGCCGAGCTTCGTAGAAGCGGGGAAATTCCTTTTTGAGAAAGGCCTCAGAAAACACCGGGCGGCTGCCGCCCTGCTCCTCCGCAGCAGCGCCGTCAGCCTCCCGAGGCGGGGCTGAAGCCGCTTGAGCCGGACCAGGCTCGACGTTGAGATGAATCACCCGGTACTCCCAGGGCTCCGGGCTGCTGACGGCGTGGTTGTCCATCGCTCAGCCTCAGCTGTTGCTGACCTCTGCCCCAGTTCCCCCCCAGTAGGGGCTGGTGAACAGGGCTGTGCGTTGCAGGGTCTCGGGGGGCACGGCCTCCTGGGGGGTCATCAGCGCATGGCGCAGGGCCTGGTGGGCGCTGCTGGGTGGTCTGAGCACGGCGATCCGTTCGGCAGCCATGGCCACGATCCGCTGGGCGAGGTCAGCGTTGGAGCGCAGGTTGGCGATCACCATCTCCACCGTCACGGCGTCGTGTTCCTGGTGCCAGCAGTCGTAGTCGGTGACCATGGCCAGGGTCGAGTAGGCCATCTCCGCCTCCCGGGCCAAGCGGGCCTCGGTGTGGTTGGTCATGCCGATCACCGCACACCCCCAGGCGCGATAAAGCTCCGACTCGGCCCGGGTCGAGAACGCCGGGCCCTCCATGCAGAGATAGGTGCCGCCCCGGTGCAGGCTGCGACCCTCAGGCATCAGGCTCTCCCCGACATCCGCCAGAATGCGACTGAGAACAGGGCAGAAAGGATCGGCCACGCCCACATGGGCCACCAAGCCTTCGCCGAAAAAGCTGAGCGGTCGCTGGTGAGTGCGGTCAATGAACTGATCCGGCACCACCATGTCGAGGGGGCGGAACCGCTCCTGCAGCGACCCCACCGCCGAAACCGAGAGGATCCAGCGCACGCCGAGGGAGCGCAGGGCCCAGAGGTTGGCGCGGTAGGGCACTTCCGTGGGCGTGAAGGCGTGGTGACGGCCGTGGCGGGCCAGAAAGACAACCTCCAGATCACCGATCCGACCCAGACGCAGCTGGTCCGAGGGGCTGCCGTAGGGGGTCTCGACCCTGATCTCCCGCACATCCTCAAGGCCCTCCATGGCGTAGAGACCACTGCCGCCAAGCACGCCGAGGCGGGCCTGGGCGAGATCGGACGCGTTGCTGGTGCTCATTCGCGGCGCCTGGAGAGGTCCAACTGGTCTACAGCAGGAACTTGACAGGACCGACCGACCCCGCCGCGGCCATGCCCATGGACGCCCGCGGGCTCTCGACGATCCGACTGAGCGGGTCCAGGCGGCAGCGCGGAAGGCCAGACCACCCGGCCGATCTGGGGCCTCTGCCAGGATTGGCGCAGTTCAACGCCTCGCCATGACCACGGCCCTGATGGAAACCGATGCCGGCACCATCACCCTCGAACTCTTCGACGCCGACGCCCCGGGGACCGTGGCCAATTTCGTCAAGCTGGCCAATGAAGGCTTTTACGACGGTCTGGCTTTTCACCGGGTGATCGATGGCTTCATGGCCCAGGGCGGCTGCCCCAACAGCCGCGAAGGTGCCCGGGGTGTGGCCGGCACCGGTGGCCCCGGTTACACCATTCCCTGCGAGATCAACCCCAACCGCCATCAGGCCGGCTCCCTCTCCATGGCCCATGCCGGCCGCAACACCGGCGGCAGTCAGTTTTTCCTGTGCCATGCGGCCCAACCCCATCTCGACGGCAAGCACACCGTCTTCGGCCACACCGGCGACATGGATGTGGTGTTGAAGCTTCGCAATGGCAGCCGCATCCAGAAGGTCACCGTTCAGGAGTGAGGGGCAGGGACGTTCGCGCCCCAAGCCCATGGCCGGCACCGCCATTGCCCTGACCATCGGTGGCAGTGATTCCGGTGGTGGAGCCGGAATCCAGGCTGACATCAAGACCTTCAGCGCCCTGGGGGTCCACGGCTGTTCGGCCCTGACCTGTGTCACGGCTCAGAACACCCTGGGCGTCCTCCGGGTCGATGCCCTGCCGGCGGAGTCACTCACCGCCCAGATCGAGGCTGTGCTGAGCGACCTGGCCGTCGCCGCCGTCAAGACCGGCATGCTGCTCAACGAGGAGCTGATCGAGGCCACCGCCGCCGCCTTGGCCCCCCTGGCCCTGGCCAAGCTGATCGACCCGGTGATGGTCTCGCGCACCGGAGCGGTGCTGCTCGAGCCAACGGCGATTGCGGCCTATCGAAGCCAGCTGCTGCCCCAGGCTGAATTGCTCACCCCCAACCTGCACGAGGCCCGGCTGCTGGCGGATTGTCCGATCCAGGATCGGGCTGGGGTGGAGAGGGCGGCGGAACGGTTGCTGGCGATGGGACCGGCGGCGGTGCTGATCAAGGGGGGTGGGCTGGCGGAGCTGCGGGGTTGGGATTACCTGCTCAGCGGCAGCGAGCCTGGGCGCTGGCTGCGCCACACCCCGATAGCCACCCCCCACACCCACGGCAGTGGTTGCACCCTGGGGGCGGCGATCACGGCCGGCAGGGCTCGAGGTCTGGCGCTGCAGGAGGCGGTGGCGCAGGCCAAGCGCTTCGTGGAGGGGGGCCTGCGGCGATCGCTGGCCATCGGTCACGGGCAGGGGCCTCTCTGCCATTGGTTTCAGCTCGTGGATGCGGCGGCAACGCCAGAGGGCAGCCCCTGGGGGCCGGTGGCCCTCGATGTCCTCGAACAGAACGGGCGATAGAAGGTGATCGAGTCCGCTCCTGGCCGCCTGGAATCGCCGGATCCAGGCCCAGACGGTCTGAAATCTTTTTACACTCCCGCCGCCCTCTCCTGCCGTGCCCGATGACCCGGTCTTCCAGCCCTCGGCGGCTCTCTGCCCTCCTGACCCTTGGGCTCTGCGCCCTGGCCAGTCCGCCTGCGATCAGCACCCCCCTGCCCACGGCGGCCCCCACCCAGGCTCCAACCTCCGCTCCGCGGTCGGTCCAAAACCCGGTCCCCGCTGCCGATACGGTGCAGCGGATGGACACCACCCTGAGCGAGGCGGAGGTCATCGAGGCCCAGCTCGGCTGGTGCAACGCCCTGCTGGGTATCAGCAGGGCCTATCGCAGCAATGGTGACAAGGCTGCGCGAGCCGCCGCGATCAGCGCCCTCGATCAGGCCTATGGCTATGCGTACGGGGCTGTGGCCTTCAAACCGACCCTCACCAGTGGCACGCAGACCTTCCGGCCCACCAAGGCTGGGGCCCTGGCCTATTTCGTTGGCGGTGATCCCGCCTACCCGCTGGACAAGGGTTTCGCGATCAAGCCCTGGACCAGCTGCAACGTGCGCAACCAGGTGATCCAGCGGCACGGTCAGTTCGCGATCACCATGGGAAACGTCGACCTCATCGACAGCAGCGGCAAGCTGACCACGGTCGACAAGACCTGGGGCTTTCTGCGGGAGCCTGATGGTCAGATCCGCATCGTGCTGCACCACTCCTCGCTCCCCTACAAAACGCCCTGACAAGGGCTCTGGCTGACAGGCCGCTGGCGGCTCGGCAGGGTTGGGCCTGCGCTGTTCCTCTCCCTGCGGGGAGCGCGCGATGATCCAGCCCGTCCGCCCCCTGCCCCCCATGCGCGCCAGCGGCCTGCGCCGATCCCGGCTCGCCATCGCCCTGCAGCTGGCCCTGCTGCTGCTGCTGGCCCTGGCGGTGTTGCTTCCCTTGCTCTGGCTGGTGAGCACCTCGCTCAAGGGCCCCAGCGAGAACATCTTCACCAGTCCGCCGGACCTGTTGCCGCGGCAACCAGGACTGGCGGCCTACCGCCAGTTGTTCGCCTCCCAGCCGATGGCGACCTACCTGCGCAACAGCGCCATCGTCAGCGCTCTGGCGGTGCTGGCCAACCTTCTTTTCTGTTCCCTGGCCGCCTATCCCCTGGCCAGGTTGCGCTTCCGGGGGCGGGGCCCGGTGTTGGCGGTGGTGGTGGCCACAATCCTGATTCCCTTTCAGGTGGTGATGATCCCGCTGTATCTGCTGATGGTGCAGATCGGCCTGCGTAACAGCCTCTGGGCCTTGATCCTGCCCCAGGCCGCCACCGCCTTCGGCATCTTTCTGCTGCGTCAGAGCTTCCTGGCGGTGCCGGTGGAACTGGAGGAGGCTGCCCGCATCGATGGCTGCACGCCAGTGGGGGAGTGGTGGAACGTGATGGTGCCAGCGGCTCGGGCTGATCTGATCACGCTGGCGACGTTTGTGTTCATCGGCACCTGGAGTGATTTTCTCTGGCCGCTGATCATCATCGATGATCCTTCCCTCTACACCCTACCGATCGGTCTTCAACAACTGGCCAGCAGCTTCTCCCTCGATTGGCGCCTGGTGGCGGCGGGTTCGGTGGTATCAATTCTGCCTGTGCTGCTGTTGTTTATCGCGTTGCAGCGCTACATCCTGCCCAGCGCCACCGCCGATGCGGTGAAGGGCTGAACCCGCCTTGCGATTCAAGGTTCAGGAGCAGATCATGGCGTTATTCTGAGCATTTAACGCCCAGCGTCCAGCACCACCTTGCCTGGAGTTTGTTGCGTCCTCCAGCTCCGGATTGGAAAGGCGAGCCAGAGGTCCCGATCCTGTTGGTCCAGAGGATCCAGAGGATCCAGAGGAATCAAGCCCGGCAAGACACAACGCCATGCGGCAGAAAGGTCCAGAGAGGTTCGGCATCGATTCCTGCGGTCAACCGTGAACCCTCCCCGTCATTGCGCTCCGCCAGGGGCCGCGATCCGATGGAGAACTGCCCGTCCGTCAGATCCAAGTGGCGCCGCCGATCCTGACGCCGCACCCCCAGGCCGTCCGCCGCTCACGGGAGTTGCTGTGGCGGGCGCAACGGCATCGTGTTGATGGCCGAGGGCTTGGGGGCACCCTGGGGTTGCGGCGAGGCTGAGGGCGCCGGCAGCGGCACCTGGGGAGCGATGCCAGGGCTGAGGCGCCCGGGCCTGGGGTTGGTGTGAAGCTCGAGGAGCTGCTGCTCCAACCGCTGCCGTTCCCGCTCTGAAGCCTGCAGGCGGCGGGAAACCACCTCCTCAAGGGTCTGCACCCTGCCGATCACCGATTGGATCTGCTCGTCCTGGGCCGCGCTGCGATCAAAACTTCGGTTGGCCTCCAGCAGCCTGATGCGCTGCCGAAGGCGCTGGGTCTCGATGCTCTGCTCCCGGCTGCGCACCAGGCTCACCGCCAACAGAACCGCCAGCATCGTCGTCAGACCCACCTGCAGCCACGACAGCCACGGGGGAGTGCCCGGGGGGGCGACAAAACCCATCGGCAGCGGTGGCCGATCGGGGGGGAGCATCAACGCCCGAGGAGGCCTTCCCGGGCTGTCGTTCTCCTCCATGGCCCGGGGGTCGAGGGGGGGGCGCATGGCCGTGGAAAGGTGGTGATTGTTCAGATCTTGGCCCGCCGATCCACTCCGGCGCCAGGTTGCCGCTGCCTGCTGCTGCAAGCTGGAGCCATCGGTCTGCGGCAGCCATGGCACCTCCAGCAGGATCTCCCGTCTCAATCCTGGGTTATGGGGCCGCCATCCTCACCACGGCCAGCTTCTTTCCCCAGGCGTTCAAAACCCTGCAAGGAGCTGATGTCAGCGGCATTTCACTGCGGACCTATGGCCTGCTCACCGTCGGCATCGCCACCTGGGCGGTGTATGGGCTGCTGCTGCGGGATGGT
>CAIZQU010000080.1 GCA_903935205.1 uncultured cyanobacterium | reverse complement strand
GTATTGGGGTCAAAGATGCCGCCGGACGAGGTCCAGTTCCAGCTGCTGTCGAGCGTCCAGGTGTGGAGGAAGTTGCTGGCGTTGTTGCGCCAGAGGAGCTTGTTGACACCGTTGATGGTGTCGGCGGCAAGGATCTGCCAGGTGGAGGTGTTGGAGCCGACCGTGGCCCCCCAGGGAGAGAGGACCTGGATGGGAGCGGCGCTGCCGACTTTGACGAAGGCTCCGCCATCGCTGCTGCGCAGGAGGAGCGTGGCATGACCCAGGCTCTCGATCGTGGACAGAGCATCGTCGTCGCGGATCGTTCCTGTAGCGGAGGCGGACAGACCAAGGGTGTAGCCAGTGTCGGGCAACAGGTTGACGCTTACCGTCTCGTCGGGCTCTTGGTTGTTATCAGCGATGGGATCGATTCTGACGGTGGCCGTGCTGGCGCCTGCGCTAAAGCTGACACTCAGTTTCGAGTTGGAATGAACAACAGCACCGGTCTGGGCGAAATCAATCCCGTAGGTGGCCCCGGTTGGAGTGAGGTTGGTGGTGTTGAAGTAAACCGTCAGTGGGTTGCTGCTGGGGCCGCTGCGGCTGAAGCTGAAAATGAGCTCAGCAATGCCGTCTTCCAATACCGAGATCGGTGAGACGGAAACGGTGATGGTGGGAAGAGCCGCTGAGGAGGACACGGTCAAAGGGATGGTGAAGGAGTTGTTGTTTTCATTGGCTTCAGCTTGCATGGAATAGGCGTCAGCCGTGACAATCAAAAAGTATTGGCCTGGACTGAGATCGGTTGGCAGGATCGGTGTCGATGTCTGATTGTACGTGCTCCCAGCCGCTAAAGACATGCCGGGATAAATCGTTGTTGGTGATGCCAAATAGATATCACCACTGTCTGGCATGGAATCAGCGGAAAGAAGAATTTTGTCACTCCAGTATAGATTGGTGGCGGCTTGCCCGGTGTCATGCTTTCGGGTGATCACAGCCATCGTTCTTCAGGGCTGACCGGCTGTGTTGGCATGGCCTGGGATGTCGTCCTGATCGCATGGCTTGGTGGCTCTTGACAAGGGCGCCGCTGCGATCAGGGACGGCAATCCAAGCGCCGCTTGTCATGACTTCATGCGTTGGCTTGGCCTCGGATCCGTTCTCCCAGCCACTCCGCCGTCGCCGGTGCCAGCAGCACGCCATTGCGGTAGTGCCCCGTCGCCACGAGCAGCCCCGGTTCGGGTTCGCACAGCAGCGGCGCCGGTTGGCCGATCGGGCGGACGCGCAGCCCCTGCCATTGACGCACCACCCTGCCCTGGCGCAACCAGGGCGGCGCCTCTCCACCCAGCGCTCGCAGCTCCGCCAGGGCCCTGGCGCCGGCCTGATCGCCCGGTTCCAGCGTCGCCCCCAGCCAGAGACGCCGGCCACCTTCCAGATCCGGTCGCGGCACAAGATTCATCCCCCGCCAGACCACCACCCCCGGCCAGCTCCAGCCCGGCTGCTTCGGCAACTCCAGTTCCAGCGCCTGACCCACTACCGGTTCAAGGGGCATCCGCTGACCCAGGCCTGTCAGCAGCGCCTCGCTGCCCAGACCCAGGGCCAGCACCAGCCAGTCGGCCATCAGCACCCCGCCGCCGGCCAGCCGCACCCGCCAACGCCCCGAGCCTGGGCCCGCTGCCATGCCCTGCGCCGCTGGTCCCAGCTCCAGCGGCGATGACACCGCTCGCCTGCTCCTCGTTTTCCCGTGGCCCTCGTTCTCGTCCTCGCCCCGCTCCAGCGCCAGCGCCGCCTCCGCCAGGCAGGTCGCTCCCGCTCGGATCGCCTCCTGTCGCAGGGCCTCAAGCAGGGGGCCTGGATCGAGCTGCCCGTCCTCGGGCGAGAGCAGGCCCCCCAGAGCCGGTCCCGGCAGCTGAGGATGGAACTCCGCCACTTCGGCCGCCGTGAGCTGGCGCAGGCCGATCCCCTGCCGGGCTCGTTCGGCCGCGATCCGTGCCTGCCGCTCCAGATCCTCCGCTGTGGCGGCCAGCCACAACAACCCCTGGCGGCGTGGCAGTCGATGGCCGCGCTGCTCCAGCTCCGGGATCCACTCCCGCCAGAGCTGGTGGCTGCGCTGCCGCAGCCGCCAGGCACGGCCGCTGCTGCGTTGAAACACCTGCGCCATCAACACCCCCAGGGCGGCCTGGCTGCCCGCCAGGTTGCACACGCTGCCGTCTGCCCCCTCCGCAGGAGCAATGGAGCGGGCAGCAGGCTGAACCCCCTGCACGTCCCCGGGTTGTCGGGCACCGTTCTGGTCGCTGCCGCCGGCCGCCCCCGGGGCCGGCTCCAGAGCTGGATCGATCAGGGTCACGGCCTGGCCCGCCTGCGCGAGCCGCCAGGCCGCCATCAAGCCGATGACGCCACCGCCGACCACCAGCACGGAGCTGGTGGCGGGCGGCGGCGTCATCGGCAGCGGTTCGCTTGGGTGGCAGACGATCCGATCAGACCTGCTTGAGGGCCTGCTTCACCGGCTCGGGCAGCACCTGGGCATAGAGCCCGAAGCCACTGGCCACCTTGATGTAGGCCTTGCGCAGAGCTTCGCCATCCTGCAGGCGGGCCGCTTCATCGAGTTCGGCCATGGCCGCCTTCAGCTTGCTGGCCCGTGCCACCGCCTCCGCCCGATCGGCGGGAAGCAGCAGTTTGTTGATGTAGAGCATTTCCCGGCCCACCTCCTGCATCGGTCCGTGGATCAGGTTGCGGGTGAAGGTCCAGTCGCGGTCGTTGACCAGGGTGGCGAGGTCGGGCAGGCGGTCGCGGGCTGAGAGGAAGCCCTCGGCCTGTTTGGTGATGGCGCTGATCGCCTCGGGGCTGAGGCTGGCCGGAGCGCTGGCCCGGGCGCCGCTGCAGGCGGTGACCGTGAGGCTGAGCACCAGGGCAAGAACCAGGGCCGCCAGGCGCCGCAGCGCACCCAGGCCCGCGGCCGGAACCGGAGCGTCGCCCTCGGCGGCAGGAGGCTGGGGGAGCAGCCGGATCGTGGCAGCCATGAACGGTTCGGGGTCAGTGCCGCGACTGTACCCAGGACCGCCGGAGCGAGGCAGCAGCTCGTAGCCCCTTGCAACAGCCGGGGGTGCCCGGCGGTGCAGTGGCCCCGGCCTGTTTGGTCGCCGCCGCGGCTCTTGCCCTGCGGAGGCTGACGCCAGGCCGCCCGCAGGCCGCAGCGCCGCTCGATGGTGGGCGTGTGTCAGGGTCCGCGGTCGAGACGGCGCCGGGCTGACCCGCCGGCTGGCCCTGGCCACAATGCCGGGATGCTGAGGCCCCCTGGGGGCAGGGACAGGGACAGGGGCATGGCATCCGCATCGGCGATCCTGCAGCTCATCTGCCCGGACAGGCCCGGGCTGGTGAGCGCGCTCTCCGGCTGGGTGGCGGCCAATGGCGGCAACATCCGCCACGCCGACCACCACACCGATGCCGGCGCCGGCCTGTTCCTGAGCCGGATCGAGTGGGGCCTCGACGGTTTCGGTCTGCCCCGGGAGGCGATCGCTCCAGCCACCGCTGCCCTGGCGGCGCGTCTCGGCGGCGAAGGGCAGCTCCACTTCTCCGATGCGCCGCCGCGGGTGGCGATCTTTGTCAGCCGCCAGGATCACTGCCTGGTGGACCTGCTCTGGCGCACCCGCGCCGGCGAGCTGCCGATGGAGGTGGCCCTGGTGGTGAGCAACCATCCCCAGCTGGCCGGTGTCTGCGATTCCTTCGGAATCCCCTTCGCCCATCAGCCGATCGATGCCGCCAGTCGCGATGCCGGTGAGGAGGCTCAGCTGGCCCTGCTGGCCGAGCACCGCATCGCCCTGGTGGTGCTGGCCAAGTACATGCAGGTGCTCAGCCCCGCCTTCCTGGCGCGCTTCAACGCCGTGATCAACATCCACCATTCCTTCCTGCCCGCCTTCCAGGGGGCGCAGCCCTACCACCGGGCCTGGGAGCGTGGCGTCAAGCTGATCGGCGCCACCGCCCATTTCGTGACCGAGGAGCTCGATGGCGGTCCGATCATCGAGCAGGTGACGATGCCGGTCAGCCACCGCGATGAGGTGGACGATCTGATCCGGATCGGCCGCGACGCCGAGCGCCTGGCCCTGGCCCGGGCCCTGCGGCTGGTGCTGCGCCACCAGGTGATGGTCTATCGGGGCCGCACCGCTGTGTTTGCCTGAACGGCTCGGCCGGAGCTCCCCCTGGGGCGCCCCTGCCGGTTGCCGCCGCCCTCCGCCGCTGACGG
The DNA here is from genome assembly GCA_903935205.1 of uncultured cyanobacterium. Taxonomy (GTDB): domain Bacteria; phylum Cyanobacteriota; class Cyanobacteriia; order PCC-6307; family Cyanobiaceae; genus Cyanobium. Next base: position 52,141 of record CAIZQU010000080.1, on the reverse strand, counting down.
TCCGCCCCCGCCGCACCATTCGGCCGGGGTGCGGTCGTCCTGTACCCGCCCGACCTCGCTCCGATCTCCAGGCTCCGATCTCCAGGCTCCGCTCCCCGGCTTCAAGGTTGTGATCGGGGGCGCTGCGCCCGCGGGTCTGCCGCAACGGCCTCCCGGTTTGGGGATCGCGGCGGCTTGCCGGTGCGGGCATGGCGCGATGCCATCGTGAACATCGCCTCGCCGGCACCCCCTGGATCGCTTTCTCCCCCCCCGCAACGCCCTCCTCGACCATCTGGAGGGCCGGCTGCAGGAACATCGCCCGGCCGGAGCCACGCCCCTGGGCTGGCGCTGCTTTCAGCTGGGTCTGCTGCTGCTCCCCGCCAGCGCCCTGTTCGGATCGGCCTTCCTGTTCGTCTCCCTGCTGCAGGGCTGCCGCGGCCGCCGCCCGCCGCTCGACGATCCGCTCAACCGCCTGCTGCTGCTCATCGCCGCCCTGATGGTGGCGGGCTGCGCCGTCGCCTACAGCGGCTGGCTCGCCTGGGTGGGACTGGGCAACTGGCTGCCCTTCTTCTGGGGGTTCTGGGGGTTCCAGCCCTACCTCACCACCCCCGCCGCCCGCCGCCGGGCCGGGTTGATGCTGGTGGCGGCCACGGTGCCGGTGATCCTCACCGGCCTGGGCCAGCTCTGGTGGGGTTGGCAGGGGCCGTTTCAGACCCTCGGCGGCCTGGTGATCTGGCATCTGCATCCCGGCGGCAACCCGGAAGGCCGACTGGCGGGGCTGTTCGACTACGCCAACATCGCCGGCTCCTGGTTGGTGCTGGTCTGGCCGCTGCTGCTGGCGGCCCTGCTCCAACCGGCCCTCGACCGCGGCCGGCGCATGGTGCTGCTCGTGTTCGCGGCGGCGTTGGTGGCGGCCGTGTTTCTGACCGATTCCCGCAACGCCTGGGCTGCCCTGGTGCTGGCCCTGCCCCTGGTCTGCGGCCCCCGCTCCTGGCGCTGGTTGCTGCCCCCCCTGGTCGTGGCCTTGCTGGTGGTGGCCGCCGCCAGTGTGGCGGGGGTTCCGGCGGTGTTGCAGGATCCCGCTCGCAGCCTGGTGCCCGAGGCGATCTGGGGCCGCCTCAGCGATCTGCACCACGCCGGTGAGCGGCCCCTGGCGATCACCCGCCTGGCCCAGTGGCAAACCGCCGTCGGCCTGGTGGCGGAGCGCCCCTGGCTGGGTTGGGGTGCCGCGGCTTTCAGCATCATTTATCCGTTGCGCACCGGCCGCTGGCACGGCCATCCCCACAACCTGCCCCTCGACCTGGCCCTCAGCCACGGCCTGCCGGTGGCCCTGCTGCTGGTGGGCTTCGTCGTGCTCCTGTTGCTGCGGGGCCTGGGGCCGGCGCTGTTGCGGGGGCGGATCACGGATCGGGCCTGGTGGACCGCGGCCCTGGTGCTCGCCGCCCTGCACGCCACCGACATGCCGCTCTATGACAGCCGGATCAATGTGGCGGGCTGGGTGCTGCTGGCGGGGTTACGGGGCATCAGCGCCGGCCGGCCAACGATCCCGGCCCGCTGAACGGCCCGCCCGTAGGCAGCGCTGCGGCTCGTTGCCCCGGGCCTGATGTCAGATCCGGGGCCAGGTGCCACCGCTCAGGGGGCTGAGGTCTTGCGACCCCCATCGCTGCCTGCGGATGGCCGGCGCCGTTGTCGAGCCCGCCATGGCGGCCCGGGGTGCCAGCGCCGCCCACGCCCCTGGGCTGCTGCGGACGCCATGGTTCAGAGCCCCGTGCCCTGGAGCGCCTGGCGGTGGTGCTCCCGCAGCACCGTTGGGGCCAGCCCCGCCTCCAGGTGCTGCCAGGGCAGGGTTGCCCGGGGATCCCAGCGGCCGTGCACCACCGACTCCCAGCTGGGCAGGGGTGGCGCTCCCCCCGCCGCCAGGGCCTCCCGGTAGGCCCGCTTCCAGCCCCCCAGGCTGCTGAGCTGGCCCCTGGCGGCGGCGATAACCGGCGCCAGGCGGCGGTCGCTGCGGGAGATCAGGGCCTGGATCACGCTCCAGCCATAGCTCTCCGGACGCAGCTCGATGCCCTTCGGTTTGAGCCGTTTGGCCAGCAGCTGCAGCCGCTTCTCCGCCTCCGGCCGCACCCCTTCCCATTGGAATGGCGTGTGGGCCTTGGGCACGAAGGTGCTGACCCCCAGGCTCAGGCGCAGTCCCGGCGTCGCCCGCTTCAGATCCAGCAGCAGGGTCGCGGTGGCTTCCACATCGGCCTCCTCTTCGCTTGGCAGGCCGACCATCCCATAGAGCTTCAGAGCGCTGAGTCCTCCGTCGCGGGCATGGCGGGCAGCGGTGTAGATGGCCTCGGTGTCGAGCTTTTTGTTCACCAGCGTTCGCATCCGTTCGCTGCCGCTCTCGATCGCGATGGTCAGCGAGCGGCTGCCGCGGCGGGCGAGGATCCCGGTCAGCTGGGGCGTCACGGTGGCGGCCCGGACCGAGCTGACACTGATGCGGGTGTCAGCGAAGCGCTCCTGATCCAGCCAGCCAAGCAGCTCCGGGAACTGGGGGTGCTGGCTGACCGAAGCGCCGAGCAGGCCCAGCCGCCGGGTGGCCCCCAGGCCGGCCTCCACCGCCGGGATCAGGCCGTCATCGAGGCTGGCGCTGCGGAAGGGCAGGGTCAGATAGCTGGCCAGACAGAAGCGGCAGAGCTCCGGGCAGCTGCGCACCACCTCCACCATGTGGATCGAGGGCCAGGCGGCCTCCGGTGTGATCACGGTGGAGTGGCTGAGGGTGTTGCCTCGCCAGGTCTGGCGCCCGACGCTGGCCGTCACACCGTCCTCGATCGGCTCCACTGCCAGCAGCTGCCCCTCCGGCCCATAGCGGGGGGCATAGAGAGAGGGCACATACACCCCAGGCACCCGGGCCAGGCACCGCAACCTCTCCGCCCGCGGCGCGGCACGGCAGGACTGCAGAGCGTCGATGAAGGCCGGCAGGAGCAGCTCCCCATCCCCGAGCAGCACCGCGTCGAGGAAAGGGGCCAGGGGTTCGGGGTTGGCGGTGAGCACAGGTCCACCGCCGAAGACGATCGGATCGCCGTCCCCGCGTCGGTCCGCCCAGATCGGGATGCGCCGCTGTTCGAGCAGATCGAGCAGCACCGGAGCATCGAGCTCCCAGCTCAGGGAGAGGCCGAACAGATCGAGGGGCGGCCTGGAGCGGTCGGCCCCGTGGGGCGGGTCGCCGCGGTCGGTGAACTGGCGCCGCACGTCCACATCGGAACGCCGGGCCAGGGTGGCCCAGACCACCTGATAGCCGAGGCTGGTGATGCCCACCGGGTAGGTGCTGGGGAAGGCCAGCACCACCCGGAGGGCATCGGCCACCGGGGTGGCGGGCTCGAACAGCAGGGTTTCCTGATCCAGGGGGCACCGGGGTTCAGGCTCCAGCCTGTCAGGCCCCGGTCGCCGCCGCTGGATCAGCTCACTTGGTCATCAGGGCCGAGAGGGGTCCGATCAGGCCGGTGATGGCGGAACCGGCATTCGCCGCGGTGGGGGTGGCTCCCTTGGCGAAGGTGCTCAGCACCAGATTGGCGGCGGTGTTGATCATGGGCCACTTGTCACCGGCGATCGGCTGGATGATCGGCGCGGCGGTGTTCCAGAGGGCCTGGAAGCCACCCATGCCGGCGATGGCTTCGGAGAGCTTGCCGGCCTTGACCTGACCTTCGCTGGTCCTGAGCAGATCGAGCACCGGGTTCAGGGCCGGGGCGAGGGCGGCCTGGCCGGTGGCGGTGGCGGCATTCTTGGCGGCCTCACCGGTGGCGGCGTCCTTGGCGGCTTCGCCGACGCCGGTGGCAGCGTCCTGGGTGGCGGAGCAGCCGGTGAGGGCCAGGGCGGAGGCCGCGATGGCGGCGATCAGGGAGCGACGGATGACGCGGGTGGCGCGCATGGTCAGCGTTGCAGTCTTCAGAGTGTTTGTAGGTCGGCCCGTCGGGATGTCCACGGGCGGGAGGCTTCTGTGGGCGTTCTGTAACATCTGCTACAAGTTGCTGCCGGTCCCGCGCCCGTTCGGCCCCATCAAAAAAGGGGGGCAGGCCCCCCCCTTCGTTCCGGCGGCCTGGGGCCGCCGCGGTGTCGGGTCGGTGTCGCTCAGGTGAGCAGGGCCTTGAGGGGGCCGATCAGACCGGTCAGGGCAGCCAGGGCGTTGTCCTTGGTGGGTGCTGTGTTGCCACCGAAGGTGTTGAGCACGAGCTTGACGCCTTTGTCGATCAGGCCGTAGTTGTCGCCGGCGGCCAGCTTGACCACCGGGGCGGCGGTATCCCAAAGGCCTTTGAACTTGGAGATGGTGGTGGTAGCGCCGGCGATGTTGTCAGCCTTCACCTCTTTCTCGGTGGTCTTCAGCACGTTCAGGACCGGCGTCAGCACCTTCTGGAGCTGTTCGTTGCCGGTGACATCGGCGGCGGTCTTGGCGACCTGCACCACCGTGCGGGCGGCATCGCGGGCATCGCTGGAGATGATGCCGGAGCAGGCTGTCAGGTTGATCATCAGCACCAGGGCCAGGGCCGCCAGTGCGAGGCGGCGCAGCGGGGCGAACCACGGCTGCAGGGGACGGATCAAGGGAGCTGTCATGGGAAAGTGAGTGTCACCAGGGACAACCGGACCGTAGGCAGAGCCTCCGCCAGCGTCAGCCCTCAGCTGTGGCGTTCAGCGATAAGTTCTGCACCAATCGCTGCCCTTCAGCCCCCGCCCTCGCGGTGCTCCGGCCGCAATCGCGCTCTGCCGCCGAGATGCCTGTGCCGGGGACGGACAGGTGCTGGCCCTGGTGGAACGCTCCCACCCCTGGCGCGCCGTGTTGGCCTGGCCATGGCAGGCCCAGCCGAGTGCTGGTCCATCGGCTCTCCTCAGCGGGTCGGGGATCCGGGGCGGCAGCGGCGCTGGGGATTGCTTCACAATGAAGCCGCCCGTCGTTGCGGCCAGGATGGGTTTTGATCCCCGCCGCTGGCGGCCACCTCCGGGGCCCCGTCCGGTCACGGCCAACCTCGATGGGCTGATCGCCGAAAACCAGGCCCTGCGCTGGCAGGTGCAGCAGCTGCGGGAGGAGATTCTGCGGCTGCGTCGTGCGGCCGAGCGCAGCGAATCGTGGCGCCATGCCGGAGGCGCGGGCCCTGGCCATGGCTCAGGCTCCGGCACGGGAGCGCGCACCGCCGCTGCCGAGGACCATCGCCATGGCGCCGACTCCGCGGCGGAGGCGGCGCCATCCACTGGTGCCGCCCCGCGCCCGCGTTCCGGATCCGCCGCTGGGGCAGCCGCCGGCTCAGGCAGCGGCGGCCAGGCTGGTCAGCGGGTCACCCGCGGCGCCGCCCCGAGCGTCACAGCGGTCCAGGTCGAGCGCTGGGTTGAGGCGATGGCGCGCCATCCGGCCTGGGGGGAGCTGCGCATCGGCCCTCCCGGCGGCCTGCGCGGGCTGGTGGAGGCGTTGCGGGCCCGTGCCTGGAATCCCGGCCTCAGCCTGGAGGAAGACCTCGACCGTCGCCAGAGCGGCCTGGGGGCCGACCTGGCCGTCGCCCTGCGGGGACCCCACAGCCGTGGCCGTTGGGCGGTGCGGGCCGCCTTCGCCCTCTACGGTCCCCAGGCCTTTGCCTGGCTGAACGAGGAGCCGCTGCGGGTGGTCGGTGAATTGCGCCGGCTGCTGGAGCGACTGGAGCCCCCCGCGGCAGCGGCTGCCCCCGCCTCCGGGCAGGATCCCCGCCGGCGGAAGGGCACCCGCACCGCCAACCACAGCGGCACGGAGGGGGAAGGCCGCACGGCAGGAGCTGGTGAGGGGGCACGCAGCGGCGGCCCGCGGGGGGCCAGGGAGTCGGGGGCCGCGCCTGGTGAGGGTGCCGGGGCCGGAGACCGCCAGACCCCGGGCGGCGGCTCCCAGGGCCGCGATCAGCGACAGGCCGGTGGTGGTCGCAGCCCTGGGGGCTCCAGCGATCCCCGCCATCAGGCCCTGACCCTGCTGGGTCTGGAGCCCGGCGCCAGCCTGCAGCTGATCAAGCGCACCTATCGCCAGCTGGCCAAGACGCACCACCCTGATCTGGGCGGTGATGCTGAGGCCTTTCGTCGTCTGGATGCGGCCTACCGGTTGTTGATCAGCTGAGCGCGACCGCTCACACCTCCGTCAGCACCCTGGCCTCCTCGTCGGCGCTGACCACCCGGCCGGCATCGCCGAAGCCCTCGATCTGATCGAAATTGAGATAGCGGTAGAGCTCGGCGCCGTAGGGATCGATCTTGGCGGCGGCGATCGCCAGGTAGTCGTCTTTCGAGGGGATGCGCCCCAGCTGGGCACAGACCGCCGCCAGTTCGGCGCTGCCCAGATACACCTGGGCACCATTGCCGAGGCGATTGTTGAAGTTGCGGGTGCTGGTCGAAAACACCGTGGTGTTGTCCTCCACCCGCGCCTGGTTGCCCATGCACAGCGAGCAACCCGGCATCTCCATGCGCGAGCCGGCCGCCTCGAAGATCGCGTAGTAGCCCTCCTCCTTCAGCTTCTCCTCATCCATGCGGGTGGGAGGGCAGACCCAGAGGCGGGCGGCATTGGCGCCCTGGTCCTTCAACACATTGGCGGCGGCGCGGTAGTGGCCGATGTTGGTCATGCAGGAGCCGATGAACACCTCATCGATCGGCTTGCCCGCCTCTTCGGAGAGCAGTTTGACGTTGTCGGGATCGTTGGGGCAGGCCAGGATCGGCTCGGTGATCTGATCGAGATCGATCTCGATCACAGCGGCGTACTCGGCGTCGGGGTCGGCCTCCAGCAGCACCGGGTTGGCCAGCCAGGCCTCCATCGCCTTGATCCGCCGGGCCAGGGTGCGGGCATCGCCGTAGCCGCGGGCGATCATGTTTTTGAGCAGGGCCACATTGCTGCGCAGGTATTCGCTCACCGTCTCCACGCTCAGCTTGATCGTGCTGCCGGCGCAGCTGCGCTCGGCTGTGGCATCGGTGAGTTCAAAGGCCTGCTCCAGCTTGAGATCGGGCAGGCCCTCGATCTCCATGATCCGGCCGTTGAACACATTCTTCTTGCCCTCCTTGGCCACGGTCAGCAGTCCCTGCTGGATCGCCACATAGGGGATGGCGTTGACCACATCGCGCAGGGTGACACCCGGCTGGAGCGAGCCCGTGAATTTCACCAGCACCGATTCGGGCATGTCCAGGGGCATGGCGCCGATGGCGGCGGCAAAGGCCACCAGGCCGGAGCCGGCCGGGAAGGAGATGCCGAGCGGGAAGCGGGTGTGGCTGTCGCCGCCGGTGCCCACGGTGTCGGGCAGGAGCATGCGGTTGAGCCAGCTGTGGATGATGCCGTCGCCGGGGCGCAGGGCGACGCCGCCGCGGGAGGCCATGAAGTCGGGCAGTTCGGCGTGGGTCTTGAGATCCACCGGCTTGGGATAGGCGGCGGTGTGGCAGAAGCTCTGCATCACCAGATCGGCGGAAAATCCCAGGCAGGCCAACTCCTTCATCTCATCGCGGGTCATCGGCCCGGTGGTGTCCTGGGACCCGACCGTGGTCATCAGCGGTTCGCAGCTGGTGCCGGGGCGCACACCGGGGAGACCGCAGGCCTTGCCCACCATCTTCTGGGCCAGGGTGAAGCCCTTGCCGGTGTCGGCCGGGGCCACGGGACGGATGAATTGCTCGGAGGGTGCCAGACCCAGCTGGGCGCGTACCTTGTCGGTCAGGGAGCGGCCGATCAGCAGGGGGATGCGGCCTCCGGCGCGCACCTCATCGCTGATCGTGCTGGGCTTGAGGTTGAAGTGCGCCACGATCTCGCCGGCGTTGGCTTCGCCGGCGGCCCGCTCGATCGTGCCGGCGTAGGGACGGATCGTGATCACATCCCCCGTCGCCAGGGCGGTGATGTCGCATTCGATCGGCAGGGCGCCGGAGTCCTCGGCGGTGTTGAAAAAGATCGGCGCGATCTTGCCCCCCAGGATCACACCGCCGCTGCGTTTGTTGGGAACGTGGGGGATGGGGGTGCCGGTGTGCCAGAGAACCGAATTGATCGCCGATTTGCGCGAGCTACCGGTGCCCACCACGTCGCCCACGTAGGCCACCGGGTGACCCTTGGTCTTGAGCTCGGCGATCTGGGCCAGGCCGCCGGGCAGGCGGGTTTCCAGCATCGCCATGGCGTGCAGGGGGATGTCCGGGCGGGTGGTGGCGTGGGTGGCCGGGGAGAGGTCGTCGGTGTTGGTTTCTCCCTCCACCTTGAACACGGTGACGGTGATCTCCGCCGGCAGCTCCGGCCTGGCGGTGAACCACTCGGCGGCGGCCCAGCTGTCGATCACCTGTTGGGCCAGCGGGTTGGTGGCCGCCAGCTCCATCACGTCGTGGAAGGCGTCGTAGACGAGCACCGTGCGGCTGAGCCCTTCGGCGGCGGCGGCGGCTACCGCGGCATCGGGGCTGGCGAGCAGCTCGATCAGGGCGCCGACGTTGTAGCCACCGATCATCGTGGCCAGGAGCCGGGTCGCCTCCAGGGGGCTCACCAGGGGGCTGGTGACCTGGCCGCGGGCGACGGCCGTGAGCCAGCTGGCCTTGACGTAGGCCGCCTCATCCACCCCCGGCGGGATCCGTTCGCTGAGGAGCTCCAGCAGGAAGGCCTCCTCGCCGGCGGGTGGAGCGGCCAGAAGCGCGGTGAGGGCTTCGGCCTGGCTGGCGCTCAGGGGCAGGGGAGGCACACCCAGGGCCTCCCGCTCGGCGGCGGCGGCGCGGTAAGCGGGGAGCAGCTCGGCGGCGGCAATCGCGGGGGCGGCGTCAGGCATGGGGGCTGGGGGGCCGCTGGTCCGGCCGCTGCAGGGTCATCCGACCCATTCTCGACACCGACCGACCCCGCCTTGGTGCCCTTCGCTGCAGAAGCAGCGGCCGAGGCCGTCCTGCCGGTCAGGGGCCAGGGCAGGCTTCACGCTGTTGGGCCCGCTGATGCAGCCAGCTCCAGAAGCTGTCGCGCAGGGCCAGGGCCTTATGCATGCCCATGGTCAGTTCCAGACGGCCGGTTTCGGTGGCGGCGAAGTCGACCGCGATCTGACGCAGGGTGGCCTGGTGCTGGTCGTCGACCGCCGTGTGCAGGGGGAAGAAGACGGTGTCGCGGGGGTGGAGGTTGCCGATCCGCTCGATCGCCTGCAGGAAGGGCTGATACAAGGTGGGCACGATCGATTCGGTGGCCAGCCCGAGGGCGCCGACGGCTTCAGCGGCGCTGCCCAGGCTGATCACCGCCAGCAGCATGTCGCGCCAGCAACTCACTTCGAGATGATCCTGCTCATCGACACGGGCTGGGCCGGCCACGGCAAGCCGGAAACGGTGGAACAACACCGGATGGGGTATGCCGTTGATCCATTCTGGGCGGATGTCAAGGCGTTGGAGAGCTGCCAGTTCCTCCTGCCCATAAACGCCCGATTCTTCGGTGAGGTTGTTGAGCAGAGCCTGGCGATGGGCGGGATTTTTGAGGCGGGAAATCAGGGCGGTTAGATAGCGGGGAAAGTGGGCTGAGTAGCCTTCGTAATGGCGGGCGAAATCCGCCAGGGCCCAGGCCGGATCCGGAAGGGTTCCGGCACTCAGAGCTTCCAGGTAGGGATGGCGCACGGCGCGGTGTGCCAGAGCGGTGGTCACCATCGCATCGACGGCGCGCCGGGGATCGGTTGGCAGTGGCGGCGAGGCCATCGCGGCGGCCGGTGATGCCAGGGGCGGCGGACTCGATCTTGCCTGGAAAGTGGGTTCGTGCGGCCCTGTCGGTGTTGGCGGAGCCGCCCTGGTGTCGCCGGCCTCAGCCTTGGTGGTGAAGGGATCCATCAGCCTTGCCACCAGCAATGTCGCAACATCACATGGATCATGACCGATTGCCGTGACCATCGCGGGGTTGATCGCGGGCGATCGCGCACTGGGGCCGCAAAGGTTGGTTGCATGTGTGTTGCTGGCATGTAGGCGGGCGATGGTCCCATGACGGGGCTGATCGCCTTTGCTGTGGTCAGTGCGACCTTGTCCTGTTGCATCAGCTTGGGGGATTGAGCGGTTGCTTTCGCCCCACTCCCACTCGATCACTGGGACGTGGTGCTGTTTGCCATGGCTTGTGCCACCTTGCCGGCTGGTATTCTTTAGATCTCAAAGGCTAGCCTATGGTGATTTTGTTGCTGCTCTGCCGGTGTTATCTGCCGTGCGATAGAGGCTGAGTCATGGGCTCACCTTAGTGTGTATTGCTGTGCTGTCCAAACGGACGATGCCTGATCTAAACGGAGGCTGACGCATGTCAATAGGCAGGTCTTGCTGCCAGCCATCAGAATCAAGCGCCTGATTGGAACGACCTTCCTGAATTGGCGATGCCTTGTTGCAAGGTGGTTTTCAAGACCAGCCGAGGTGGCGCCTCAGCCGAGCGAGGGATTAGATCGCCATCGGCTCAAGCAGAGCTCCATCTGCTTATCCTCGGCAGAATCTGGAGGCTGATCGAGCCGCCGGGGTCATCATGGCGCTAATGTTGCTGTTGGCAAGCAACTGAAGTAATGACCAGGTCGTTCTGATTTTACCTAAAGTTTAAGGCATCCTGCTACAAGTTCATGTGCTCTTGAGCACCTCGAAACATTCTTGATTGCCGCCGCTGGCACGGAACGAGACGCAGGACCTGGCCGGAGCGATCCGGGCGCTCACTGGACAGGGAAATCGTGATTCTTCGAGGTGCCCTGATGTTATTCCGCGGGAGTTGATCGGATGCATTTCGTCGGGCTCGAAAGGATCTGCTTCAACCGTGGTGACTGCTGCTGCTGCCTGCTGGGACCATCGTCAGCCGAGGGCAACAAGATCAGTGCATCGGATGCGAGGGGACGGCTATCGAGCAGGCTGAGATATTACTGATTAGCGCAATTGGGCCTTCGATCGAGTGGATCACATGGATTCTGCGATTGGGGTTGGTTGTTGCTTGGTGGAAAGTGCTGTCCGGATCCCTGTTGGTTGTTGCCAAAGTTTCCTTGCCCGTTGTTCGAAGGATTCCATTCTTTCGCACCTTGGTCGAACCTGCCATTGGCCACCTGTTGCGGCATGGCGGTAGAAAGCGTCAAGGATCCCGACTTGGTGGAGGGAGGCAGGGGGCGATGGGTGCCTACGCATGTAGCGGCAAGCAACAATGGCAGGATCATGAAGGGGAAGCTCGATGGAGATAGGAGGTTGTCTTTGCAGGGCGTCTCTTGGTAGAGATGTCGAGAACGTGCCATCCCTGCTTTATCGACTTGCTTTGGAGACTAGGGGCGGAAGCATCTTTGAAAGTCAGTCTAGCTTACGCCGCTCGGCCACGCGAATCCGCATGATCACACACACTTTATTAAGGCTTGGCCCAGCTGCGTCCCGTAGCAGGCTGAACAAGAACCACCCCGACCCATGGCCAGCGCCGGATTGCTGCAGAAAAATAAAGGAGTTGACATAAGTCGGGTCGTGTGCTCCAATGGATTAGGTATGGGATAATTCTGTGTGCACACGCTCACAACTTTCGGTCACAATCGCCCTGATTCTGACCGCCATTCTCTACTCGCTCCCGGTTTTCTCACAAGAAAGGTGCTTCCGTGATTACTACGGAAGGTTAAAATGCTGCACTCCCAATGGATGCTATTATCCAGAGGATTATTGATTGATCTTCTGCAGGCAGACCCTGCTTATTGGTCTGAGAGCGTAGCCGTGCTTTGCTATAGGAGTTGTTCCAGTAGTTGTCCTTTAAACGCACGTTCAACACCTTGCTTGCTTGCTGCGATTTAATATCTTTGAATTGCTTGTTTAGGCTCCTGTAAAGACTGCGTGACGATCCTGTCAGCTTATCATCATGGCCCTTAGGAGGTCATGATTTTTCTGCAGTACTGCCGAGCCTGTTCGATGTAGGGCTTGCTCCTTCCAGATCGGACATCGTCGTTAAGGCTGGCATTCACTTGCTGACATGCTTTGAGAGAAATATCTTGCAGCATCATACTTTCCTGCAAGCCCCCATTGAAGTTTGTTGCAATAACTATCTTCTGAGCCGGAACATAAGAAATGCTGGACAAAATTGGGATTTTTGAATCTGTTCCCAGCTTAAATTCCTCTGTTCGATCAAGTAGTGGGCCGGAATTTGTGTTCCACTTCCAGCCAACGTTTGGGTTCCACCTCCAGCCTACAATGGAACCATCGCCCATGCTGGCAATCATTGAGTTTGCAGACACCTCGGATAGGGAAAAAACCTGCTTTTCGCCCAGTTCATCTTGCCAGGGTGGCTTGCACCAATGATTGACTGGATTCTTCCAGCGAAAAATGGTTCCGCGGTTCGTGCCGACAACAAGATCGCCATTACCGAGAGTTGCCATGCTTAATATAATCTTGGGAGAAGCAACGCTGTTCTCTCTAGGCAGCTTGCAAGCACCGCCAATCTCTTGCCAACGTTCATCTTGAAAACGAACACGGTAGATGAATCCCTTGGCACCAAGGACAAAATCACCATCCTGAAGCCGAGCAATACTAGTTAGCCGTCCAGCTTTGCCGCCCCTCGGCTTAAATAGTGGGCCTTTCTTGATCCACTTATTAGATTCAAATCGCCATAGCTGCACGGATCCATCGCTCTGACCTGAAACCATTAATGATTGACGGGGACCAGCCTGGAATGGAAGTATCGATAAGATGTTGAGCTCTTGTGAGCCAAGCATGACCGTTTGGGCCGCTTTCTTATCAAAATCTCGGAATGATCCATGGTCAAGCTGTTTATCTTGGCGGTCTCTGCTGATGACTCGATAGACCGATCCACCGTTCAACGTTGTTGTTGTTGATACGTCAGGGCGGACTATCTGATCCTCTTGGCTGTGCTCGGTGCCACGACTACGTTGCCATTGCCAAAGTTTAATCGATCCGTCCAGCCCCCCGCTGTAGAGCCTTGGACCCACTCCTAAGAGAGAATAAACAGGCCCTTGCTCCGTTGCGAATGGCAGATGAAGAGGCGTGATTCCGTTCTTGTCAATCGCAAAGCGCCTCAGGGTTCCATCGGAAGCACCGGAGACAAGCTCCTCGTCATCATTGTCACCTCTGATTGTGCTTAGGCTGAGAATCTGCCTGGCTTGAGCTGGCACTCTTGAAGAAATACGCTCGAGTGCACTGCTCCATAATTGTAGACTGCCATCAAAGCTACCGCTGACAAGACGTGAATCCTTTAACTGCAGTAAACTATCAATCGCATGATCCACTTCGTCGCCAAGATTGATCTGCCGATAGCGTGTCATTAAATCGGCAGACCACAACTCCAGCCGGAACGGTCGGCTTGACTGCTGAGACTCATCGCGGGTGAGACTAATGACCACGTCTCCATGGGGACGAAGAACCTTGACGGCACGAATATTTTTGAGTGGCTTGCTTCTGATGAGCTTCAGATCAGGGCTGTAGAGATCAAGGTGTTCATAGCCGGCCACTAGCAATGTCCCGCTTAGGGGTTGTTCGTGGATCGAAAAAGCTAAATCTTTCAGCTCCGTCTCGCTGAGTTTTTGAGTCATATCTTTGCTCCATAACTGCAGCCTGGGTTTGCTTTTATTGTCGCTTGATGTGCCAGTAATCACGATCCTGCCATTCCTAAGTCGCAGAAAGACAGGATTGGTGAGGATGGCATCTTTGCTTACATTATTCTGTAGCGCAGCCAGATCTTGACTCCATGTATATAGTAAGCCGTTGGCACCCGCGCTTATTAAGCGCCGATCGGCGAGCTCTGCAATGCTAAGAATCCGTTCGGGATTCTGTATTCCTTTTGATATGTTGCCACTGCGTTCGCCATGCTTCTTCATGGCGCTGAACAAGGTGTTGGCCAATTTAAGCGACTCAAGCGGATCATCCTTTAACTGCTCATTGTTAAGCGCTGCAAGCGCCAACTTAATGCTCATTCCTGGATTAATCTCATGCTCTTTAATCAAGCCATCGGAGACGGCGGCCCATGTCCTGGCAACTTGCTTCAGAGCCTCTTGCTTCAGATGGAACATGTAAGAAGCGAGTCCTACGGCGCCAAGAAAACCGGCGATGAAGAGATTGCGATTGCGATGTTGAATTCTTATCTTCCTAAGGTCCGTCTGCTCTTTTTCTTTGATCTCTTCTGCGCGGGCTTTCTCACTCTCTTCCAGATAATCTCGCGCTGGTGCAAAGCCATGATGATAGCGATCTGCCCATTCTTGATTTGGCTTGATTTCCTGCCATCGGTTCAGAGCTAGCTCCAATGCCGGATCTCGAAGCAGACCCTCGTCGCCGGCATAATAACGTTGCGCTCTCTCCGCCAGCCGTTGATATTCGGCGGCCCAGATCGCTTCCTGATCACCCCACTCGCTCAGCCGGTGCCAGACGCGCATCAGACTTTCATGGGAGATATCAATCACGCTGTCGTCGTCAAGCTCCTTGCTTGCGGGCGGCATCAGAAAGGATCGACTTGGATCGCGAAATACTTCGATCACCGCCACAAGATCAGTCGTGCTGGCTGCGGTGATCCGACTGAGTGTGCTGAGTTTTGTTGGCCTGCGTATGCCTCGCTCGTCGTTGGCTTTATCGGTGATGGCCTGAAACAGTCTCTGACACACGAATTGCAGGCTTGATGGATCCTTGTTATCTCCTGGCCTGGCCAATGAATGATAAGCTTCTTCGGCGTGACGATCCAACGCTTTAGCCATCGTCCCGATGGCTTCGTAGTGTTCGAGATCGATGGATGTGCTGCATCCGCTCGCCTCCCAGTTCGCCCAGGTGCGATTGAGAGCGTGTTGAAGAATGGATAGCTGATCAGGGTTGTCTCCGACATCATTCACAAGACGAGTGACAAGAACCGGCGTGATTGTTGCCCCTTCCACCAGCACCGGATTGACGATGGCATCGCGGCGCTCTTCGCGTGTCATGCGAGGAACAAGGTAGAGAGAGCGGCTGATGATTTCCGCCAGCCCGGGGAACTGGGTGCAGTCACCCAAAAAATCGGATCGCATGGTCAAAGAGATATAAATCTGAGCCTGGTTCTTGGCCAATACAGCCAGTAATAAATTGACAAAAGCGATCGCTTCTTCGCTGAAACCCGCGACTTCAGCTTGCGATGGGGTGCTGAGTTGGCGATAGCGAAACAGCTCTTCAAACTGATCCACCACCAGCAAGATGCGGGTGCTTTCGGGAAGGCGTGACTGTTCGATGATATCGAGTAGTCCTACAGTGCTCAGCCGAAGGGTGCTGGATATAATCTCAACCCGTGTTAGTACCTTTGGAGTGATTGTCTCAGCGAGAGCCCTTTCAGCGGCAAGGGCTTGAGCCATCGCCTCGATCGGCCGATCGCCAGGACGAAATTTGACGATCAGCCAATTGCTTCCAGCTTGACCGATCAGACCCTGATGCAGAGCCGGTATCAGGCCACAGTTGACCAGTGATGACTTGCCGCTACCCGATGTTCCTACCACCGAAAGAAAATGATTCTTGGCGAGGATGTCGACCATGGTGTCGATCTGTTGTTCACGCCCGAAGAAATAGTCCTGCTCCTCAATCTCGAACGGTTTTAGACCTGGGAAGGGATTGCGAGTATGAGGCATGATTGCTGTGGTCATACTAGTTGCTTCCAGCTGCAATGGCGTCCATGACTGCTTGCAGCTGCGACGCGACAAAACCTTCCCTGGCATCAATGAGTGTTGTGGAGCCGGTTTCTATCTCGGCAAGATCTTCCTTGAAGGCATTGTCAGGTTCGGCCAAATAGGTAAAGATCGGTAGCTTGGGACGCCCTTCTCTATAGGCGTTGACTTTGCGGTTTTCGGCACGAGTCGCTTTGAACCAAGAGTCACTGCCACTGCCATAAAAGTGGATCATGGCCGCACATTCACGGATCATCGTTAGTTTTGCGGCGCGTATCTCAGAGGCTTCTCCAGCGAAGGCTGGCAGTTCGGCGTCGACCCCCTGTTGTCGCAGCCACTTCCGTAGAGGCAGTGTCTGCTTGAGGTCATTCTCATTGCAAACAATATAAATCATAGGAGCCGATCGCTCCGAGCCGTCCGCTCCATCTTCAGGGGATGGCAGCCCTTGATCTCTGACATCTTTGATCAGGCGATGGAGGGTCGTTCGCAATTCCTCAAAAGAGCCCGTGATTAAGTCAGCGCCTCTTTGGGCCTGGGCATCGGATTGAAGGAGATGGATGAACCTCTCCTGTTGTTTGTTAATCGGTTTCACGCTATCCGGTAGCCAGATGAGACGGCGAAGGTTTCCATTTGCACTGCAATTCGCGGCCAGCTCATTTTGAAGCTCAACCACTGATTTCTGGGTCTCGCCATCGGGAACAATCCCATAGCTATTGCCAATCAGGTGCACTGCTATCTGGCTTGTTCTCAGCACGCTCTCAACGACGCTGCAGTATCTGCTCTCCAGCTCTAAGGGGGGATCATGGTTGGGGAGCACTGTATGGCCACTGTTGCTTAGATCGGCCGCCAGACGTTCTTTGTCTTCTCGGCGATCTGCGCTGCAATCAGCCAGGTAGATGCAGATGTCTGACTCGCTGGCTACGGATGGTTCAATGTTCTTAGATTCGGCAGGGCCGCTTGAATCCGGCTCGCTGGTCTTCAGCTTTTTGAGCAGACGCGCCGTATCGGTTGCGAGCCTATTGATGCGATCCTTGAAGAGATCCGGTTCACTAGCTGCTTCAATCTCTATGCAGTAGCGCCCTTCGCTGCTGCGGTAGAACTGATAGTCTAGTGCTTGCCTGAGGGGATCGGGCAAATTATTTAGCTCTTCTTTGTCAATCGGATACTTAATGACTTTCAGCACCCTTGACTTATCCTCGATCCAGAGCCCACCTTTCTGATTGACCTGTTTGCAGAACTCATCGAGTTCCAGCTTGCAAAACATGGAATTCATGTAGCTGGGACTGATGACCGTGATCAGCAGGGCTGAACGCTCAAGGCCTTTGAGGATCTCGGGTGTGAGGGCTGAGTTTCCTTGCAGCCGCTCCGCATCCCTCCAGATGACCGGTTCAGCCCCCATGCGGATCCCGAGAAAATCTCTGAAAACCTCATAAAAATTGGTGACCCATCCCTTGGGGCCCAACGTGGCCTGGTTGTCCCGGTGAGCGTAGCTGATGAAGACATGGTTTTCGCTTGCTTCCATAGATGTGTCTCCCGAGACGTCTTCGCGGCATTATCTATCCTAGCTGGCTCTCCGCGACCTGGCAACCCGTTGGCTCGCTCAGCCCTGGGCTCTCCTGGCTTTTGCTTGCTGCCGGGGTTTCCGTCGTGGCCGATCGCTGTTCCTGGTCTGGGCCATCTTCTTGGTTGTGGCGGTTGCTACCGGCAGGCCGTGCTCCCCTCAACACTCCTGGTCTTTCTTGAGGAGGTCGTTGCGAGGTCGTGGCGGTCGGTTGCGCTCCCGTCGCCCTCTGCCTCTCTTCGTCCTTGTGAATCGGCAGACTGGATCCGTCTGCACGCGCGTTTTTTGTGGTCTGTGTCTCTGTGAAGTCTCACCGTGAACCCTCACTGTGAAGCGGCACTGTGAACCCTCACTGTGAAGTCTCACCGTGAAGTCTCACTGTGGAGCGCTTCCAGGCGATGGGCCTTGGGTCAACGTGGGCTTCGCTCGGTCTCTTTTCGTTGTCTGCAGGCCCGTAGATCGCTGTCGATCCCTGGCTGGGCCATGCAAGACCCCGTTCTCCTGGCTTCGTTCGCCGGAGGGCGATCAGTGCTGCTATCGGCCTGAGCCTCGCTGCTTTGCTTGTGTTGAACAGCTCGGATCGTGTTTGTTTGCTGCGTCGGCTCAGGGGCTTCATCGCTTCCGCGCCCCTGGTTTCATTGCGATCTGCGCTGCTGCTGTGGTGCGATCCTGGTCTCGGTCTGCGGTCTCCCTCGCTTCATGGATCCCACCCTCAGCCATCTCAGCAGCCGCGGCGAGGTGCATATGGTTGATGTCGGAGCCAAGGTCCAGTCCGGCCGCGAGGCTCTGGCGGAGGGTTACCTGAGGCTTTCGGCCGAAGCCCTCAATCTGTTGCGGGATGGCTCCGCCGCCAAGGGTGATGTGCTGGCGGTGGCTCGGGTGGCTGCGATTCAGGCGGCCAAGCGCACCGCTGAGCTGATCCCCCTCTGCCATCCCCTGCCCCTGACGGCGGTCGAGGTGGAGATTGCGGTGGTGCCGTTGCGCCCTGCCGATGTCCCCGCCCCGGAGGTTGGGGCGGCTGCTGGCCTCGCTGGCGAGCGCCCTGCCGCGGCCTCCGCCGTCGAGGTGCTCCGGCTTCAGGCCCGGGTGCGCACCACCGCCGCCACCGGTGTTGAGATGGAGGCCCTGACCGCGGTGCAGGTCGGCTTGCTCACCCTCTACGACATGCTCAAATCGGCCGATCGGGCGATGACGATCGGTCCGGTGCGATTGCTTGAAAAGCACGGGGGGCGTCACGGCAGCTGGCGCCATCCCGACGCGCCCATGGCTGCTGCCGAGGATTCCCTCGGACTCGGTTCCCCTGTGTTGGGCGGACACGCCGATGGCTGAACCCTTTCCCCCCGAGGGGCTACCCCTGGCGGAGGCGCGCCGCCGGGTGCTGGCCGCCCTCACCCCCCTGCAGGGTGTCGAGCGGCTACCCCTGGTCGCCTGCCTGGGTCGGGTGAGCGCTGAGGCCTGCCGCGCCACCGAAGCGGTGCCGGGCTTTCGGGCCGCGATCATGGATGGTTACGCCATCGTCGACCCCCTGCCGCCCGTCCCTGGCTCCCGCTGGCGCCTGCGGGGCCGTGCCGCCCCCGGAGCCCCCTACGCCGGAACCTTGGCGGCCGGTGAGGCGATCCGCATCCTCACCGGCGCGCCCCTGCCGGAGGGGGCTCTCCGGGTGCTGCCCCAGGAGTTGGTCGAGGCGGCCGACAACGACCTGGCCCTGCTCCGGCCGGCCGGCGTCAACCCCTGGATCCGGGCTGCCGATGAGGAGGCGGCCCCGGGCCAGGAGCTGCTGGCGGCGGGGGTGCGGTTGGGTCCGGCGGATCTGGGCCGGTTGGCCAGCTGCGGGCTGGCGGCGCTGGCGGTGCGGCCCCGGCCGCGGTTGGGGCTGCTGATCAGCGGCGATGAACTGGTGCCCGCCGGCCAGACCCGTGGACCCGGCGCGATCTGGGAGAGCAACGGCACCCTCCTGGAGGCGTTGTTGGCGCGGCTGGGCCATGGCCTGGCGGCGCGCCGGCTGGTGGCGGATCAACCCCAGGCCCTGGCGGCGGCCCTGGAGCAGCTGGCGGCGGATTGCGATCTGGTGGTGAGCACCGGCGGTGTTTCGGCCGGCGATGCCGATTGGATCCGGCCGCTGCTGGCTGAACGGGGTCAGGTGGACTTCTGGAAACTGTTTCTCAAGCCCGGCCGGCCCTTCGCCTTTGGCCAGCTGGGGGGCAAGCCGTTCTTCGGGCTGCCAGGCAATCCGGTGGCGGCAGCGGTCACGGCTCTGCAGCTGCTCTGGCCGGCGTTGCAGGCCCTGGAGGGTGCTGAACCGGAGCCCTTGCCCCGGCTCAAGGTGCGCCTGGCCGCCCCGCTCAGGCGAGGCTCCGGGAGGCCGGAGCTGGCGCGGGCCCGGCTGCGGGTGGGGGAAGGGGGCGAATTGCTGGCGGTGCTGGAGGGCAGCCAGGCCTCCTCCCGAATCGGATCGCTGCAGGGGGCTGACCTGCTGCTCGAGATTCCGGCGGAGTTGGGGGCCCTGGAGGCGGGCACGGAGCTATGGGCGCAGCTGCTGCGGCTGCCGCTGTTCTGAGTGGCGCGATGATCGACGGCTCTGATCGCAACACCCCCCTGCTCTGCTGATGATGGGAAGGGCCTCGCTCGCCTGACCCCCCAGGGGTTGGCGGCGATGGGTCGTGGCATCGCTCCTTGGGCGATCCCAGGCCCTTGTGTGCTCGGCCCAGCCTGCACCAGGTCAGAGGCACCTGTGGATGTGCTGCTGCCCCAGCTCCTGGTCCATGCCGTTGCGGTGATCGCCGATGCGATCGAGCGACGGGTCCCCCTGGAGGCGGTCAGTGCCTTTGAGGCCCAGGGGCCGATCGCTCCGATGGCGGCTTGAGGAGGGCCTGGCGGCCGGAGGCTGGCAGGCGGCCTTGGGGAAGCCCCAGCCCTCGGGGGCCGGCACGCTCGTTGGTATGGGATCAGCGGCTGGCTGGGGGTGTTTCGGCGGGCGGGCCGTCGGTGGGATCCGAGGGTCGTGCGCCTGTGACCGACGGCTCCTCAGCGGCAGCCTGGACAGGTTCCTCATCCTCCGCCCTGTTGCCGGGGTCCTGCTCGGGTGCGGTTTGTGGTGCCGCAGTTTCAGCCCTGGACGATGCCGCGCCAGGGACAGCGCTCGGCTGGCTGATCAGCCGAGCCCAACCGCTGCGTTCTTCCGACATCAGGCTCTCGACGGCAATGACGAAAGAGGCGAAGGCCTGTCGGTCGTCCTGATAGGCGGGGGTGGCGCGGGTGAGAAACAGCAGCTTTTCCCGTTTCAGCGCTTCATTCAAGCTGCGATAACGCACCCAGTTTTCCTGATTGCGATTCAGGGCCAACAACGATCCAGACAGGGCGATGCCGCCGCCGGCCATGGCGATCGCCAGGGGGCCCCAGCCGAACCGCCCGGCGTAGGGGCTGAAGACCGTGATTGCCGTGCCGAGAAGAATCTCGAGGATTCTCAACCGCATGAAGTCCTTCTTCGAGGCCTTGCTGGCCTTGCTGAGCCAGTTGAGCTGGTCGTCGACCCGTTGGGCCAGGTAGCTTTCTTGATCCATGCTGAGCAAGATTCCGTTCGCATTGAGCCGAGGATAGCCGCCTGCCAAAAAGCGGACCATGGCTGGCTCAAGCCAAGATCCTGTGAGGGCCACTGGCTGTCCTTTGTGGCCGCTTCGATCGTCGTTCATTCCCTTGATGGCCTCAAATCTTCCGTCGCTAATACGCTCACTTGCTGGCAGCGGTTCTCGGCTGTTCTGTCTTCATGCAAGACCGGGCATTTCTGTCTCGTCCCTGGCAAGCGGCAAGGTGTCGCTTCAGGTCAGCCGCTTCGGCCATCTCGCCGTGGGGAGGGCGATGGCTTGCTTCCGGGCCCTGGCTGAAGCCGGCAGGCATTGAGGAATGCCCGGGCCCTGGCTCTGTGTTCGTCTGGCTTGAAATGGAAGCGCCTGGTGGCGCGGTGGGGATGTCCGTTCAGGGAGATCCCCTGGCCTTGACGCGGCTGGCTGGCTTCTAAGGTGTCTAAAGGGCATGGTGTTTCTGTAGTGTTATTGGGCGCAAGATCACGCTGTCTGGCAATCGGATCGCTTGCCCCATGCTCTGGTGGGCTCGCATTATGGCGATTCTGTGTCGCTCGCTTGTCGTGCTGCTGGTTCGGTGGGAATGGAGCTGGCTCGTGCACATTGCTGGGGTGGCGACGGCGAACGATGGGGCCGGCTGGGGCGATGATGCCCTTCGTTGCTGGCGTTGTCGCATGGTGGTGGCTGTGTTCTGGGCCAGGGATGCACCTGCTGCCCGGTCTGGCCCTGCCATTAACTAGCGTCAAGCCGGACAGATCTGCTGGAGATCACTGGCATTGGATCGGTGGTAGCCGCTGCCGTCAGCGCCCATCGCCCATCGCCCAGTGCTCAGTGCTCAGTGCTCAGTGCCCAACGCCCAACGCCCAGTGCTAATCGTCAGGGGTCTCCCGCCAGGGGGGTGTTCCCCTGCACCCACGCGCCTACGCCGCCGCTCCACTCCCGTTTCCAGAAGGGAGCGTCGTGCTTGAGGGCCTCCAGCAGCTCCTGGCAGCAGCGTTGGGCCGGCCCGCGACGGTCGGCGGCCACCGCCACCAGCACGATCGCTTCCCCATTCGGGATTCGACCGACCCGGTGCCTGACCAACACCGCCACCGCCCCATGGCGTTCGGCGCAGGCGCTGGCCAACGCGCCCAGCTGCGCTTCGGCCATGCCCGGGTAGTGCTCGAGTTCAAGGGCCTCCAGGGGCAGTCCCGACCCCGTGCGGCCCCGCACCCGGCCGATGAACACCGCCGTGGCTGCCGGCGTTTCGCCGGAGTTGCCGCTCAGGGTCTCCTCCCAGTGCTGCAGCTCGCTGCAGGGATCAAAGCGCCTCGGATGCAGGCTGAGGCTGAGGCTGAGCTGGGCGAGGGCCTGGGGTTCTCCTCCACCGGCTGCGGCGGCGCCCGGCTGTGGTGACGGCATGGGCTGGGGCCTCTTCGCTGGTGCTTCTGTCCTCAGCCGCCGCTGATCGGTGGCAGAAAGGCGATCTCATCGCCCTCGACCAGGTTGGCATCAGCAGCGGCGAACCGTTGGTTGATCGCCACGCGGATCGCCGCCGGCAGCGCTTCACCCACAGCAGGGTCGGCCCCCATCGCCCCGGCCCCGTTCGCCCGCCGCCAGGCCTCCGCCAGCTCCAGTTGCCGCCAGATGGTCAGGGGGGTGGCCCCGGCAGCGGCGATCAGCGGTCGCTCGCTCCAGCCCATCGCCTCCCGCAACCCCGCGAACAGCCGCACCTGAAGCCTCAGGGCCCTGCCGGGCCCGGCAGGCGGTGGGGCGGGGGGGATCATCGCGAAGCTCGTGATGGGGTCCAGTCTGCTGTGGCGCTGCGTGGATCGCCCGGGGCCAGCGGTTTCGGCCACCGCCGGCTTCGATCCGGCCCACAGTGGTGGGGCAGGCGCCTTCCCAGTTCTGCACACCTCCTGATCGGCGGCGCGCTCCTTGAGGCGGCCGCCGGCCTGCCTCTGCTGCTCGCCCCCGCCTCCGCCGCGTCCCTGTTCACCGCGGAGCCGCCGGCGGCGCCAGCCCTGGGTCGCGCTCGCCTGCTCGGCGCCGCCCTGCTGGCCCTGGCGCTCGCCTGCGGCCACGCCAGCCTGGCGCCAACGGCAGCACCAGCGATCGCCATCGCCTGGATTGACGGGGCCTACAACCTGCTCGCCTCATGCGTGTTGCTGCTGGCTGCGGCCCTGCCGCCGGTGCGGCGGCCGGCGGCCGTGGCCGGCGCTCGGCTCCATGGCCTGCTGGCCGCAGCCCAGCTCACGGCGCATCTGAATCGCTCGTGCGCTGCTCCTCTCTGACCCATCTCCCCGCTGCCCAATCCAGAGCCGCCAGCCTCTCGCCGGCCAACCGCTCCGTCGCCCCGTCGCCCCGTCTCCCCCTTCAGAGCCGCCCGCTGCCCGCACCCAGGGCTGTCACAGGGCCGACAATGGGCCGATTCGCGCCCCGTGCCCGCCGTGAGCCTCGCCATCGCCCTGCTCACCGTTTCGGACACGCGCACCGCCGCCGATGACGTCTCCGGCGATGCCCTGCAGACCCGCCTGGAGGCGGCCGGCCATCGCCTGCTGGAGCGGCGGATCGTGCCCGACGACCGCTACCGCATCCGCGCCGAGCTCAGCCGCTGGATCGCCGATCCGGCCGTGCAGGCGGTCATCAGCTGCGGCGGTACCGGGCTGACCGGCCGCGATGGCACCCCAGAGGCGGTGGCGCCCCTGCTCGACAAGACGATCGACGGGTTCGGCGAATTGTTCCGGGTGCTCTCCTTCGAATCGATCGGCACCAGCACCCTGCAGAGCCGCTGCCTGGCGGGCGTGGCCAATGGCACGCTGATCTTTGTCTTGCCCGGCTCCCGCGATGCGGTGGAAACCGCCTGGGACCGGCTGATTCAGGCCCAGCTCGACGCCAGCACCCGCCCCTGCAACCTGGTGCAGCTGCTGCCCCGCCTGCGGGAAGGGCCGCGATGAGGGCCGCCCGGCGGCTCAGGATCCTGGCCCGGCGGGAACGGCGCCGCGGCCGCCGCTACCAGCCCCGCTTCCGGGCCCGCCAGAGCGGCGTCAACGCCCTCGGCGCCCTGGCGGCCCTGGTGTTGCTCGGGCTGCTCTCGCTCTGGAGCGAGCGACCGCTGATGGTGGCGCCGCTGGGGGCCTCCTGTGTGCTGCTCTTTGCCTACCCCGCCAGCCCCCTGGCCCAGCCCCGCAATCTGGTGCTCGGCAACCTGCTCGGCGGCCTGGTGGGGGTGCTGCTGGTGCGCAGTCTGGGCCAGGGTCCGCTGGTGCTGGCCCTGGCGGTGGCGCTGACGATCCTGCTCGGCCAGATCTGGCGTTGTCTCCATCCTCCCGCCGGTGGCATGGCCTTTCTGGCGGTGTTCCTGGCGGTGCCCTGGGGGTTTCTGGTCTTCCCGGTGCTCGGCGGGTCGCTGCTGCTGCTCCTGCTCGCCTGGAGCTTCAGCCGTTGGGTGCCGGGGGCGGCGCCCTACCCGCGCCATTGGTTGTGAACGTCTTGAATCGATCGCCCGGATTTGAAACCATGGGCCACCGCTTCGGTCTGCCTCGATGGTGTCCTCCCCGGCTACAGACCTGTCCCCTGCGGATGACCCTGGGGCCCTGGCGCTGCGATTCGAGGGGCGCGTATGGCCCTATCTGCGCCTCTGTCTGGTCAACAGCGCCCTGACCCTGGCCAGCTTTGGGCTCTATGGTCCCTGGGCGAAGGTGCGGCAGCGCCGCTACCTCTACAGCCATATCTTCCTGGCTGACCACAGCTTTGACTATCACGCCTCTCCCTGGGCACTGCTGCGTTCCCGCGTGATCGTCACGGCCGTGATTGCCGGCCTGGCCCTGCTGCCGGAGCTGTTCAGCTTCCATCTGATCACCTCAGCTGTTCTGGCGGTGATCACCGGCCTGCTGCCCCTGGGCCTGCTGCCGTGGCTGGTGGTGCAGGCCCTGCGCTTCCAGAGCCGTTGCGTGAGCTTTCGCCATCTGCGCTTCGGTTTTGGCGGTCGCAGCGGTCCCCTGGCCCGGGAAGCGTTCTGGCTCGGCATCCTGCGGCTTCTGGTGCCACTCAGTCTCGGCCTGCTCCAGCCTTACACCGCCTGGCGGGTGCGCCGCTTTCTGATCGCCAACCGCCGCTACGGCAACACCCCCGCCCGCTTCAGCGCCAGCCCGGCCGATTTTCTGCGCCTGCATCGCCGCGGTCTGCTGGTGCTCGTCGCCGTACTCCTTGTGCTGGTGCCGCTCTGGATGCTGATGGTGGGAGGGTTCACGAAGCTGCTTCAGGAGATCTTCGGGCAGATGTCGGAGTCGTTGATGGCGGGATCGATCCCGGCGGACCCGATGCATCGCGTGCGCCTGGCCTTGCTGCTGCTGCTTGTGACGCTGACGCTCACCCTGGCGCTGCCGCAGGTCTGGCTCACCTATCTGGAGGCGGGGGCCGCCCGGATCACCTGGAACCAGACCAGCCTTGGCGGCCTGCGGATCGGTTGCACCTGGCGCTGGCCCGATCTGCTGCGGCTGCGCCTTCTCCATGGACTGCTGGTGATCCTCAGCTTCGGGCTGTTGGCGCCCTGGGCCCGCATCCGCGGCCTGCGCTATCGGTTGGGCCGGATCAGCGTCGGTCCCGCCATGCAGCTGCAGTCCTTCCTGGCCTCCGACCAGGAGGTGGTCTCAGCCATTGGCGAGGAGGCGGCCGACCTCTATGGGCTGCTTCCCTTCGACTGGTGAGCGGGTGGATGGCCGACCTGCGCGGTGATTTCTTCGATGGCCATACCTCCCGCCCCCAGCCGGTGATCCTGGAGCTGCTGTCCCCTGATCACCTGCGGCTGCAGGCTGCCGACTGGAGACGGGACCACCCCTTGAGCGAGCTGCGCCTGGAGGTGCGACCTGGGGCCACTCCGGCGCTGCTTCACCTTCCGGAGGGCGGGGTGGTCGAGGTGTGGGAATGGCAGCGACTGGCCGATGGGCTCGGTCTCCGGCCGGGGCTGCGCTGCGCGATCTGGCTCCGCTGGGTCGAGGGCCATGGCGTCGGGGTGCTGGCCAGTCTCGTCCTTGCGGCCGCCATCGGGGTGCTGGGGGTGTGGGTGGGGCTGCCGGCCTGCGCCTGGCTGGGGGCCCGTCTGGTGCCTGTGGCCCTGGAGCGGCGCCTGGGCGAATGGGTGCTGGCGGACCTGGATCGCGCTCTGCTGGAGCCCAGCCGGTTGCCCCTGCCGCGCCAGCGGGCGGTGCAGCAGCTTTTCGCCGAGCTTCGGCCCCATCTGCCGCCGGGAAGCGAGCGGTTGGAGCTGCGGTCCTCCACCGCGATCGGTGCCAATGCCCTGGCCCTGCCCGCCGGCATCCTGGTGCTCAGCGATGACCTGGTGGCCCTGGCCGACTCCGACCAGCTCCGCGCCGTGCTGGCCCATGAGGCCGGCCACGTCCACCACCGCCATGGCCTGCAGACCGTCATTCAGCAGCGGGGCCTGGCGATGCTCTGGCTGCTGGCCAGCGGCCGCTCAGGCGATCTGCAGATCGTCTCGCAGGTGCTGGTGGCTAGCGCCCATTCGCGGGCGTTCGAGCTTCAGGCCGATCGGGAGGCGGTGGCCGTGTTGCGCCGCCTGGGCATTCCTCCCGCCCGGCTCTTCGATCTGCTCGATCTTCTCGAACAGCGGCGGGGCCCTGCCATTGGCCCCAGCTGGTTGCGCAGCCATCCGGAAGCGGCCCAACGGCGGCGGCGTGCGATCAACCAACCCTGAAGGGGTCTTGGGTTGTCCGGAACAACCGGCTGTTCCGAACAACCGGTTGCGTTGCACAAACAATGGTGGGCCATGTTGTGGCCATGCTGCCTGCGATCGCGGTTATTTTCTACAGGTTGTGTCTCGCAAGTGTTGGGCCTAGTGTTGAGACATATTACCGTCATTTGGGTTTCTCGGGGGTTTGTTTATAGGGTTATCCCGTGGGCTGATGAGCTGCCTGCACCTGGGGCCAGGGTCGTCCATTCGGGTGTCCCTGGCTGACTTCGGTTGCGCTGTTGTTCTGGTGCGGCCGGAGCTGGAATCTTGTTGTCTCTTTCCCTGTGAGGATTGACCATGTCATTCGATGCCTTTACGCGGGTTCTGTCGCAAGCAGACTCCCGCGGAGATTTCCTTAGTCAGGATCAATTCGCAGCGCTATCAGCCTTGGTCGCCGAAGGCAATAAGCGCCTCGATGCGGTGAACCGTATCACTGCCAAGTCCTCCATGATCATCACCAATGCGGCCAGGGCCCTGTTCGCAGCCCAGCCGCAATTGCTCAATCCAGGTGGTAACGCCTACACATCCAGGCGCAATGCGGCCTGTTTGCGAGATCTGGATATCATCCTTCGTTACATCACCTATGCCGTTTATCTCGGCGATGCCTCTGTGCTCGAGGACCGCTGCCTCAACGGTCTGCGCGAAACCTACCTGGCCCTGGGAGTGCCCGGACCCTCTGTGGCTGAGGCGATTCGATTGATGGAGAAGGAGGCGCTGGCTCTGGTCTCTGATCCCGCCGGCATCACCCCTGGTGACTGCTCGGTGCTGATCAATGAAATCAGCCAATACTTCCAGCGTGCTGCGATGGCCGTCGCCTGATCAGGGATCCATCCCAGCCAGCCATGCAGGGTTGGCCAGTCTTGCCCCATCCATTCCCTTTGCTTGTTTCGTCATGTCATCGACACCTCTCACGGAAGCTGTCAGCGCTGCCGATAGCCGCGGTGCCTATCTCAGCAATACCGAGTTGAACATTGCTTTTGGACGTTATGAGCGTGCCAACAATGCGATGCTGGCCGCTCAGCAGCTCACGACCAAGAAGGATGCCTTGATCGAAGGTGCTGCCCAGGCTGTCTATCAAAAATTCCCCTATACCACTACGACCAATGGTCCTCAATATGCCTCGACACCGATCGGCAAGGCCAAGTGTAGTCGTGACATCGGTTACTATCTGCGTCTGATCACCTATGCCCTCGTTGCCGGTGGTACCGGCCCCCTCGATGAATACCTGATCAACGGTCTGTCAGAAATCAATCGGATCTGGGAGCTGTCACCCTCCTGGTATATTGAAGCCCTAAGCTATATCAAGGCCAACCACGGTCTCAGTGGCGATCCGGCAACCATTGCGAATAACTATATCGACTATGTCATCAATGCCCTGGTGTAGAGCCGCTGGTGTGGGGATTGAGATCTCGCTTCGAGGCTCCTTCCCCGCCGGCTCTGCTCCGACCCTGTCGCGGCGATCGTGGCAGGTCCGATGGGCTCAGCGGATAGTTGTCAGTACCCTTGCATTTTCTCCCATGAAAACCCTCTCTCGCCTCTTCGCTTTTGTTGTTTCCTTCGTTCTGGCTGTCGTTGTCCTTGTTCCCAGACCTGCCTTTGCCGATGGCGTCAGTCCACAGGCCATGGCCGCGATGAAGGGCATCATGGAATCGGTTCAGATCCATGGTGGAACCTTCTCGGTGAAAAAAACCTTCCCGGTGAAAACCGATCCATTCCCGATCCCTCCGTTGGAGAAGCCGCTCAGGATTGCTCAGGCCATCGTTTCGCTCTCACCGGACACGATGAAGCGTGGCCTGGTCAAGAGCATCAAGATCACCGGTCCCAATGGCATCGAGTTCGGCTGCGTAAACCTGAAGGTTGAGGACGGAACGGATCTGATTAAATCCTGCGGTGGTCCTGCCCTTCTGGAAGCGGGTCTCACGGTTTACGAGGCCAAT
Source organism: uncultured cyanobacterium (assembly GCA_903935205.1). Classification (GTDB taxonomy): domain Bacteria; phylum Cyanobacteriota; class Cyanobacteriia; order PCC-6307; family Cyanobiaceae; genus Cyanobium. The sequence continues at coordinate 23,807 of CAIZQU010000080.1, read as the reverse complement.
GGCATTGATTTCGGTCCCGAGCAGAATGGCACCTTCTCTGTGGATCTGATTCCCTCCTGAACGGCCTTCACAGCCAGCTCCCATCTTTCGATGAGCCCGGGCCTACAAAGCCTGGGCTTTTTTGATCCTCTTCTGTCACTATCGCTGGAGCTGGCAGGTTGGTGCTTCCAGTCTCGATTGTGGATCGCTCAGGTCACAATCATCAGATTGCCGATGCTGATCGCTCCGAGCTTGATGCTTAGCCCGCAGAGATTGTTAAAGGCAGGTGTGTTGAAGCATTGTGGGGTGACGCGATTGGCTTTGCTGCTCAGGGTGGTCGTCACGCAGCTGCCATCGGGGCGCTGACCAATCAGCTGCGTTTGCTGCGATCCGACGATGGCATTGAGATGGCAGATTTGCAGCGACAGCAGCGAGAACAATCGGCCCTGCTCCGGTTGCACATCAATCTGTCCCGGCGAGCCGTAGCAGCTGATGAAGCCATGCTCAAACGGGCTGCACCAACGATTGCCGTTGCTGTTGAAAAAGGTCAGACCCGCCTCCACGTATGGGGCTGAAGCCGATGGACACCCTTCGGGAAAATCGGCGGCGAACCGCACGGTCGTCGCCAGCGCTTCCAGGATCCAGGCCGTTCCGGGGTCGTCGATCCAGTTGCTCACCCCCTCGGGGCCCTCCGGTCGATGCAGATAGTCGTGCTTCCACGATCTCAGGCGCACGATGCCGTTCTGGAACTCCGGTCTCCAATGGTTGCCCATGCCCCTGTTCCAGGTGGTCACCCCCTCCGGCGCATTGGCACGGTGCAGATAGTCCCCCTTCCAGGAGCGCAGCAGCAGGGTTCCATCCGCCCCGGCCACCGGCCTCCATAGGGCGCCGTCGTCGGCGGCTGCGGTTGTCACCCCCTGGAGGCTGTCGGGCCGGTGCAGGTAATCACCCTTCCAGGAGCGGAGCCGGATTGAGGGCAGCCGCAGCACCTCCGCCAGATTGCGGGCGCTGATCACGGTCTGCTCCGACCCTGTCTCTGGGTGGCTCAGGCTGGCGGCGGCCTGGGGCGGGCAGTCGGCGGCGGCTGTCGCCACGGTGCCAGGGATCATCGCTGCTGCCTACCGACGCTCTGGTTCGAACAATCGCGCCAGCAGGCGGCGAGTCCTGTTCAGCGTCGGACTCAGGACTGTTCAGTTCCTGACAGATTTCTGTTCAGCAGCTGACAGTCAGCGGCTGATGGGTGGCGGCCTCAGGGCAGCAGGTTGCGGCGCCGCAGCGGCGTCAGTGTGCTGAAACGGAGGCCGGCCTCGCTCTGTTCGAGGGTGCCGTTGCTGCGCAGCTTGTTGATCAGCGTGGAGGTCGTCCCCCGCGAGAGGCCGGCGATCAGGGCGATCTCCTGTTGCGCAATCGCTGGAATCGGTTGCAGCGGGTCGTCCCCGGGACCGTTCAGGCAGGCCAGGTCGAGCAGGGTGGCCAGCAGGCGGGTGGTGGCGTCCTCATGCATCAGCATCAACCGATTGCCCAGGGCCGTCAGCCGCTGGGCCTGCAGGCGGGCGAGAACCTGGTTGAAGCGACGGCTGTTGGCCATCGCCTCCTGCAGGGCTCTGGCGCGCAGTTTGTGCAGGATGCAGGCCGTGATCGACAGCACATCCACGCTGCGGATCGGTTTGGATGAGATCAGAGAGAGATCGCCAATCATGGCGCCGGCTCCCATCAGGGCGATCACACTTTCCTCACCTTGCAGATTCAGGCAACGGGCTTTGAGGATGCCCTTGACCACCACGTAAACGTCTTCGCCCCAGTCCGATTGAAACAGCAGCTGGTGGTTGGCTGGGATCTGGATCTCGCGGTGTTCGGCAAGCAGCTGCTCACGGGTTTCCGGATCCAACTCCTCGAGAAGTTTGAATTTGCAGGCCATTGTCAGCGGATCTCGCAGTCAGAGGCATGGCCAGCCCTGGTAACCATCCCGGTGCGTGGGCTCTGGGCGGTGGGCGAGGCATCCATTGGCTGTTGATCTTAGGGACAGGCCAAGGTCGGGACGCCAGGAGCGACTCCGGTTTGGGAGTGACCCCGGTATGGGCGCGACCCCGGGGTCGCTGCGATCCTTGGCTTCAGGGCTCCGGCTGTTGCCACAACCCTGCGGGAGATGGCACAGGTGCCAGTCACCTTGATCGGCTGCCATCCGTTGGCCGGTTGAGCTCTGGGTCAGACGCTGCCGCTACAGTTCGAACAGACGGTCAAGTCCTGTGATTCCTCCAGTCCCGACTTTGCCATCGCTGCTCTCGGTCGGCCAGTGTCAGCGCCCCGCCGCTACCGATTCATGGGGGCCGGCCGATCCCGAAGGCCTGGTTGAGCAGGCCGCCGCCCTCCTGGCCGAGGAAGCCGGGGCTTGGCAAGCCCGCTGTGCTGCGGTTCAACCACACGCTTTTCCGGTCCAGTGATCTGTAGCGGCTGCGGCTTCAACAATCAGGTGGCCGCCCGGTTCTGTGGCGGCTGTGGCAGCCCGCTGCTGCTGTCTGCGGGCAGGGATCCTCAGGCTGAGCGTCGCGTCCTGAGCGTCATTTTCTGCGACATGGTCGGGGCGACGTCACTTTCCGAGCAGATTGATCCGGAGGACTTTCGCGAGCTGTTAAGCGCCTATCACGCCACTTGTTTCGAGGTTGTTCGTAATTTCGATGGCTTCCTTGCCGATCTGATGGGTGATGGTGTCGTGATTTATTTCGGCTATCCCAGGGCTCACGAAGACGATGAGATTCGCTCGGTCCGTTGTGCGCTCGCTTTGATCGATGCGGTGGATGCCCTCGCCGGCCGCTTGCACCATCCCCTGGAGGTCAGGATTGGGGTTCACCGCGGCCGCGTTGTGGTTGGTGCGCTCGGTGGTGCCGGTGGTGGGCAGTCGCTGGCGATTGGCGAGACCCCCAATCTGGCTGCCCGTCTGCAGGCGGAGGCTCGTCCGGGCGAGGTGGTGGTCTCCGACTCCCTCTGGAGGCTGGTGTCCCGTGATTTCCATGGCGAATCCCTCGGGGCTCGCCGGCTGAAGGGAATTCAACGGCCGGTGGAGATCCACCGCATCCTCGCCTATCGTCCCGAGTCCCGCTATAAGGGTGCAGCAGCCACGTTCTTTGGCCGTCGCCGCGAGCTTGATGCGGTCCAATCCCGTTGGCAGGAGGTTCTGTCGGGCCAGTCCCGGGCACTCCTGATCCGAGGTGAGCCAGGCATTGGCAAGAGTCGCCTGATCCAGCAGATATTCAGTGATCTCGTCGATCCAAATACCACGGTGATGGAGGCTTTCTGTAGCCCCTTCAGCATCGATACTCCCTATTTCCCCATCGCTGAGCTGCTGCGTGGCCGCCTTGGCATCGATGCCCTGGAGCCTGCTCAGCAGCTGGAGCGCCTGCGCACAAGGCTGGTTGATCTTGGTTTGCCGCAGCAGGAGGCCCTACCGCTCTTCGCCCTTTTTCTCTCGCTCGAGATCGATCCTCAACACTGGCCCATCCTGAGCGAACTCTCCCTGGCCCGTCAACGGCAGCGGACCCTGGATCTGCTGTTCCAAGCTCTGCAGGCTCTGGCAGCGGAATCCCCCGTGCTGTTGGTGATTGAAGATCTCCATTGGGCCGATCCCTCCACGATCGAACTGCTTGACCAGCTGCTCAACACCCAGATCTCAGGCCGATTCCTGGTCATCCTTTCGGCACGTCTCGAATTCCGTTCCCGTTGGATTGAGCATGCCCACGTCGATGGCATCTTGCTCGATGCCCTCGATGGACCAGATGCTGAATCCCTGATTCGTGATGTGGCTGCCGATAAGGCGATGCCTCCAGAATTGGTACGGCAGATCTGCCTGCGTTCCGATGGCATTCCCCTGTTCTTGGAGGAGATCACCCTCTCGGTGATCGCCTCCTCATCGGTGGTGGAACGCGAACAGACCTGGGAGCTGGTGCAACCCTTTTCTGCCGACGTGGTCCCCGCCTCGATGGAGGCGGCGCTGATGGCCCGTCTCGATCGACTCGGAGAGGCCAAGGCTCTGCTTCAGATTGGTGCCACCCTGGGGCGTGAGTTCAGCCTCGGTCTGCTGACTGCGGTCGTTTCGATCGATCAGGTCAAGGTGGGTGAGCTGATGCTGCAGATGGTGGACGAGGGCTTTCTGCGCATCAGTGGAGCATCGCCTCCTGTCTACATCTTCAAACACGCCCTTGTGCAGGACGTGGCTTATCACTCACTCCTGCGCAGCACCCGTCAGGAGCACCATTCCCGCATCGCTTCGGTGATGACGGAGCAGTTTCCGGAGATTCCCAAACAGCGGCCCGAACTGTTGGCTCATCACCTGTCCGGCGCAGGCCATTACGCTGATGCTGCCCTGCAGTGGCAGGCTGCCGGTCAGATCGCCGCTGAGCGCAACGCCGTCAATGAGGCGGTGGAGCACCTGAATCGGGGTCTGCTCGATCTCGACCAGCTCCCCCAGATGGAAGCTCGCTGGCAATCGGAACTCGCCCTGCATACAGCCCTGGCTCCTGTTCAGATGGCTGCCTTCGGCTGGGCATCGCCATTGGTCGAGACCACCTGTCTTCGGGCCATCGATCTGGCGGAAAGGCTGGGTGCAGATGACTATCGTTTTGCGCCGCTCTGGGGGTTGTGGTCGAATCAATTCGTCTCCGGCCGCCTCGTTGATGCGATCAAGAGTGCCCGCGATGTTTTGGCGTTGGCTTCCAGCAGTGGCGAGCTGGCCTATGCGGCACCTGCCCGTCACGCCATGGCTTACACCAGCTACTACCGCGGTGAATACGACACGGCCATCGAGCATGCCGATGTTGGCTTGGATCTGTTCGACCGAGATGTTGAGCTCCAGCTCTGCCGCAATTTTCAGCTGGCGCCAACCATCAACATCATGACCGCCCGGGCTTCCTCCCTCTGGATGTCTGGTCGTCAGCGGGAGGGGATTGAGGGGATGGAGCAGATGCTGGCCCTGGCCCGTTCCCTGGGCCATCCGCCAACCCTGGCGGCAGCCCTCGCTTTCATGTGCTTCTTCAGTTATTACGACCGCGACTGGTCCCGCCTGCTGGCCACCGCTCAGGAGGTTCATAGCCTCTCGATCGCCGAGGGTTTCGCGATGTGGCAGGCCTGCGCTTCGATGTATCGCTCCCAGGCCCTCCTGGCCCTCGATCCCGCCCAGGGCGATGCCGCTCAGGTGATCGAGACCGCTGTGTTGTTCCGGCAGACAGGGTCTCTCGTCACCGATGCTTCCATCACCTGCATCATCACCTCAGCCCTGCTTCACCTGGGCGAGATGGATCAGGCCCTGGCGGAGACGGTCTCCGGCCTCAACACAGTCCAGCGGGGCCAGGTCAGGGTGATGGCACCTGAAATTCTGCGCCTGCGGGGGGATGTCCACGCGGCCCGTGGCCACTGGGACGACGCCGATCTGGCCTATCAGGATGCGGTCCACGCCGCACGTGATCAGAAGGCTCTCTCCCTTGAACTTCGTGCTCTCACCTCCTGGTTGCGCCATCGCTCGACGGCGCAGGCCTCCACGGCCGCGATCCAGACGGAGATGCGGCAGCTGCTGGAACTGCTCCAGGCCGAGGCCCTTCGGCCTGATCCAACCGCCGCCCGGCAGCTTCTCGCCGAGCTCTCGTGATGGTCCTGAGCTGCGCCGATGGCAGCCGGCTGGAGTGGACGATTCAGGCACCCGCCAGCCCAGCACCAGGCCAGCCCATGGCGATCACCATCGCGGTCACACCCCACCGCCCGGGCCATGCGTTGACCCTGGAGTACCGCATCGATGGCGGTCCGGTCCGGACGGTTCCGGCGCTGCCCCATCCGGCTGAGCCGGGGACGGCGACCCGTGTGTTCGTGGCCGTTCTACCCGCCGGATTGCTGGGGGTCGTCGATTGTCTGCCCGTTTTGCTCCTGGCTGGTCAGCCGGTTTCCCCCTCCCTGGCCACCGCCTCCTCAGCCGGGCAGCGGCTGAATCTGATCGATGCAGCACCCCATCCACCCGTTTCCCTCAGCCCCTGGCCATCGCCGCCGCCGGCCGCCCCGGATCCGGCCCCATGCTGGGGCTGGAGTTCCCAGTTCCTGGGGACATTGACGGCTCGGGTGCGCAAGGAGTTGGTGGGTCCCACCCCCGATGGATTGAGAATCAACTGGCATGTTGTCGCTGGCAGCTTTATCGGGCCTGGCCTGGAGGCCAGCATCTGCGAAGGTGCTACGGACTGGATGCGCATCCGCCCTGACGGCATCGCGATCGTTGATGTCAAAGCCTCGTTCAGGACCAGCGATGGCGCGATGATCGATGGTTTTTATGGCGGCATCTTTGATCTCGGTCCTGATGGCTATCAGCGTGCCCTTGAGGATCGCTTCGATCCCCTTCCGCCCGTTGTCGTGACCCCCACCTACAGCACTGCTGCCCCCGAACTGGCTTGGTTGAACCGCTGCCCGTGCATCGGCGTCGGCCGCGTTGATATGCGCGCCCTGGATGTGTCGTTTGATGTGTATCGACTCGCCGTTGGCGAACGCCTGCCCGGCTCTGCGCAGCCCTGACCTTCCTCGCCAATGGCGTTGGTGTGGAATCTGGTGAGGGTCTGAGCGATGGCTCAGGCGGTGGAACCGCAACCGATCGGTGCGGGCTGGCCGGAACAGAGGCAAGGCAAGGCCTGAATCCGCATGACCTTGAGGCGTGACCTTGAGGCTCGGGATTGAGGCTGGTGCCTTGCCTGGCGGGGGCGGTGGCCACTGTCGCCCAGGATACCCGTGGGCTTTCGCTCGCGCTTTCGAGCTGCAACCCTCCGCTAGGGTTCACCTGGTAGCCTGATTTTTAGGTGCTGACCACCCTCAGGCCCTGCTGATGTCCGGTTTTGGCAGCCCTGCCGGCCCGCCCTGATTGCCTGCTGTTTGCGTCAGCTCTCGACCCGTTCGGTTCACCATGAACGACCCATGCCTTCCGATCGATTCCACCACCTCTTTGCCTTATTCGCCGGTGCCCTGGAGCCAGGCCCAGTGGGACAGGGTGCGCCAGGTGGTGGCGGCCGAGGCTGAGAAATCGAGGCTGGCCGCCGGCTTCCTTCCCCTCTATGGGCCTCTCTCCGCTGACAGCGATTTTGTTCGCCGCGAACTGATCGGCACCCAGGCCAGACCTTCGGCGTCCGCTGCCGGTTCTGGTCCCAACCAGCGGCTCCTGCAGATCGATGACACCACCACCATCCGGCTCTGGACCCTGCAGGTCAACCTCTATCTGCGTGGTCCCCAGCTGGCCGATCCCGAGTTGACCAGCGTGCTGGCCCTGTTCCGCAGGGCCGCCAATGTGTTGGCCCGCCTGGAAGACACCGTGGTCTTCAACGGCATCCCGCTGCTGGGGGACACCAGATCCCAGGCCGAGAAACAGCTGAAGCTCCTGCCACCGATCTGGGAGATCCTCGGTCGCAGTCCAGACGACCCGAGCCGCCTGATGCCCGGTCTGCTGCCGGATTCGCCGCAGCCCTGCCCCGGCTACGACCCGCCAGACTCCGTCGATCCAGGGCAGGGCAGCATCTCCTACCGCCAGTGGCTGCGGGTACCCTCACCCAAAGGAGAAAAATATGGTACACCGGCTTACTACGCGGACCTGGGCTATATCTTGGTCGGTGTGATTTCGCAGGCGATCAGCAGGATCGAGGCCAATGGCCACTACGGACCCTTCGCCCTTGTGCTCGGCCATGGGCTGTTCGAGGCGATGCAGACCCCCAATGCCTCCTCCCTGGTTCTGCCCCAGGATCGGGTGATCCCATTCCTCGGCAACGGTGGCACCCTGCTGCGCTCCTCCACCCTGCCGGTGAATCAGGGGGTGATCATGGCCCTGGGTGGCGATCCGGTCGACCTGGTGATCGCCAAAGATATCTCTGTTGATTTTCTCCAGATCACCCCGGATCCAGCCTATGTCTTCCGCCTGCACGAGCGGATGGTGCTGCGGATCATGACCCCTGGCGCGATCTGTGGCCTGCGGCTGTTCCCCGATCCGGCCTCCGATCCGGTCCCTGAGCCGGTCCCTGAGCCGGCCAAGTCTGCAGCGAGAACTCGCACCACCGGCCCGTGACGCCCCGGGTCGTGATCCTCGGCGGTGGCGTCGCCGGCATGAGCGCCGCCCAGGAATTGATCGAACGCGGCTACGAGGTGGTCGTGCTCGAGCGTCGCGCCATCGCCGGTGGCAAGGCCCGCAGCATCCCTGTCGATGATCCCGGTGGCGGCCACGGCGGCCACGAGCTCCAGGACACGGGGATCAGCTCCCTGGAGCATCACCTCCCGGGTGAACATGGCTTCCGTTTCTTCCCTGGGTTTTACCGCCATGTGGTGGACACCATGGCCCGCATTCCTTGCGGCGATGGGCGCAGCGTCGCTGATCATCTGGTGCCCACCAGCCGCTGCTCAATCACCCAATATGACAAACCGGTTTTCGATTTCCCGGCTATTTTCCCGAGCTCCACTGATGATCTGGTTGCTGTCTTTCGGGCTTTGCTCCAGTCCGTCGGGCCGATCACTGAACTGAGCGTTGACGATCTCGCCCAATTCGGCGCCCGGATCTGGCAGATCCTCACCTCCTGCTCCGAGCGCCGATTGGCTGAGTATGAATCCCTGGGATGGTGGCAATTCATGGATGCTGAACATCGTTCGCCGGCCTATCAGAAGTTTCTGGCCACCGGCATCACCCGCTCCCTGGTGGCGGCCAAGGCGCGCACCGCCAGCACCCGCACGATTGGCGACATTTTTGTGCAGCTGTTGATTCCCCTGCTCGAACCCTGGGGCGGTGCGACGGATCGGGTGTTGGATGGTCCCACCAATCTGGTCTGGATCGATCCCTGGTTGGACTACCTGCGGGGCCGTGGTGTCCATTATATTTTTAATGCTGAGGTCGTGGCCATTGATGCCCATGCCCAGGCTGTTTCCGGGGTCGTGATCGACCAGCAGGGTTTCCGTCAGACCGTTCGCGCTGATTACTACCTTGTTGCCCTGCCGATCGAGCGGATCGCCCCACTGCTCAGCCCTGCCCTGATCGCCCTCGATCCCGGCCTCCGCCATCTGCAGGCGCTCGCTGTCAACGTGGAGTGGATGAATGGGGTGCAGTACTACCTGACCGCGGAGCTGCCTGCTCCGCGGGGGCATGTGATCCACATCGACAGCGAATGGGCCCTCACCAGCATTTCCCAGCTGCCCTTCTGGCCGGAGCTGCCCCGCGATTTTTTCGGCAGCAGCGGGCTGCGCACCGTCCTGTCGGTTGACATTTCCGACTGGACGATGCCAGGCGCTGATGGTCGCCCGGCGATGCGCTGCTCCCGCGAGGAGGTGGCGCGGGAGACCTGGCGCCAGTTGAAGGCCTCGCTCAACCGCCCAGGTGAGGAGCTGCTGCGGGATCAGGACCTCCATTCCTGGTTTCTCGACTCCGACATCGCCCCCGATCCCATGAGGCCCGGCTACCTCAGCAATGCCGAGCCGCTGCTGGTCAACCTGGTCAACACCTGGGCCCTGCGCCCGGAGGCGACCACGGCGATTCCCAATCTGTTCCTCGCTTCCGATTACGTTCGCACCCACACCGATCTGGCCACCATGGAGGGGGCCAATGAGGCCGCCCGCCGGGCTGTCAACGGCATCCTCGAGGCCTCTGCCCACGCCGGCCCCCGCTGCCAGATCTGGCCGTTGCAGGAGCCGGAGGTGTTCCGCCCGCTGCGGGAGATCGATGCCTTGCGCTTCGCCGCCGGTCAGCCCTGGGATTGCCGCTCGATCGAGTTGGTGATATCAGCCCTGCGTCGGGCATCACCGCTGCTGGATCAGGTGGCCGATCGGCTGCAGGTGATCGAGCCCTACCTGCCCCCCGATCCCGACGGATCCCACGCCGGCTACGCGGCCACGGCCGCCAACCCCGGTGGCACCAGGCCCATGCCCCTGGATGGGGACCTTGCCGGCCTTGCCGGCGTCCCTGCCATCGGACCAGCCTTGACGGCACCCTGGTCTGCGGCACCCGAGTCCGGGGCTCCCAGGACTGGGGAACCCGGGGGCTCAGCTGTCGGCCCCGAGGGGTTTCTGGAGCGCCTCAGCTGGTATGCCGACCAGGTGTCCGCCACCCTCCAATCCGGGGTGCCCGAGCGCGAACCCCGCCGCCATCTCTACGACCCGATCCGCGGCTTCCTGGCCCGTTCCGGCAAGGGCCTGCGCCCGGCCCTCTGCCTGGCCACCACCCGCGCCCTGGGCGGCGACGGCCGGGATGCCCTGGCGGCGGCGGCCGGGATCGAGATGCTGCACAACGCCTTTCTGGTGCACGACGATATCGAGGACGAAAGCGATAGCCGCCGCGGTGCCCCGACCCTGCACCGCATCCATGGCCTGCCGCTGGCGGTCAATGCCGGTGATGCCATGAATGCCCTGGCGATGGGCCTGTTCCGCCGCAGCTCGGAACGGGGCAGTCCGCTGTTGCTGCCGCGGCTGCTGGAGGAGGTGGATCACATGCTGCTCGAAAGCCTGGAGGGGCAGGCGATGGAGCTGGGCTGGCTGCACGACAACACCCTCGACCTGAGGCCCGACGATTACCTGCGCCTGGTCTTGAAGAAGACGGCCTGGTACAGCTTCATCCATCCGCTGCGGATCGGCGCTCTGATCGCCAACCCTGAAGATCAGAATCTGGAGCGCTTCGATCGCTTTGGCTATTTCCTGGGTCTGGCATTCCAGATTTGTGATGATGTGCTCAATCTGCGTGGCCAGCTCGCCCGTTACGGCAAGGAGATCGATGGTGATCTCTGGGAGGGCAAGCGCACCCTGATCCTCTGCCACGCCCTCGCCACGGTCGGTGCCAGCGACCGCGCCTGGATCGCCGCCTTCCTGGGCCGCTCCCGCCAGCGCCGCCTTCCGCGCCAGATCTGGCGGCTGCACCAGCTGCTTGAGGACAACGGCAGCATCGACTGGGCCGTGCAGGTGGCCGAATCGTTCACCCGCGCAGCGATCGATGCCTTTGAGGGCTCGGCCTTCGCCGGCGTTCCGCAGGGCCCCGATCGGGCCTGGTTGCGCTCCTGCGTCGACTACCTGGTGCAGCGGGATCGCTGACGGCTGCAGCGGCATCGCTGAGCGCCGCAGGGCTGTTCAGCCTCCCAGGTAGGCCATCTCGGCGCGCCGCTCCGCCGGATCGGTCGATCCCTCCCCGCCGCTGGCCGAACGCTCCTCGCTCCAGCGGTCGTGGCGCCCACGCCAGAGGGAGGCGAGGGCGTCCTGCAGGTCCCTCGGATCGCTGCCGGCGTTGAGCCAGGGGCGCAGGTCCAGGCCCCGCTCCGCCCTGGCGAACAGGCAGGTGTAGGCGATGCCATCGGCGCTGACCCGCAGCCGATTGCAGTCCCCGCAGAAGGGGGCGCTGACCGAGGCCACCAGGGCCAGATGGCCGCCGCCGTCCCGGTAGCGGTAGCGCTGGGCGGTGCCGTGGCTGGGGCGGCCCAGGGGTTCCAGGGGCCAGCGCGCCTGGATCCGCTCCAGCATCACCGCCGCCGGCAGCACCTGGTCGGGCCGCCAGCCGTTGCGGTTGCCCACATCCATGAACTCGATCAGCCGCAGCTCCACCCCCCGCTCCCGCGCCAGGGCGGCCAGGGGCAGCAGCTGCTCCTCGTTGCGCCCGCGCTGGATCACGGCGTTGAGCTTCAGCGCGCCCCGCCCCGGCTCGAAGCCGGCGGCCCGGGCGTGGTCGAGGGCCGCCAGCACCTTCTGCAGGGCCCGCTCCCCGGCGGCTGGATCGGCCAGCCCCGCCATCGCCGCCACACTCGCCCCGTCGCCGCCATCGAGGCTGAGGGTGAGGCGATCCAGCCCTGCGGCCCGCAGGGCCAGGGCCCGCTCGCGGCTGAGCAGGGTGCCATTGCTGGTCAGGGCGATCTCGCGCAGGCCCGTGGCGGGAGTATCCGAGGGTTGGTCTGGCGGATCGGGGGGCTGCAGGGGCGGGGTCGGCGGGTTGGACAGGCCCAGGGGGGCAGGGTTCGGCTCCTGGGGCGGGCGGTTTGGTCCACCCCGGTGGCCTGCGGCGGCAGCGGCGATCAGGGCCTCCAGACCCGGGTGCAGCAGCGGTTCGCCACCGGTGAGCCGCAGGCTGTTCGCCCCCAGCGCCACCGCCGCGGCGATCAGCCGCAGCCGCTGGTCCTGGTCGAGCAGCCCCGGCGGCTCCTGGCCATCCGGCAGGCAGTAGGGGCAGGCCAGGTTGCAGCGGGCCGTGAGCGACAGCCGCAATACCCCCAGGGGGCGGCCAAGACGATCGCGGGGCTGGCTGGGCTCCATGGTCGAGACCCTAGGCGCGCCTGGGTGTGTCCGTCCTGGGGAGACGGGAGTGGAGCCGCCCTTGGCCATCAGCGGATGTTGCTCGCCATCTCCTCAAGCTCCCTGCCGGCCCGCACCATCGTTGGCGGGATTCGCCATCTGTCGGCCGCTGACCCGCCCGCGACTCTCCGGCCTCCGTTGTCCGTTGTCCGTCGTTCGTCGTCCGGCGTCAGTCGCCCGTCGCCGTGCGCTTTTCGCTTCCTGGTCAGACAGCAAGCTGCATCCGCCGCATCTGTTCCTCGATTGGGGAGCGGCAGAAGCCTTTGCCAGCCCAGGGCCTGGATTGTCCCGAGAGCCTCAGCGGAGCTTGCTGCCTGATCAAGGTCAGCTTTCCTGCCTCCTGGCTCCTGGCTCCTGGCTCCTCCCTGCCTCTTGCCTCTTGCCTACTCCCTACTCCTCCCTCCCTCCCTCCTCCTGCCCCGCCGCCATCCGGCAGATCCCTGCCGCTGCCTACAGTTCAGGGCCCTGCAAGCCGCGCCTCCCCCGTGACCCTGGATCGCCTCGAGGCCGGCATCCGCGACCGCCAGCCACCGCTGCAGCCGCCGGCCGAGCGTTGTGGCTGGGCGCCGCCGGGCAGCCGGGAGGCGGACTGGGCCCCTGCCGCTGCTTCTGCGGCCGTCGAGGCCGACGGCCTCCACGGCCCGGGTGCCGCGAGTGCGCCTGCCCCAGCCCCTGATCTGCCGATTCACTACCAGCACCACGATCCAGCCCGTGGCATTGCCTTTCAGGTGCAGCGCCTCGGCTTTGATGGCCTGCAGGTGCTCGATCCCCGGCTGGTGCGGATCGCGCCGGGGGCCTGCAATGAGCGGCACCGCCACGCCCACGAATCGCTGTTCGTGGTGCTGGAGGGCCGGGCTGAGATCCACGTCGGTGAGGCGGTGCTGCGGCTTGGGCCGGGTGGGGTGGCCTATGTGCCCCGCTGGCTGGTGCACCAGAGCCGCAACCCCTGCTCCGAGCGGGAGCTGTTGCTGCTGGCGATCACCGATTTCGGCCTCACCGGCGCCGTGCTGGGCGATTACGACCGCCAGACGCGGCTGCGCTTCGCCGGTCGCGATGCCTTCGGCGGCGCTGAGGGCCAGGAGGCCGCTGGTGCGGCCCACCCGATGGGGCCCACCGAACCAGCGCCGGCCGCTCGGCGGCGCCGTGGTCTGCGGGGGCTCTGCTCCGGCCTTGGACGCCGGCTCCCCGCTCCCCTGCGGCGCCTGTGGCGCAGCGCCTGGTCCTGAGCGGGGCGGAGGGCCCGGCGGGGCGATGCTGACCGGCGAGGGCGAGGGCGAGGGCGAGGGCGAGGGCGAGGCTGCGCCAGGTGCAGCCGGATCTGGTGGCCCCTGGGCGGCGCCGGGCCGCCGGGCTCGCCGGCCGGCGCCCTGGCGGGGCGATGGACGGCCCCTGGCGGTTGTTGGCGCCAGCCGGCGGCCGCGGCGGGCTCCTGGCCCGAATCCGGCGGCTGGATGCGCCGGCCCGCTCCCTTGCGGCTGGCTGGCCGACTGGTTCCCTTCTCGCCGTGCCGCGGCCTTCAGGACGGGAGCCTCCCTGGCGGCGGCGGGCTGGCCGGTGCGCTTGCCTCCGCCAGCTGCTCGGGTCGGTTGACATTGCGCAGGGCCGGGGCCGGCAGCGGCAAGGGTTGCCAGCGCTCCCCCGCCAGCCAGCGCAGCAGGCTGCGCTCCCCCGCCGCCAGGCTGGCGCCCAGTCGCTCCAGCCGTGCCGGACAGGGGGGGTAAAGGCCGAGCAGGGGCTGCAGCCTGCTGCCGTCGTGGGCCAGCAGGATCGTCGGCGGCTCGGCCGCCGGGGCCCCCGCGGGCCCGGCGAGCACCGGCCCGAAGGCATCGGCCGCCCCATCCGGGGCTCTCCGGCCGGTACCGGCAGCCTCGGAGGCGGCCAGCAGGGCCCGCAGGCAGGCGCGATCGAGCCAGGGCATGTCGACCGGACAGAGCAGCAGCCGCTCCCCCGGATGGATGCGCAGCAACCGCTCCAGGGCCCGCAGCGGCCCCTCCCAGGGGGGTGGTTCGGCCAGGGCCAGCAGGGGCGCGCTGGCGTCGATGGCGCCGGCCGCCGCCAGCTGGCGGGCCAGGGCCAGGTGGGCCGGATGGCGGCTGAGCAGGGTGATCGGCGCCTGCAGCGAGGCCAGCAGCCGCAGGCTGCGCTCCAGCCAGCTGCCGCCGTCCGGATGGGGCAGCAGGGCCTTGTCGCGGCCCATGCGGCGGCTGGAGCCACCGCTGAGCAGGCAGCAGCGCAGGGGGGGCAACCCGGCGCTGGCCGGCGTTCCGGGGCCGGTATGTAGCAACCGCTGCCGGTCAGACCCCGTCGACTGCATAGGGTCCTTTCGATTCCCCTGCTCCGCTGACGCCATGGCCGTGTCCGCTCTGACCTCCACCCTGTTGGCCGCCAAGCGCCAGGTCGGGCTCAGCTTCGCGGATCTGGGGGCCTGTCTCGGGGTGGATGAGGTGTGGATCGCCAGCCTGATCCACGGCCAGGCCACCGCCAGCGAGGAGGAGGCCCGGTGCCTGCTGGCCGCCCTGGCCCTCGATGCCAGCCCGGAGGCGCCGGCGCTGCTGGCGGGTCTCACCACCTATCCGCTGAAGGGCGCCCTCGATCCGGTGATCCCCACCGATCCGCTGCTGTATCGCTTCTACGAAATCCTGCAGGTGTACGGACTGCCGCTCAAGGATGTGATCCAGGAGAAGTTCGGCGATGGCATCATGTCGGCGATCGATTTCACCCTGACCGTTGACAAGATCGAGGACCCTAAGGGCGATCGCGTCAAGGTGACGATGAATGGCAAGTTTCTGCCCTATCGCAAGTGGTGAGCCGGCCCGGCCCCAGCCTCGCCCGCGTGCCGCAGGGGCTGGGGCTGGCCTTAGGACTGGCAGGAAGGACTGGCCCCGCGGCCGCGCCGCCGCCGTTTCAGGAGTTGAGCAGACGCTCCAGCCTCACGAAGCGATAGCCCCGTTGCCGCAGGGCCGGCACCACCTGCCGCAACAGCTCCAGGGTTGCCGGCAGGGTGTCCGGCCGGTCGTGCAACACCAGGATCGCGCCGGGGTGGGCGTTGTGGAGCACGAACCATCGCATCCAGGCCAGCGGTGGGTGGAAGGTGTCCCACGGGAAGACCGACCCCAGCACCAGCCGATAGCCCCGTTGTTGGAGGCTGGCCAGCATCGAGGCGCGAAACCAGCCACCGCCAGGCCGAAACCAGCGCAACGCCAGCTGCTGGGGTGCGGCGGCCCGCTGCAACTGGTCGGCCGCCTGATCGAAGGCCTGGCGGAAGCGGGCGGGGCCAAGGCAGGCGGTGAGGCTGTCGCGGTCCATGTGGTGGCCGATGCCATGGCCATCGGCGAGGGCCTGCGCCAGGAAGCCGGGCGGACCCTGGGCCAGGTGGCCGCTGATCGCAAACAGGGTGGCGGGCAGCTCCAGCTCCCGCAACAGGGCCAGCAGGTCGCCGCTGCCGGGGCTGGGGCCGTCGTCGATCGTCAGGGCCAGTTCGCGGCGCCGGCCGTCGCCGCAGAAGATCACCTCGCTCAGGAGCGGCGCCAGCAGGGCCCGCACCACCCAGGCGGGCCGCAGCACAACAACCAGCGCCAGGGCCAAGGCGGCCGGAATCAGGGCGGCGAGTGCGGCCACCGGAACCAGGGCGGTCCCGGCCGGGTTGGGGAACGGCGGCATGGCGGCGGAGGGGATCAGGAGGAGCGCTGCGGCTGCCGATCCAAGCCTGGCGCAACCTGGGCAACCCGGGCCTGGCCGGTGACAAGCGGGCAGGGTGACGGCATCAGGGCGCCAGCCGGTGGCAGCCCTGGCGCTCAGCTTCAGGGCTGCCTGAATGTCGGGATCTCAGCGGGCCATTGGCGGCTGAACGACGCTGCACCGCCTGATCAAGCCCTGGCGACGACGCACTCCCATGGCCCGAGCAGCCTTGGGGATCCCTGATGGACGGGACCTTCCGGCAGCCCGGTGCTCAGCTTTGGGATGGCGGGGTGCTGCTGCGGTCGCCGAGGCCATCCACCTCGATCTGGCCGATTCTTTCTTCTGCCAACCGGTAGGTCTTGATCAGATCGCTAGCGCTGATGTCGCCAATCCGGTAGCGCATCAGGTCGGCATTGAGGATGCGAAAGGCGCTGCGCAGATCGGCCGCTTTGCTGCGCAGCCGGAAGCCGCTGTAGAGGGCTGTGCAGACCGCCGAGAGAAAGGCCAGGAGTTTCAGCTGAGCCGCATCCAGGGCCGTGCTGCCCGTATAGGTGGCCACCAGCAGCGACAGCACGATCCCCGCCAGGGCGGTGAGCACGGTGAGCAGTTGCAGAGCGGTGGCGCCACGGTTCAAGCGTTGGCAGAATCGCTGTAGATCCTTGATCAGGAGCTGTTCGGCGCTCAGGCCGCTGTTTGTCGCAGGTTGGCTGTGCTCAGGCATGGCGGCGGGCCGGGCAATGCCTCAGGGATAGCAGCGGCGCGGCGCTGTTGTCCAACCCGCTGCTATCCAACCAGGATCCAGCCATTCGGTGCAGAATGGCGGCGGTGGCCAACCAGCGTTGCCCTGGCCCCAGCCCTGCCCCGCGCGCTCACGGATGACGTCGCTCGAACCAGTTGAACCGACTGCACAGCGGCGCCATCGGCTGGTTGATGTGGTGTTTGTCCACGGTGCTGGCGGCCATCCTTATAAAAGCTGGGGTCAGTTGAGCAACGACAGGGATTCGATGCTGTATTGGCTGCTGGACGATCCGGACCTGAGCGCCATCGGGGTGTGGACGTTGCGGCATGAGTCGGACAAGACGACCTGGGGCGCCCAGGGTTCGATCAGGCGTCCTGAACTGGCCGTCAATCTCCTGGACGAGATCACGCGGATGAGGCGTGCGGCGACGACTTTCGGAGACCCTGATTGCTTCAACGCTGCTGAGCTGTATTGGGTGGCCCACAGTGATGGCGGCAATGTGGTCAAGCAGTTTCTTCGCTATTGCCAGCTCCACCGCAATGGCACCTCGGAACAGGCGCGGACCGCCAATCACATTCTCAGAGCGACCAGCGTTGTGGTCTTCATCGACACGCCCCATTCCGGCAGCCGGCTGGCGAGCGTGGCGGGCAGGGTTCCAATCATTTCCCGGCTCATTTACCGGCGCATTCGCGAGCTTCGTTTCAATGATGTAGAGTTGCTCGAATTGGATCAGTGGTATGGGGGAAATGCCAGGGCTCTGGGGATCAAAAACCTCAGCTTTCACCAGACCGGGGCGGAACCGTTCAAGACCGTGAATACGGCATCCGCGTTGACGAGCGCCGTTGCCAGCTCTGTCGCCATTCCGCGCCATCACAATCAGATTGCCAAGCCCCCTCGCAAGGACGAATCGCCGTACAAAGAGATTCAGAATGAGTTGCGCATCAGCCTCCAGCACCTGCGAACGCCCGTGGCCGCGGAGGGGCTGCGGGTGCAGCAGCGCCAGGAGCCCCGGCTGGTGGCCGATGACCTCTGCCGGCTGTTGATGGTTGTGGTGCCGCTGCCTGAGCCTGCCAGCCCCTCGGCCCCGACGAGCCGGCGCTACTCACTGCGCTGCTGGCTGCAGAAGGGAGCGGAGGGTCAGCCCCGGGATGTTGTTGTGGCCGCTGGGGTGAGCGATGGGCCCGCCGACGAGGCCAGCGGGTTTGCGCTGGTCGGACCTGCCGCCGCCGGCAGCGGTGACGAGGTCGGCTCGCCCCTGGCCACGGCGATGGTCGCAACCTACATCGATGCCTTGAACCAGGCCCCTGAGCTGGATGAACGCGACCGGAGCGTTGAGCTGCTGCCGATTCTGTTTCTCCCGGCCGAGCTGCTGGCCAGCGATGCGCTGGCCGGCTTTCTGCAGCGCCTGGATGGGGCGGTTCGCAAACGGCGACCCCGCTATCGGGGGTTGCCCGCGCTGTTGGCCTGTTCATCCCGCTGGTCCGTGGGGTCGACCCGGCATCCGCTGCAGGATTCCGTCCATGATCTCAACCAGGCCTCAAAGCGGCTGCAGGGGATTCTTGACGCCGATCCGTGCGCGCCTCTGGCCGATCTGGCCTGGCTTGCGATCAGCGATGCCCCCAGGGGCGGGAACGCCCCAGATCAACGTGTGGGCGGCCCTGATCGACCCAGGTCGATTCAACATCACCTGCCGCTCGATCTCCTTGATCGCATCGCCAGCGGCGCTGCGGATGCCACGGAGCAGGATGCCTACGACGCCAAGCTGGTTGACGGCGATGCCCTGTTCCTGGATTGGCCCGCAGGACTCGCCGACGCGGGCCGGGGCCATGGCCAGCGCATCCATCACCTCCTGGCGCAGGGGGTGCCGATCCTCTGGCATCAGGTTCAGCAGGAGACGGAGCGAAAGGAGGCCAGCGCCGATCAGGAGCGACCCCATCCGCTGGATCTGATTCTTGCCTGGAGTGGCCCCGAATTTCTGAAGAACTTCCATCGCTGTCGCGCCAGACCAGTGGCTGAATCGGATGGTTTTGCTGCCGCGATTCGTCCTTACATCTGCCAGAGCAGGCTTTTCTGGGAAGACCATCGCTACCGCCCGCCGATCAACGCCAGAACCGCCTCCTTCCGCATCCCCCTCCGATGACCGAAACCCCCAGCTGGCAGCGTTTTGCCTCCACCGAGAAGCACTGCCAGAAATTCTTTCCGCCCAAGCGGTCCCCTGCTGATCCCGCCGAGCCGCCCCCTGCTGATCCTGCCGAGCCGATCGCTTACACCATCGAGAAATACCCCGATCCGCCCGCTGCCGATCCAGCCCCCCCCTGGCGCAGCTTCCTGAGTCCCGCTGCCTTACCCGATTCATGGAAAAACGAGGCCTGGGAGCGCTGGCTGAAACTGCGCATGCTGGCCGATACGGCCAGCCGCTATGAGCGGGCCCGCAGCCGCGCCGACAGTTTTCTGTTGCCGGCCGGCGCTGGCAGCGAGCGGCTGGTGCTGGCGGTCAATGCGGCCCTCAGCCTGCGCCGCCCCCTGCTGCTCACCGGTCAACCGGGGTCCGGCAAGACCACCCTGGCCTACGTCCTGGCCCGCTGGCTGGGTCTCGGTCCGGTGTTGGAGTGGTCGGTGTCGCCCGGAGCGACGCTTGCCGATGCCCTGGTCACCTACGACCCGCTGGCCCGATTGCAGGATCTGGAGATCGCCAGGCAGGGCGCTGCGCTGCAGGCGGCGCCCCCGCAGACAGCCGCCGAGCCTGCCCAGAATCCCTCGGCAGGGTCAGGGCTGCCCCAGAGCCGCCCGGTGGAGGACTATCTGCGTCTGGGTCCGGTGGGAACCGCGTTTCTGCCGCTGCATCTGCCGCGGGTGCTGTTGATCGATGAGATCGACAAGGGAGATCTCAATCTGGCCAATGAACTGCTGCACCTGTTTGAGGAGGGAAAATTCCCGATCGCCGAGCTCCAGCGCAACCAGCTGCTCCAGCGGCAGGGGCCACAGGGCGACCGTGCCACGGAGGCATCCGCCGACCCCACCGTCAGCCCCCGCCAGATCGCCACGGCTGATCTGGATGCCAATGGCGACCCGATGGCGGTCACGGTCTACGGCGCCGAGGTGCAGTGCTGTGCCTTCCCGCTGGTGGTGATGACCAGCAATGGCGAACGGGACTTCCCGCCGGCCTTCAACCGCCGCTGTCTGCGGGTGACGATGCCCGACTTCAGCGCTGATCCCGCCAGCCTCCAGGCGATTGTGGGCAGCCACTGGCGGCGATCGCCAGCCCATCTGCAGGCGGCCCTCGATGGGTTTGAGCAGGACAACCGGGCGGCCAAGGAGCAGGACGATGGCCTGGCCCTCGACCAGCTGCTCAATCTCGCCCACATGCTGGATCTCAATGCGGCCCAACCATCAATGGCCCTGGTTGAGGAGCTGCGGCGGGTGCTGCTCCAACCCCTCCGCAGCGAGCCGCCGTCGGCGCCGGAGCCCGGCGGTGGGCTGATGTCGTCGTGATCCCTGCGCCCCAGGAGCAGCAGCGCTGGGCTCTGCTGGTGGAGGTTCTCGGCCGCCGCGGCTGGAGGCCGGCTGAGATCGCCGACTGGCTCTGGCTGGCGGGCTCCGTTGCGGCGGAGCATCCAGCCCCCGCGGCGCCCATGCCCGGCTCCCCATCCCCCGACCCGGCCGCGGCGGCGGAGCCTGGGGGAGCCGCGCTGCCACCGGACCCCTCCGGTCCCGGGGAATCCGCCGCCACAGACCCCGTGGTGGAGGTCCCGCCGGTTGTTGCCCCGGAACCTGACGCGGCCCTGCTGGAGCCGCTGACGGCCGGCAGCCCCAGGCCCCTCCATGCCCCGCGGGTGGGGATCAGCGAGACCGCCTTGATTCCCAGACCCCGCCTGCTGGGCCGTGCCCTGGCGCCGCTCAACCGCTGGCATGTCCAGGGGAGGGCCTCTGTGCTCGATCTGCCGGCCACGGTGGAGGCGATCGCCCGGGCCCGCTGCGAGCTGACACCTTGGCAGCCGCGCCTGCGGCAACGCCGTCAGCCCTGGCTGGAGCTGCAGCTGGTGTTCGATGGCAGCCCGTCGATGGCGCTCTGGAGGCGGTTGCGGCGTGAGCTGCCGCGGGCGCTCGCCAGCCAGGTTCGCTGGCGCGATCTGCGCTGTTGGCAGCTGCTGAGCCGCCCGGATGGGACCCTGACCCTGACCGATCTGCGGGGCCGCCCCTGCCCGCCGCAGCGATTGGTCCAGCGGGGGGGACGTTCCTTGGTGCTGGTGGTGAGTGATGGTCTGGCCGCCGCCTGGTTTGATGGCCGTGCGGCCGAGCTGCTGCAGCTCTGGGCGGCGGTCCAGCCGCTGGCCCTGCTGCAGGTGCTGCCCCAGCGGCTGTGGCTGCGCACGGCCCTGGCGGAACAGGCGGCGGGCTGGATCCGCGCGGACCTGCCGATGCGACCCCATGGGCTGCTGTCCTGGCAGCCGGTGGAGGGTGGTCCGCCGCGCCAGCCCCAGCCGGCGGGGAGCGATGGGGCCGCAATCCTCACCCTGCCGGTGTTGCGGCTGCAGGAGGAGTTTCTCAGCGCCTACGCCCACCTGTTGAGCGGCTCAGGGCAGGGCAGCGCCCTGGCCTATCGCCTGGAAGGTCGCCTGGCCGATCGGGCTGCCGCCCCTGGTGGCCTGGCCTCAGGCGACGACGGCGCTGCCCACGACGACACCGAGGACCTGCTGGCGGCGTTTCTGTTCAGCGCATCGGCGGGGGCGCGGCGCCTGCTGGCCCTGCTCACCTTTGCGCCGGTGATCACCCTGCCGATCGTGCGCCTGATCCATGGGCAGATGGCCGCCGGCGCCGGGGCGGATGCGGTGGCGGAACAGGCGGAGGTGTTGTTCAGCGGCCTGTTCGTCCCGGCCAGCGCCGCGACGGACCCGCCGATACCGGTGGATCAGCAGCGCCTCGGCCTGGTGGATGAGCGGTTGCGGATCCGCTTGCGCCAGGGCCTGCAGAGGTGGCAGGGGCGGGCGGTGTTTGACAGGGTGCAGGAGTTCGTGGCCCGCAGCCTGAATCTGGGAGTTGACGCCTTTCAGGCGTTGCTGCGCGAACCGGACGGCAACGACCAGGCGGATCCCGAGCTGCTGCGGGCCTTTGCCACCGTGGCGCCCAGCTGCCTGCGGGGTCTGGGGGGCAGCTATGAGGCCCTGGCGGAGCAACTGGAGCAGCGCTGGCGGCACCGCTCGCCGCCACCGCCACCGCCGCCGGCGCCCTGGCTGGAGGGGCTGGAGAGTGAGGAGCTGCCCTTTGCAACCGCCCAGGTGCTGTGGGTGCCCCCCCTGGAGCGGGTGACGGTCCCGATGCAGGCCATGCCGCCACGCGCCAGCTCGAAGGTGCCCCCCCTGGAGCGGGTGACGGTCACCACGGCTCAATGGCAGGAGCTGGAGCTGCGGCAGGTGGCCTTCCAGACGCTGGCACCGGCGGATCTGGGGGATTTCCTGCTCCAGGTGAGACGACAGGGCGGTGCGGCGGCCCGGGCCGCCCTGCCCACCGCCACCGCCTCGGCGTTCCACGAACCCCTCCAGCGCGACGGTCTTTCCTTCGCTGCCACGGCGGAGCGGCCCGATCCCCTCACCCTCACCCTGGTGGAGATCCCTGGCGGCAGCTTCCAGATGGGTTCACCTCGGGCAGAACCTGAGCGCTCAAGCGATGAAGGCCCCCAGCATCTGGTGCAGCTCCAGACCTTTTTCATGGCCCAGACGCCGATCACCCAGGCGCAATGGCGTGAGGTGGCGCTCTGGCAGGAGCGGCCGGGTGAGAGCTGGGGGAGGGAGCTGAAGCCGGATCCTTCCAGATTTCAAATTCGTGATTGGTATGCTAATCCCGAGAGGGGCCTGTTGCCCGGGGAGAACAGCACCGATGATCGGCCGGTGGAGTGTGTGAGCTGGCTGGAGGCGATGGAATTCTGCCACCGCCTCAGCCAACGCACCGGCCGCACTTACACCCTGCCGAGCGAAGCCCAATGGGAATACGCCTGCCGGGCCGGAACGACCACCCCGTTTGCCTTTGGCGAGACGATCACACCGGAGCTGGCGAATTACAATTGGAAGTACAGCTATGCCAAGGGCTCCAAGGGCTCCAAGGGCATCAACCGGGAGCAGACCACCCCGGTGGGAATGTTCCCCGCTAATGCCTGGGGCCTGCGGGATATGCACGGCAATGTCTGGGAATGGTGCCTGGATCATTGGCATCGCAGCTATACGGGAGCGCCTGCTGATGGCACCGCCTGGGTGAACGGAGGGGATCAGCGAGAGGGATCCGGTCGCCAAGCTGATCGCCAACAAGCTCAGGACAACGCAGGCGACGATGCAAGGAGGCTGCTGCGCGGTGGCTCGTGGTTCAACGACCCCAGGAGCTGCCGCTCGGCTTGCCGCAGCAACTTCCGCCCGGACGACCGCAGCGACGGCCTCGGTTTCCGCGCCTGTTGCCTCCCCCAGGGCCGTTTTCTTAACGCTTGATCCCTTGATCCCTTAACACTTGGATTTTTTCACCCTTGGCTGTTGGCTTGCGGCTGTCAGGGGTTTTCCTAAGGATCTTTGGGATTGGCTCCGGCTGTTGGCGGTTTGGCCAGCCTGTTGGCCCCCTTCTCCGCCGAAGGCCGCTGCCCCGGGCTCCGGGCTGTTTCCCCCCCCCCTGGCGCCGCAGGCGCCTCGCGGTTTCGGGCGGGCCATCGGGCGGTATCGGGCTGGGCACCGGGTGTGAGCTGCCTGCGCCTGGCGGCGGCCGCCGCCTCCGCCTGGAGCTCTGGATCGGCCGCCGCCCACGGGTGCGATGGCCCCGGCTCCAGAGCCAGCTTCAGCGGAGCCTCCCAAGCCGGCCACCGCGCCGTGGCTTCTTTTCAGTCGCCTCTTTCCTTCGCCTCCGGACCAGTTTTCGCTGTCGCTTGACAGCCGCCATGCCCTCGCCGGCTACCGCCTCAGCCATCACCCCGCTGATCCAGCTGGGGGGTGATCAAGGCGAGGAAGGCTTGCCATCGCTGGCGGTTGGCAGGGCTGGGGTCGAGCTGGAATCGGGCGGAAAGCAGAGCTGATCGACGCAGCTCAGCAAGGCTCTGCCTTTGGCGTTCAGCTCTTTCAGCCTGGCGTTCTCT
>CAIZQU010000079.1 GCA_903935205.1 uncultured cyanobacterium | reverse complement strand
TCGGTTGTTGGCTATGCCTGAATCTCTGCTTCTCCGGTTGGCGCTGGGGCCTTGGTTTAGGCGGTTGCGTCCTGGAGCGAGGGCTGGGCCGGGAGCTCCTCCAGCGAGGGGATGGCAGTCATGCTCTCGGCCGAGAACATGCGCCTGCCCTCCAGCTGCCAGTGCTCGTCCTGCTCCAGCAGCACCGCACCCACCAGGCGGGTGATCGCCGCGTCGTTGGGGAAGATTCCGACCACGCGGGTACGGCGTTTGATTTCCTCATTGACGCGCTCGAGCAGGTTGGTGCTCCAGACCTTTCTCCAGTGCTGGTCTGGGAAGTGGCGGAAGGCGAGCACGTCTTCCCTGGCCTCGATCATGAGCTCTGCGGCCCTGGGGAAGCGCTCGGCCAGGGAGCTGGCCAGGTCATCCCAACGGGCCTCGATCTCAGCGGCTTTCTCCTGGGCGAACACCGAGCGCAGCGCAGCGGTGACCATGCCCTGATGGGCTTTGGGCACCCGCTGCAGCAGGTTGCGGGCGAAATGCACCCTGCAGCGCTGCCAGCAGCTGCCTTGCAGCATCCGCCGGATCGCATTGGTGAGGCCCTTGTGGGCGTCGCTGATGACGAGCTTGACCCCCGTCAGCCCGCGCTCTTTGAGCGAGCCGATGAAGTCGCTCCAGAACGGCTCGGATTCGCTGTCGCCGACTCTGAGACCGAGCAGTTCACGGCGGCCATCAGCGTTGACGCCCATGGCGACGACAACCGCCCTGGAGCAGACCTGCATCGCCCGGCCCAGCCGGCCGTGGAGGTAGGTGGCATCGAGATACAGGTAGGCGTAACCGCTTGCCTCAAGCGGCCGGCTGAGGAAGGCCTGCACCTGCACGTCGATGTCGGCGCAGATGCGGCTCACCTGCGATTTCGAGATGCCGCTCTGGCTTCCCAGAGCGGCCACCAGGGCATCGACCTAGGAGTTTGTTGCTGATAGGGCACCCGCCCACTGGTGTCGGCGAATTTCACCCGAGCTGAGCAACCGCAGCTCTGTTCTTCTGCCTTGTGGGCCCAGTCGGTGTGGTGTTCACTCAGCCCTGGCACCTCTGGCCAGGGCTACTGCCCTCATCCCGATGCCGCCAGCAGCACCTGCTGCTGTGATCGCCTGTGCCTGAACAGCTTGAGAAGGTTGTGCGTGGCAGCGATCAGGTGCCACTCGCCGTCGACCTTCTCCAGTCCCCGCAACAGGAAGCGCCGCAGGCCCCGGCCTTCTTTGATCTGGCCGTTCACTGGCTCCACGATCGCCTTGCGCTGTGCGTAGATCGCCGATCCCTTCTTGCTTCTGAGCTTGCGGGCCATGCGGATTTTCGCATCGGCATCTCTGGGCAGCGGTCCCCGCTGCGGCGGCGGTGGCTGCCCGTGCGGCAGACGGCCGGTGGCGATGTAGGCGTCAATGCCGAGGTTCTCGCAGCGGCTTGCGTTGTCCTCACTCCAGTAGCCCGCATCCAGCGTCATCACCTCGGGCAACAGGGCTGATTCAAAGTCTGTCCCAAGCGCTCTTGTCGGGGCTGCGAGTATGGGCTGAGGTTGGCGGAATCGCCCCCTTTCTGTGCTTGAAAGCGCCTCTGCCGCAACCGATCTCGACCTGATCAGCTATCTGAGGTCGATTCCTGATGCGCGGATGCGGCGCGGGGTTCGGTTTCCGGCCTGGTATCTGCTGCTGGTGGCGGTGCTGGGAATCCTGAGTGGCTGCCAGAGCTTGCGGGATCTGGAGCGATTCGCCATCCGCCACCACGCCGTGCTCACCGAGGCGCTGGGCATCGAGCTCAGGCGTCCGCCGTCGGATTCCTCTTTCCGCTACTTCTTCTACCAGGTGGATGTGGCGGCCCTATGTGCTGCCATCCGTGACTGGACGATCGCCCAGATCCCAGGCGGTGCAGCGGATCTCGATCAGCTGGTGTGCGACGGCAAGACCCTGAGGGGCTCCATCGAGCCGACCAGCGGCGGCGGTTCAGCATTCATCGCCCAGGTCACGTTGTACTCCGCCGCCCTTGGTGTGGCGATCAGCCAGGCCTGCTACGCCAGCGGCGAAAACCATGAGCGGGCGGTTCTGCGGCAGTTGCTTGGCGAACTGGATCTCGAGGGTGTGCTGATCCAGGCGGACGCACTCCATACCCAGCGCCCGTGTTTCGGCAGCTCCGGGAGCAGGGGGCCGACTTCCTCCTGACGGTGAAAGGCAATCAGAAGACGCTGCACCGACAGATCCGCAGCCAGTTCCAGGGAAAGCGCAAGATCCCTTTCGTGGCAACGGATCAAGAGAGCAGCCACGGCCGCGCCATCACCTGGACCCTGCGTGCCAAACAGGCACCGACGCACATCGCCGAGACCTGGGTCGGTACCAGCTGGATCGTGGAGGTGACGGCCACCGGCAGCCGCGACTGCCAGCCCTTTCAGGCGCAGCACCTGTTCCTCACCAGCCTGCGCACCACACCAGACGCGCTGCTGAAACTGGTGCGGGACCGCTGGAGCATTGAAGGCTGGCACTGGATCCGTGACACCCAGCTCCACGAGGACGCCCATCACTACAGGGGCAATGGCGCCGGCGTCATGGCCTCGCTGCGCACGGCGGCGCTGAACCTGCTGCGGCTGGCTGGATTCCGGTCGATCCGCTCTGGCATGCAGACGGTGATGCACGACATCACGGCGCTGCTGGCGATGGCCAGGCGGAGGCCTCAGACCAACCCATGCTGAGACTTTGAATCAGCCCTGCCCTCTGCCCCGCCTGAGATCTGGCTGATCATCCAAGGTGGAGAAGCATGATCTCGGCCAACAGATCTTTGAGGCCGTGAAAGCCCACCTCAAGGCCAATGGCATGGCCATGAAGCAGGGCACGATCATTGATGCCACCTTGATCGCGGCGCCCAGTCCACCAAAAATAAGAAGAAGGAGAGGGATCCGGAAATGCACCAGACCAAGAAGGGCAACCAGTGGTATTTCGGAATGTAGCCGCAGGCCCGCGTAGCGGTAGGTCCACATCGGCGTGGATAGCGAGAGGGGGCTCATCAACTCAGTGGAAACCACAGCTGCCAATGTGCATGACCTAACCCCTGCCTCTGATCTCCTGCACGGCGAGGAGACGCTGGTCTTTGCAGATGCCGGCTACCAGGGAATCGAGAAGCGAGACGAGATGAAAGGCCGTGGGATTGGCTTTCGCGTCGCCATGCGACCCGCAAAGCGCCGAGTGCTGCCGGATACGCCGGAGGCCCGGCTGGATGATCTGGTCGAAACTGCCAAAGCGCATATCCGAGACAAAGGAGAGCATCCGTTTCGGGTGATCAAACAGCAGTTCGGCTTTCAGAAGACCCGGCTGTGGGGAATGCTCAAGAACCGCTGCAAAGTGAATGTGCTGGCAGCCCTCTCGAACTTGTTAATGGCACGACGCAGGTTGCTATGCAATACGTGATCAGGGGATCAGTGTGCCTGTCGAGGGAAAGAATCGGCCAACATGGGAGATTTTGGCACCCGAAAGGGTGAAATCAGTCCAAGCCAACCTCAGATCCGCCAAAATTGTTCATTCCGAGCAAATTGCATCCTTGGCCGCTCTTTCAGGGCTCGTTGCCCAGAGGCTCACTAGGCAGGGAGTCCTTGATCACACAATCCAAAATCTCAATATCTGATGTTTATTAACATGGTTTATGCGCCAGAGGAGACGGGAGCATTTTTCAGGTTTAGGTTGCTAGTCATTACCTTGGCCCGCTAGCTGCATAGCTCGTAGTATGCAATCGTCTGTCCAGTAGTACTTCCACTGGCCAAACCGGCCAGCTAGGTTAATCTTGGCAAGTGATAGTGAGCTTGCAGACTGCCAATCAGTCATCGGCTCTAGATCTCCATTCTCGCGCTCTAGGCCATAACCTGATAGCCAGTCAAGAATTCTTTCCTGATGTTCTCGCCGAGGATGGTCAAAAATCACATTCGCATACGGTACATGTTGGGTGTGCATTGATTCGATTTCAGCAGCCAGGCCCATCTCCAAGACTTCAGTTACAACCTTTTTTGCAATATTTTCATGTGAGTCAGGGAATGGACGATATCGTGAGGC
>CAIZQU010000078.1 GCA_903935205.1 uncultured cyanobacterium | reverse complement strand
GGTTTGTGAAGGGGGTTCATGAAGCGAGTGCTTCATGACGGTTTGTTGCCGGGGTGCCGCCGCTCTGGCGGGCGCGCTCAAGCGCCGAGGCGGCAGCGGCGGCCAAGGGGGGTGGCGCCATGTCGGCGGAAGTCGGCGGCGCCCCAGCCGCGGCGGGAGCGATGCCCAGGACCGCCACGGGCAACGGGCCACGGGTCGAGAGGTGAAGGCTGAGGCAGCCCGCTCAGGGATCCTGATGTCTGATGGATGTCCGGCGGGGTTGGAGAGTGGCGGCGACTTACGCCTGCAACCGCTGCAGCTCCCGGATCCGCGGAGCATCTGGGCTGGCCTGAAGGGGAGGGATGCGGAGGCGACCAGCACCCCAGGCGCGCGACGGCGAAGCGTTCGGCGTGCGGGTGGCACGGGCGCAGAGCTCAGAGGGCTGAGGGCCAGCTGACCACTGAGGAAGCGCCCATCGGCAAGATCGCTCAGGAGCTGAGCCCAGAACGCTGAGGGCTGCGCTGCCATCGCAGAGAAACCAGATCGCTGAGGGCTGCGCTGCCACTGCTGAGAAACTGCGCAGCCATTGCAGAAAACCGTGGTGCCATTGCAGAGAAACTGCGCTGCCATTGCAGAGAAACCGTGGTGCCGTAGCAAAAAACGAACGCGCGGCAGCGGCCGAACGGCCTGGCTGGGCCGCTGGCGACAGCCGGCCAGGCGTCGCTTCTGAGCCAGGGGCGGTGACCACTGCTAAGCAGGGGGAATCGCCCCGCATCAGCCGATGGCCGTGTTCCTGCTCCCCCCCGGGTCCCTGGCCGCAGCCGCCCCGCTCGCCCCGGGCCCCCAGCGACAGGCCCATCCGCCGGCAGCGACGCCACCCCAACGCCACCTCGCCCCGGGGCTGGCACGGCGCCTCGGCCCACTCGGCCTCGCCGCCGGCCTGCTGCTGCTCAGCGCCTGCGAACGACAACCCAGCCCCGAGGCTCGCCGGATCGAGGAGCTCAACCTCAAGATCCAGCAGCTGGAGCAGCGTCTCAACAGCCTGGCCAGGGAGCGCAATGACGCCGCGGACAGCAAGGGCAAACCGCCGGCCGGAGTGATCAAGTCGCTGACGATCCGCACCGGCAGCGAGGACGACCGCCTGCGCATCTACTGGGCCGATGGCAGCACCACCGACCTGCCCTGCACCAAGGAACAGAGCACCTTCGCCTGCGGCTGAAGGCCATCAGCTCTGTTCAGCGCCCCCGTTCTCTCCCCCTCACCCCTGCAGCACCAACCGCGCCGCCAGCGGCTCCAGCGCCGCGGCCCAGGTCGGCGGCACCGGCCAGATCTCTCGGCTGGTGAGGCTCATGGCGATGCCCTTCTCGCCGTAGGCCGCCTCGTTGACGAACACCGGCCACAGCGTCTCGCCCGCCAGCTCCGGCGGCGGCGCATAGGGGATGGTGCCGCCATCGGCCCCCAGAAACAGCGGATCGCCGGCCACCAGGGGCTGCCAGTCGCGACCCTGGCGCCGGGGGTGGATCACGGCGAGAGGGGAGCCATCGGCCCGGCGCGGCAGATCCAGGCTCACCCGATGGCGGTGCACCACCAGCTCGCGGGGCTGGGCCAGGCGGCCCCGGCGGGCGGCGGCCAGGGCCGCCAGGGCGGCCTCCAGAGCCAGGCGGCTCTGCTGGACCACGGCAGCGCTGAGCACCCCCTGGGGCACCGGCCCGACCTCGATCACCAGACCACAGGGCCAGCGCTCCACCAGGAAGCCCGTCTGGCGGGCATCGGCCTCATGCAGATAGATCGGCAGACCCAGCTCCCGCTGCAGGGCGGCAGCCAGGGCGAGATCGGCGGGTCGGCGGCCGTAGACCACCAGGGAATTGCCCATGGCGGCGGTGGTGCTGTGCAGATCGAGGGCCACCAAACAGGGATCGGATCCCTCGGCGCCATGGGCGGCGAGCAGGGCCCGGGCCCGTTCCACCTCCGCCTCGCGCCGGTTCGCATCAGCGAGCAGCTCGGGGGCGAAGCTGCGGTTGAGATCGCGGTCGCCGTAGCGCCGGCCCGCCGCGAAGGCCTCGGGATTGCCGATCAGGGTGACCAGGGCCAGGCCTGAGGCGGCGATGCCCCCCCCCGGGTCCTCCTGGCCCTGCAGCAGCCAGGGAGCATTGCGTTCATTGCCGTGGGTGCCCGCCACCACCAGCACCCGCCCCCCGGCCCCACCATCCGGCCCCGGCCGCGGATCGGCCCCCAACCCTGGACCGCCCCGCTGTCTGACCTGCTGGGCGTCCTGCTGGGTGTCCTGCTGGGTGTTCTCCTGGGTGTCCTGCTGTCTGGTCTCCCGTCCGGCCTCCTGTCCGAGGACATCGCGCTCCATTGCTCCGCAGCCACGCTGGGCCCCCAGCCTGACGCAGAGTCCAGTCACTCCCTTCCCAACCGATGGCCCCCCCCGCCGCCCTGGTGCGCACCGCCCGCAGCCTCTGGCACAGCCAGTGGCTCGCCCTGATGGGCGGCCTCGGCCCCGCCGATGCCCAGGGCCGCTACCGCCGCCCCGCCGCCGCCTTCGCGAGCCTCCCGGCCCTGCCCGACGACGCGGCTGAACCGGACAGCCACGTGCTGATCGTGGGGCGCAGCTGCCCCTGGGCCCACCGCGCCTGGATCAGCCACAGCCTGCGCCAGCTGGGGGACAGCATCACGCTGGAGGTGGTGGACCCGGATCCGGCCGCCGGTCGCTGGCGGTTCAGCCGACCGTTCGAGGGCCACGGCACCCTGGCGGAGCTCTACAGAGCCAGCGGCGCCGATGCCACCCTGCCGGCCACGGTGCCGGCGCTTTACTCGCGCCGGCAGCGCCGGATCGTGGTCAATGAGAGCGCCCGCCTGATCGAATGGCTCGATGGCTGGCCTGGCCCCGGTCCCCAGCTCTGGCCCGAGGCTCAGCGGCCGGCGATCGAGGTCTGGCGCGAGCGCTTCCAGCACCAGGTGAACGACGGGGTCTACCGCTGCGGCTTCGCCCGCAACCAGGCGGCCTACAACGAAGCGGAGGGCGAGCTTTTCAGGGCGCTGGAAGCGGCCGAGGCCCAGCTGCAGCTCCGCGAGGACGCCCAGCAGGCCAGCCCCGTCTGGCTGTGCGGCGGCCCGGAGCCGACCCTGGCGGATGTGGTGCTGTTCCCCACCCTGATCCGGCTGGAGCTGGTCTATGCGCCCCTGTTCGGCTGCAGCCGTCTGACGATGGCCCAGCTGCCGGCCCTGAACCGCTGGCGAGCCCGCTTCTACGCCCTTGGTGGCGTGGCGGCCACCTGCTTCCCGGAGGCCTGGCGCCGCGACTACTTCGGTGCCCTCTTTCCTCTGCATCCATCCGGCATCATCCCCGCCGGACCCGATCTGGCCGCATTGGTGGCAGCCTGAGGGCATCGCCAGGCATGCCCGTGGCCAGCAGCACCGCTCCCATCCCCCCCTCCAGTCCTGCCGACCCCGTGTTCGAGGGCGTTTTTGGACCGTTCACGATCACGGCAACCGATCGTCGGGAGGTGCTCGGCTACCGGCTGGCCCTCACCGCCGCGGCCATCGGCCAGCTGGGCCTGCTGCTGCAATGGCGGCTGGCGGGTCCGAACGGGCTCTGGCCCTGGCTGCTGCCGATGGCCGCAGGCCTGGGCCTGGCCCTGCACTGGATCCACATTTATCTGCGGCCGCTGCATCGAGCCCTGCAGCTCTTCTGGCTGCTCGGCTGCCTCGGCACCCTGCTGCTGCTGCAGCGGGAGGGACTGGCGGGCCTGGGTCCGGCCCTGGAAGCCCAGCCCCTCTGGATCCTGGCGGTGGGCCCCTTCTTCTCGGCGCTGACCGGCGTGGGCTTCAAGGAATTCTTCTGCTTCCGCCGGCCCGAGGCGATCGGCGTGACCCTGCTGCTGCCCCTGGCCCTGCTGGGACGGCTGACGGGCCTGCTCAGCGCCGGAACCTGCGGCGCCCTGCTCAGCCTGGAGGCTCTGCTGCTGCTGGTGCTCTGCCTGCGCAAGTTCCCGATGGCCGCCGCCGCCGATGTCGGCGACAAGAGCGTGTTCACCCACCTTGAAGCCCAGCGCCGCGGCGGCGCCAGCAGCGAGGGGAGCCGATGAGCCTGATCTCCCTGGTGGGGGCCGGCAAGGATTTCGGCATCCGCACCCTCTTCTCCGATCTGGAACTCCACGTCGGACCGCGGGAGCGGCTGGGGCTGATCGGGCCCAATGGCGCGGGCAAGAGCACCCTGCTGCGGGTGCTGGCCGGTCGGGAACCGCTGGATCGGGGCGAACGGCGCTGCTCGCCGCGGCTGAATGTGGTGCTGCTGGACCAGGCCCCGGAGCTCGATCCATCCCGCACCGTGCTGGAGGAGGTGTTCGCCGCCGGCGGCGAACGGCTGGAGCTGCTGCGCGAACACGAACAGCTCAGCCTCGCCCTGGCGGCCGACCCCGGCAGCGAGATCCTGCTGGCCCGGCTCGGCGCCTGCAACCAGCGGATGGACAGCTGCAACGCCTGGGCCCTGGAGCGCGACTGCCGCGAGGTGCTCGAACGGCTGGGCATCGGCGGAGGCGCCGGCCTGCTGGGGAGGCGGGTCGGGGAGCTGTCGGGGGGCAACCGGCGGCGGGTGGCCCTGGCGGCGGCCCTGGTGGCCCAGCCGGAGGTGCTGCTGCTCGATGAACCCACCAACCACCTCGATGCCGAGGGGGTGGAATGGCTGCAGGGCTGGCTGGATCGCTTCAGCGGCGCCCTGGTACTGGTCACCCACGACCGCTACCTGCTCGACCGGGTCACCCGCCGGATCGTGGCGGTGGAGCGGGGCGAAGCCCGGCCCTACGAGGGCAACTACGCCACCTATCTGGAGCGGCGGGCCGAGGAGGAGGCCTCCGAGCAGGCCAGCGCCGCCAAGTTCCGCGGCGCCCTGCGGCGGGAACTGGCCTGGTTGCGCCAGGGTCCGAAGGCCCGCAGCACCAAGCAGAAGGCCCGACTGCAGCGGATCGAAGCGATGCGGGAGCTGCCGCCGCGCCAGGTCAAGGGTCAGCTGAGCCTCGCTTCCACGGCCCGTCGCCTGGGCAAGCGGGCGATCAGCGCCGAGGGGCTGGCGGTTGCGGCGCCGGAGGCCGAGACAGCCGGTGGCGAGAGCGCTGAATGGGGTGCAGGCTCCCCGATGGCGTCCAGGTTGCTGCTCCAGGACTTCAGCTACGACTTCAGCCCAGAGGACCGGATCGGCATCATCGGGCCCAACGGTGTCGGCAAATCGAGCCTGCTGGATGTGATCGCCGGCCGCCGCGCCCCCTGCGCCGGTCGGCTTGAGCTCGGCGCCACCGTCAAGCTCGCCTACTTCGACCAGCACAGCGACGTGCTGCTGGCCGACCGGGCCCAGCGCAAGGTGATCGATGTGGTGCTGGAGGCCGCCAGCCGGGTGGCGGTGGATGGGGTGGAGCTGAGCGCCTCCCAGCTGCTGGAGCGGTTCCTGTTTCCGCCGGCCCAGCAGCACCAGCCGGTGGCCAGGCTCTCCGGCGGCGAGCGACGGCGGCTGCACCT
Organism: uncultured cyanobacterium; assembly: GCA_903935205.1. GTDB lineage: Bacteria > Cyanobacteriota > Cyanobacteriia > PCC-6307 > Cyanobiaceae > Cyanobium. The sequence continues at coordinate 73,490 of CAIZQU010000078.1, read as the reverse complement.
CTGCCGCCTGCTGATCGAGGCCCCCAATGTGCTGCTGCTCGATGAACCCACCAACGACCTCGATGTCCACACCCTGGGGGTGCTCGAGGAGTTTCTGGACGACTTCCGCGGCTGCGTCCTGGTGGTGTCCCATGACCGCTGGTTTCTCGATCGCACCGTGGATCGGTTGTTCTGCTTCCGGGATGGCCGACTGGAGCGGTTCGAGGGCAACTACAGCGCCCACCTGGAGCGTCAGCAGGCCGAGGCCACCCGCCGCGCCGCGGTCCTGGCAGCCGCGCCGGCCGCCGTGGCCGCCAAGGGAAGCCCAGCCGCGGCGCCGGCCGCCGCCGAGCGGCGGCGCAGCTTCCGCGAAAACCGGGAACTGGCCGCGATCGAGCGGGACCTGCCCGAGTGGGAGGAGCAGCGGCGGGCCCTGGAGGAGGAGCTGGCCAGTGGCACCGCCCAGGCCTACGAACGTCTGGAAACGCTCACACGGGAGCTGGCAAGCCTGAGCGAGCGCATCGGAGCGGCGGAAGAACGCTGGCTGGAGCTGAGCGAGCGCCCCGGCTGATCTCCCCCGGGGAGCGCCCAGCGATCAGCGCAAGCGCACATGCCGATCTCAGTGAGGTGGCAACACCCGTATGGTGGCCCCGGTGAGCTCCGGCCGCTGCGGTCGGTCAATCATGAAAACCATCGACGAGCACATCGAAAAGGACCGCGAAGACATCGAGGCGGCCAAAGCCGAGGGCAATCTCGGCAAGGTGCGGCACCTTGAGGAAGAGCTCAAGGGTCTGCAGGAATACAAGACCCACCACCCCGAGGACAGCCACGACCCCAGCCCGCTCGAGGTGTTCTGCGACCTCAATCCCGAAGCCCCCGAGTGCAAGGTCTACGACGATTGATCCGCTGGCACTGAGAATCTTCCCCGGTTTCGTTTCCTGGGGGTGATCCTCGCTTCTCCGGGCTGATCCAGCGCTGCTGTTCAGCCCGGACACAGCGTCACCGCTCCGATCCGGTGGTGCACCACGTCACTCTGCAGCCAGCCTGAGCCAGAGCAGGCGCCCTGATCGGCATGGCTTTCATGGATCTCCTTGGCTCTGCGTGCGCGGCGATCAGGAGCGGCGGTCAGGATGCGTTGGAGCGCTCCCCGGGCCGATCGTCGGCAGGGCCGTTGGCCTCTGCCTCCAGAATCCTCCACACCGCAGCCTTGAGTGCTTCCAGGCCCTGACCCGTGGCCGCTGAGATCGCCAGAGGGGCCCCCAGGGACGGCAGGGCCTCGGGACTGGCCAGATGGCCCTTCAAGGCAGCCAGAGATTCCTCCAGGTTGACAGGGTCGAGCAGTTCAGCCTTGCTGAGCACCACCAACCGCGGCCGGGTCACCAGGCCGTGGCCGTAGGCGCGCAGCTCCTCCTCGACCACCCTCAGATCTGCCACCACGTCCTCGCCGCTGCCATCGACCAGATGGAGCAGCAGCCGCGTGCGCTCGATGTGGCGCAGGAACTCATGGCCCAGGCCGGCCCCCTGGGCGGCTCCGGCGATCAGGCCCGGAATGTCAGCGAAGACGGTGCCGTCGCCGCTGGGCTTGCGCACCACCCCCAGGTTGGGCACCAGGGTGGTGAAGGGGTAGTCGGCAATGCGGGGCCGGGCGGCGGAGAGCACGGCGATGAGGGTGCTCTTGCCGGCATTGGGCTGGCCGATGATGCCCACCTCGGCGAGCAGCTTGAGCTCCAGCCACAGGTCCCAGGCTTCGCCATCGCGGCCCTCGGTGCACTTCTCGGGAGCACGGTTGCGGTTGCTGAGGTAGCGGGCATTGCCGAGGCCGCCGCGTCCCCCGCAGGCCACCAGCAGCTCCTGGCCGGGGGTGGTCAGATCACCGAGCAGGATGCCGGTGCGGCAGTCCCGCACCTCGGTGCCGCAGGGCACCTTGATCACCAGGGGTTTGCCGCTGGCGCCACTGCTGCGGTTCGGGCCGCCACGGACGCCGTCGGTAGCGGCGAACAGCCGCCGGAACTTGAAGTCCAGCAGGGTCTGGAGGTTGCTGTCAGCCCGCAGCAGCACATCGCCGCCGCGGCCGCCGTCGCCGCCGGAGGGACCGCCCGCCGGCACATATTTCTCGCGCCGGAAGGCCACGATCCCGTCGCCACCCCGGCCGCCCCGCACCGCAATGCGGGCCTGATCGATGAACTGCATTGGAGCAACCCTAGGATCCGGCGGTCGCGGGGCTGGTGTGGCCGAGGTTCGCTTCCAGCGGGTGAGCAAGACCTATCCGCCACGGCGTCCCGGTGCCGAGGGCCCGGTGACGGTGCTGCATGAGCTGGACCTGACCATCGCCGATGGCGAGTTCCTGGTGCTGGTGGGGCCTTCGGGCTGCGGCAAGAGCACCCTGTTGCGGCTCCTGGCCGGCCTCGACACCCTCAGCGGCGGCGAGATTCTGGTGGGCGGTCGCCCCGTCAGCCGGCTGCGACCGGCCGAGCGGAACGTGGCGATGGTGTTTCAGAGCTACGCCCTCTACCCACACCTCAGCGTGGCCGACAACATCGGCTTCGGCCTGCGCCGCAGCCGCCCGCGCCGCTTCGGCCAACAGGTGCAGGACAGCCTGCACCGCGCCACCAGCACCTGGCCGGAGGCCCTGCGGATCCGCTCGCCGCGGGAGGAGGAGATCGAGGAGCGGGTCTCCGCTGTGGCCGCCACCCTCGAACTCGAAGGGCTGCTGCAGCGACGCCCCAAGGAACTCTCCGGCGGCCAGAAGCAGCGGGTCGCCCTGGGCCGTGCCATCGCCCGCCAGCCGGCGGTGTTTCTGATGGATGAACCGCTCAGCAATCTCGACGCCAAGCTCCGCACCGGCACCCGCGCCCAGATCGTGGCGCTGCAACGCCGCCTCAACACCACCACCCTCTACGTCACCCACGACCAGGTGGAAGCGATGACGATGGGCCATCGCATCGCTGTGCTCAACGGCGGCGTGCTGCAACAGCTGGGCACGCCGCTGGAGCTTTACCAGTGGCCGGCGAACCTGTTCGTCGCCCAGTTCATCGGCAGCCCGCCGATGAACCTGCTGCCGGTGCAGGTGGTGGCAACAACCCAGCTGCTGCTCGGGGAACGGAGGCTGCTGTTGGAGGGTCCCCAGGCCGAGGCCCTGGCGGGTCGCATCGGCCACCGACTCACGGGCGGCCTGCGGCCCGAGCACCTGAAGCTGGCCCCTGCCGCCAACCGCAACCTCGCCGCTGAGGTGACCCACATCGAGGCCCTCGGCAATGAACAGCTGCTCACCTGCCGACTGCACGACGGCAGCCACCTGGTGCTGGTGCGGGCCCGGCCCGACCAGGCGGTGACGGTGGGCCAGGGGGTGCACCTGGAGGTGGATCCCACCGGCTGGCGCCTGTTCGACAGCCAGGGCGAAGCCCTGCCGCTGCCGCGGACAGCCCAGGACAAACCGCTGGAGCTGCCGCGCCTGCAGGGCTGAAACGCCCCTCAGCCCATGCCGTTGGAGCTGCTGTCGAACCAGATCCCGCCGAAGGCACCGGGGATGGTGGTGAGTTTGGCGTTGCCGTTGGAATCGCGGCTGAGTTCGAAGCCGGTCCAACCGGTGTTGTTGCTGTAATCGCTCTCCAGAAACCAGCCGGCCGGATTGACGGTGCTGGTGATCCGATAGGTGCCGGCGGGCAGGTCGGTGATGTCGACCTGCTGGCCGGGCAGGGAGTGGTTATAACGGTCGATCCAGCCGGCCTGAATACCCTGTAGATCGGCAAAGCAGTCGTTATAGAGATTGGCGTTGGCCGGCGATTTGATGATGTCGTAGTGATCGGGATCAGTCGCTGAGACCTGCTGGATCTGGTTGACATCAATCAGGCAGAAGGTGGTCTTGACCACCTCCAGGCCGGTGATCGGATCCCAGCGCTGGCTGGTGGAATCAAAGCGCTCCACCCCGAATTCGGCCGTTTCGCCGATGTGGAAGTGCTTGTGCTCCGGATGAAACTCCGACAGGGCCGCATCCGCCACCACCGCCGCGATCGCCCCATCCGCAGCGAGCAGCTCCTGGGCGGTAGCGGCCAGCTGACCGGGGTCGAGGCCGAGGCTCACGGCATCGGCGATCTGCTCTGGATCGCTGATCAAGCTGCCGCGCCGCACCTGCCAGGTGCCCTCTCCGGTGTTGGCGATGGCGTTGCTGAAGCGCAGCAGCTCGCGCTGCTTGGCGTTCTGGATCTGCAGGTGGGTGAGGGCGGTGGCGCGGATGTCCGGCAGCCAGGCGGCATCCAGGAGGCCCTCGCGGATCAGGGCCTCAACCCGGGCATCGCTCCAGGGGGCGCTGCCGCGGCGGAGCGACAGCGGTTCGGTGGCGACGGCAGGCGGGCTGCTGCTCGGTGCGGCGACCGGCTTCTGCGGCTCTGGCGGCTCTTGGTCTGGAGTGGCAGGGAGGGAGAGGGCGTCGGCACCAGGGGCGTGGGGGATGGCCCTGGCCCTCGGCGCCGGCAGCGGGCTGGCTGCCGCTGGGGTCTGCAGAAGGGCCCCTGGGGCAGCAGCGGAAGCGCCGGCCAGGGCGATCGGGGAGATGATCGAGGGGAGGAAGAGGGTGGCCGGCAGATCGTCGCCGCTCCGCTGCGATAGGGCCAGGGGAAGGGGGAGGAGGGCGCCGGGAAGGGGGGACTGCGACATGGGGAAAAGGGGGAGGGATGGCACTGGGGCGGGACAGGGATGCAGAGGCCCGGCAACAGATCACGACAGGGGCAGGAGCGAACAGCCCGCGCGCTGTTCATAAGTTCTACATTTATTCTACAGGCTGAGATCTGCGTTGGCTGCCGCCGATGGTCCGGGCTGATGCGTCGGCGACCCGGGATCCGCGGCGGTGAGCCCAGAAGCGCTGGAGCCCAAACAGCCCAGCCAAACGCACGGCCTGGCACGTCGTTGTTCCTGTTCCTGCCGGGTTCGGCTACGTTCTGCCCAGCCGGCGGCGCCGCCCCAACACCCATTCCCATGTGGGCGTTGATGCATGTGGAACCCGTTCCCACCCTTTCATTTCCGCCCACCAGCTGATCCCTGCCGCGCCAGGGCCTCGGCAGCCGCCCCGCACCACCACCCCAGAAGACCCACAGAGCCCCCCAGACCATGTCAGTTCGCAGTCTCGGCCAATTGGCGATTGTGCTCGCCATCCTGTTCGCGACTGGGATTGCCGGGGCTCTGTTTCCCCTGCAACCCTTCAATCCGCTCTGGCAGTCGCGCTTGATCCCCGCGCTGATCAACTACGGCACGTTCCCCCTGATTGCATTGGCATTGCTGCGGATTGCAACCATCTTTTCGCCGCAAGATCCTTTGCTTAAAACCAGGCGAATTCTGTTTGAACAGATTGCCCTGGTGGCGGCCATCGGCTTTCTCTTGCTGATCCCGCTCCAGATCACCTCCAACCTTCGCCTGCAGATGCGAAACGTGACCGAGCAGACCCAGCGCATCAAGGAGATGGACAGCCGGTTTGCCGCCCTGCGCCAGGCCGTCGACCGGGCCACGAGCAGTGCCGATCTCGAAGCCAGACTGCGGAGCCTGCAATTTGTGGAGATGAGCGGCACAGAATTCAACAAACCTCTCCCCCAACTACGGGCGGAGGCGACCGCCGCCTTTGACCGGCTGCAAAAGCAGATCGCCAAGCAGAAAGCCAATGTGCCCCCCGCCAACCCCTTGCTGCTGCTCCCTGATCTGCTGCGATCCTCGGTAGCACTCCTGGCCCTGTCGACTGGCTACGCCGCCTTCGGCCGTCGCCGCCATGACGATCTCTCACTCCTCGAAATGATCATGCTTCGCTTGCAGCCGAAGCGCAGAGGCCAAGGTCGCCTGACCGATTCGCACCAGGATTATCTCGATACTTTGCACTCCAATCAAAAAGAATGAGCGTTGAACAGATTCTGCTTCAACGCACCCAGATCACACTGCAACCCGATCCTCCATCGCCGGGTTCCGCATCGCTCACCCGTTCCACATAAGGCACACCGGCCAACCATTCCCGCAGGCCGCGCTTGAGCTTGCCGGTGCCGATGCCGTGGATCACCCAAAGGGGACCGTTGGCGCCACGCAGCCGCTCCTCCACCGTCGCCTCGGCTTCGTGCACCCGCAGGCCACGCACATCGACGGTATTGGCCTCGGTGCGCACCTGGGGACCGAGGCTGCCTGGATGGCGGCGGCTGCGGATCCGTACCGTGGGCTGGATCGGTTCTGGCACGGTTGGCTTCTCACCGTTCAGGCCCTCGATCGCCGAAAGGGCCACCGTGCTGCGCAGCACACCACAGCGCACGGTGAGCTCCAGACCGTCAGGGGCGATGGCCAGCACCTCCGCCGCCTTACCCAGGGCCAGAACCCGCACCCGATCCCCCACCGCCGGACGCCACCCCCCATGCTCCCGCCGGGGCGGCTCAGGGCTGTGTTCATCGGCCAGTCGCTTCAGCCGCTGACCCGCCAGACGCGCTGCCTCACCGGCGGCGCGGCCGTCGCCGCGCTCAGCGCTGGCGGCGCCCCGTCGGAGGCGCCGGATCAGCCGCCGCACCTCCCCCTGCCCCTCGCGAATCGAGCGCTCCAGCTGCTGGCGTCGCTGCTCCTGCAGCTCGGCGCTCTGCTCCTTCTGCTGCTCCCAGCGGGCCAGCAGCTCCTCATGCAGCAGTTCGGTGCGCGCCAGCACCACCGCCGCGGCCTCGGCCGCCTCCTGCTGCTGGCGCCGCTGCTGCTCCAGCCCTTCGATCACCCGGTTCACCCCCGCCGCAGCGCCCTCCTCCCCAGCCTCCAGCTGGCTGGCCGCCGCCGCCAGCACGGCCGGATCGAGTCCGAGGCGGGCGGCGATCGCCAGGGCGTTGCTGCGTCCGGGGATCCCCCAGAGCAGGTGATAGGTGGGGGAGAGGGTCTCCACATCAAAGGCCACCGAGGCGTTCTCGAAGCGAGGATCGGTGTACTTGAGGGCCTTGAGCTCGCCGTAGTGGGTGGTGGCCACGGTGAGACGGGCGCGATCAGCCAGCTGCCGCAACAGCGCCGCCGCCAGGGCCGCGCCTTCGGTGGGATCGGTGCCGGCACCCACCTCATCGAGGAGCACCAGGCAGGCCCCCGCAGGCCGGGCCCCGGCAGCGCCCTGCGTGTCTTGGTCCGGCCCGCGATCCGGGGAACCAGCGGCCGGGGGCAGGGCCGCCAGGATGCGGGCGATGCGGCGGATGTGGCCGCTGAAGGTGGAAAGGTTCTGCTGCAGCGATTGCTCATCGCCGATGTCGGCCAGAACCTGATCGCACCAGGGCAACCGCGGCGTGCCGGCGCAGGGCAGGAACAGGCCGGCCCGGGCCATCAGGGCCGCCAGCCCCAGGCTTTTGAGGGTCACAGTCTTACCGCCGGTATTGGGACCGGTGATCGCCAGCACCCGCAGCTCCGGTCCCACCCGCAGGCTCACCGGCACCACCGCCGCACCTCCCTGCCGCCGCTCCTGCCAGAGAAGCAGCGGATGACGCAGGTCGCGCAACGCGAAGGGGGCTTCCGGGTCTGCATCCAGCTCGGGTCGCACCGCCCCCAGCCAGGCGCCATAACGGGCCCGGGCGACGCCGGCATCGAGCTGGGTCAGCACCGCCTGCAGGTGTTCCAGAGCCTGGGCCTCAGCCCCCACCAGGGCGCTGAGCTCCGCCAGGATCGCCTCCTCCAGCTCCCGCTCGCGCCCCTCCAGCTCGCGGATGCGATTGCCGAGGGGAATCACCGACTGGGGCTCGACGAACACCGTGCTGCCTGAGGCCGAGCTGTCGTGCACCAGGCCGGCGATCTGGGTGGCGGCGCCGACCTTCACCGCCAGCACCGGCCGGCCGTTGCGCTCGGACACCACCGTGTCCTGCAACAGGGAGGCATGGCGACGCATCAACTCCTGCAGCCGCTCGCGCCGCTCAGCCCGCACCCCCTGCAGCTGGCGGCGCAGACCCGCCAGTTCGCTGCTGGCCCGGTCCGCCACCCGGCCCCCCTCCTCGATCGCGAAGTGGAGCCGCTGCTCCAGCTCCGGCAGGGTGCGAAGGTCGGCCACCAGGGCCGTGCAGACCGGCCTGAGAACCGCGTCTTCGATCTGGCGCCGCAGCCGCCGGGCCGCCGCCAGGGTGGAGGCCACGGCCAGAAGCTCCTCACCGCCGGCGCTGCCCCCCTTGGCGCAGCGCTGCACGGTGGAGCCGATGTCGGCAACACCGCGAAAGCTGAGGCCACCCTCCAGCACGCCATCCAGGCCGAGCAGTTCGGTGGTTTCGGCCAGCAGCTCGCGGCTGGCGGCGCAGCTGGGGGCGAGGGGCAGGGCGGTGCAGCGTCGTTCGCCGGCGGCTGTACTGGCGAAGCCCGCCACATGGCCGGCCAGGCGGGGCCACTCCAGCAGCTCCAGGGCTTCGGCGGCGATGGCGATCGACGGCTCGGAGGACCCAGCCGAGGGCAGCGGGGGCGTGTCCGCCATCGGCCGATCCCCTTCCCCGTCAGGCCGATCGTCTGGCAACCCATCGGTCCATCCAGTCGCAGAGCGCACCGGCTCCGGGCGCTCTGGACCTTCGCTTCCAACCGCAACGGCCGATTCGCTCACCCCTGGCCACCAGCGAGGGGAACGGGCGGCACGGCAATGGCCGCGGCGCCGGTGTTGGAGGGGATGCCGGAGGGGGGTTCGTAGAGGATCTCCAGCCAGTTGCCCTCAGGATCCTGCAGATAGAAGGAGGCGGTGCCATCGCGATGGTCGTGCACCTCTCCCACCGGATGTCCGCTGGCCGCCAGCTGGTCGTGGACGGCATCGACGGCGGCCCTGTCCTCCAGGTGGAAGGCGAAGTGGGGTCCGGCCGCCCGGTAATCCGGGCTGAGCAGGGCCACACCATCTCCGCTGAGGGGGGATTGGAGATAGGCCCAGTCAGCGGCATCCCAGGTGAGCCGCAACCCGAGGGCCGTGTAGAAGGACTTGGCCCGCTCCATGTCGGTCACCCGGAGGGCCACATGGCCAAGGCGATGGACGGCGGCCGGGGCCATGGCGCTGGGGATCACTGCGCCCATTCTCCAGGAACAGCCAGTCGATGGTGGCTGGCGACGGGATCGGGGGAAGGATCGCCGCCGCTGATCAGCGCCCGGGCCCCGAAATCCCGAGGCGCCGCGGGGTGAAACCGCAGCATGGGCGGCAGCCGGCATCTCCGGCACAGGGGATGGCGAGGGGCGGATCTACCCTGCTCCCATGGTCCAGCCTCACCTCGGCGATGCAGGACGCTGCGCTGTCCCCAGCGGCGCGGGCCTGCTGCTGGCGCTGCTGGCGGCCGCCACCGTTCAGGCCCGCCCCCTCCAGTCAATCAGCGCCAGCGGGGCCGTGCCCGCCAGCGCATCGGTGGAGGTGAGGGACAACCCGAGCCAGGAGACGCCGCAACTGAGCAGGAATGGCAACCTGCTGACGGTGGCTGGTCAGCAGACGGTCCAGATCCTGGCGACCGCCACCAGCCATCTGGTGCTGAGTCCCCTGCAACTGACGGCACCGTCTGGAGTGAGTCCGGGGAACGTGGCGGCCGCCATCCAGCTCAGCAGCAATGGCAGCCCCTTGGTGGGCGCCACCACCGCTGGCGGCGGCAGCAGGCGCATCCCGGGGGGCGCCTTCCAGGCCAGTGTCAACGTCCGCTTCTACAGCACCAACGGCGCCCCGCTGCCTGCCGGCACCTACACCGCCACCACCCTGCTCAGCGTGGTGACGGAATGAGGAATGCCCTGGCATCTCCTGAGCCCTGAGGCTGCAGGCCGGCCCCCAGCCCGCCTGGAGGCTCAGGGGCCAACGATGATCGGAGGCGAGCTGCAGATCATTCTTCGCGGAGATGATGTTGCCAGAATCATTCGTTGGCGCTCTTTTTGCAAAGCGTTTTCATCAAGAACTCACTGGCTGGCTGACAGGGCCCTGTTCTGGCCGGGAACGGGACGACGGGGGGGCGAGGAGGAGGGATCCGAGGCCAGGCCGGAGCCGGGGCGCGGGGAGCTGGAGGGGATCAGGCCGGGACGCCGGGGGCCGGGGCTCACGGCCGCAGTGCCGTTGGGCGCCGCTGCACTGGCTGCACCAGGGGCCTGGATCGGCACAGCCAAGGCTGCCCCTGGGATCAGCAAGGAGGAGACAAGGCCAAGGGAGAGCCCAGCCCAACCGCGCAGCCCTGGTTCCGTGAATCGGGTCATGCAGAAACCATGAAAACGCACTCATTGTGTGGATGGATACCGTTCAAAGCGATAGTTGATCGCTGAATCCCCCCCTTAAGGGGGGGGGTCTTCGTGACATTTGGACATCAATCCACAGGGCGGGGAAGGGCTGGCCACTGGCTCAGGAGGGCATCAGGAAGGCCCCCGAGAGGAGGGCCCGCCGTGGACCGCTCGACCCGGGCCGCCCAGGCAGACGGGCCGAGGGGAAGCCTCCTGGGGCTGGAGGTCAGCGACCAGCGAAGCGATCCCCTCAACAGCAGCGGTCTCAGCGGCCTCAGCGGCTTCTGAAGGACCAGGGCCCATCGCCTCGCCAGGTGCTTCCGCTCCGAGGCAGCTGCCAGAGCCTGAGCAGCCGGGGGGAGGGGGGGGAATGAGCATCCTCCGTGCCGATGGATCAGCCCTCAGCCTCCCGAATCCTGTCCGTGCAGCGCCGCTGGGGAGCGCACCGTGCAGGCCCAGAGCGCCCGTAGGGCTGGGGGATGGCGGCTCAGCCGCAGAAGTGAGCAGACGGCGCGGAGCAGCCAGGGAGCCTGCTGCGTTCAGCGCGGTGGCGTGGCAGGGACGCTGAGCCAGACGGCTGCCCTCAATCCCCGATCAAGGATTCGCAGACCAGTCAACACTGCAGAGGCCAAACAGACTAGGCTCGTTAATGCATAGCCCTCAGCAGATGCAAGGTCTTTGTGTTGTTCTGACTGCTTCATTCGAGTGCCGATCCGCAATCTGAGCCGGCTCGCCCTGGTGCTCTTCGCACTGTTCGCCGCCATCGTCATCGGCAGCCTTGTTCCCTTCAGACCCTTCGATCCGGCGTGGCAGAACCGTCTCACCGGCTCCTTCGTCAATGCCGGCACCCTGCCCCTGTTCGCTCTGGCCCTGCTGCAGCTCGGCACCTATCTCGATCCCGATGATCCGGTGGTCAACCGCCGCTGGCAACGGTTCAGCCGCATCGCCAGCGCCGCCGCCCTCGGATTCCTGCTGCTGGTTCCCCTCCAGATCAGCGCCGGCCTGAGGCTTCAGAGCAGCATGGACGGCATCCAGGCCAGCCGTCTTGATGCGGCCGAACGCAAGCTCTCCGCCCTCCGCGGAGCTGTCCAGCAGGCCAGCAGCACCGACACCCTCGCAGAGGGCCTGCGCAAACTCAACGGGCCTTCCCTCAGCCCGGCCGACCTGGCCCTACCGCTGCCGCTGCTCAAGGCCCAGGTGATCTCCGTCTTCGACCAGAGCCAGGCCCAGATCAACCGCGAGCGCAATGCTCTGCCCAGAACAGGGCCGCTGCGCCTGCTGCCCGAACTGCTGCGCACCTCGCTCGCCAGCCTGATCCTGGCCCTCGGTTATGCGATCTTCTCCACCAGCGCCGACTCGGATCTGTCCCTGTTCGAGCAGCTCCAACCCAGGGCCTGGGGCTTGATGCCAATGCGTTCAGGGCGCAACCGCAGAAGCCAGGCCCAGTCCGATGAGGAGTACCTGCGACAGCTGCGGGGGGAGGATGAAGGGTGAGCGAACCTTATCTTGGCGTTCACCCCTGGCGTAGCCAGGCCGCAGCGTCACAGGCGTGGTAGGTGAGAATCAGATCAGCACCGGCTCGCTTGAAGCAGAGCAGGGTTTCCAACGTGACAGCCCGCTCATCAATCCAGCCACGTTCAGCCGCCGCCTTGACCATCGCGTATTCGCCACTGACGTTGTAAGCCGCGATGGGTTGTTCGCTTTCCTGACGCAGACGATGGATGATATCAAGGTAGGCCAGGCCAGGTTTCACCATCAAAATATCGGCGCCTTCGCTTTCATCAAGCTGGCATTCAAGAATCGCTTCACGGCCATTGGCCGGATCCATTTGATACGTGCTCTTATCTTTGGGGATCGGCTTAGTGGCCATGGCCCGCGGTGCCGAATCGAGAGCTTCGCGGAAGGGTCCGTAGTACGCCGAGGCGTATTTCGCCGTGTAGCTGATAATGCCCACATGCTCAAAGCCCTCGGCATCGAGGCTCTCACGAATCGCACCGACCCGACCATCCATCATGTCGCTGGGACCGATCAGATCGGCACCGGCGCGGGCCTGCACGACCGCCTGGCGGCAGAGAATCTCGACGGTGTCGTCATTGAGCACCACACCCTCGGCGCTGACAATGCCATCGTGGCCGTCACAGGAATAGGGATCGAGGGCGACATCGGTCATGATCGCCATGCCAGGGTGCACCTCCTTGAGGCGGCGGATCGCCCGCGGAATCAGGCCGTGCTCGTTGAAGCACTCAGCGCCGTCCTCGGTCTTCAGGCCATCGGCCACCTTGGGGAACAGGACCACGCAGCGGATGCCCAGATCCCAGGCGCGGCCCACCTCATCCACCAGCCCCTCCAGGCTCCAGCGGTTGGCGCCGGGCATGGCGCCGATCGGTTCGTTGCTGGCGCCCTCGTGAACAAACAGCGGATAGATGAAATCGGTGGCTGCGAGCTGGGTTTCGCGCACCAGAGCCCTCAGGGCCGGCGTACGCCGCAGCCGGCGGGGGCGGTAGGTGAGCTCCATGCGGGCGGAAAGGGCTGGGCGGATCCTACGGATCGGCGGCCGCATCCCTCAGGCCCGCGCCGGTGTCGCGAACGCTGCGGCGGGCCAGCCCCCGGGCCGGCTGCCCTCGAACTGGGCCGCAGCCACGCCCGCGCCTTCGGCACTGGATCTGGGCCTGGCGATCGGAACGGCCGCAGCAAAAGGCACGGCCCGTGCCCCCCCACGGCCAGTGGGAGCGGTGCGGCGATCGGGGCCCACGGCCGCTGGCGGGCACCTGGTCAGCTGGAAACCTGCCCAGCTCGGCAGCTGGGCGGACCATCTGAGCCGCGGGCCAGCGCGATCGGAGCGTGGCGGTTAAAGCCTGGCCGAACGGATCCAGCCGGCCCGCGGGTCGGCGCTGCGGGCCTGGCGCAGCTGGGCCAGCAACTCCCGCTCCCGCTCGCTGAGGGTTTCGGGCAGGCGCAGCACCGGGGTGAGCAGAAGATCGCCGCGCCCCCCCTTGATCGGCCAGCCCTTGCCCTTGAGCCGCAGACTGCGGCCCACGCTCATGCCAGGTGGCACCTGAACGGTGGCCTCCCCATCGGGGGTGGCCACGACCACCTCGCCGCCGAGGGCCAGTTCATCCAGGCTGAGGGGAAGCTCGGCCCGGAGCTGATCACCATCGAGCCGCCAGACCGGATGGGCCTGGATCTGGAGGTTGAGATAGAGATCGCCGCGGCGGCCGGTACCGGGCTGGAGGTTGCCCTTGCCCTTGAGCCGCAGCCGACTGCCACTGCGCACCCCTGCAGGGATCCGCACTTGAACCCGCTCCTCATTGACCGCCAGGGTGCGCTCACAGCCTCGGAAGGCCTCGGAGAGAGAGAGATTGAGGGTGGCCTCGGCATCGAGATCCGGAGGAGCGCCGGCACGGCCACCGAAGCCGGCGGGGAAGCCGCTGCCGAACCCCGCAAAGCCACCCCCAGAAGCTCCACCGCCAGCCCCGAAGCGTCCGAGGAGATCGTTGATGAAGTCGTCGAAATTGCCGTAGCGGCCGAAATCCACATCAAAACCGCCGGGGCCGCCGCCGCTGCCGGGGCCACCCATCTGGTTCCAGTACTGACCGAACTGTTCGTAGCGGCGGCGCTTATCAGGATCGGACAGCACTTCGTAGGCCTCACTCACCTCCTTGAACCGGGCTTCAGCGTTCTTATCGCCGGGGTTCACATCGGGGTGGTATTGGCGGGCCAGGCGGCGGAAGGCGCGCTTGATCGCATCGGCGTCAGCGCCACGCTCGACCCCGAGAACCTGAAAGTAATCGCGATAGCCGTTGACGCTCATCGGGGGCTCATCCAGCAGCGGTCCGCAGGAGTGCGGCTCAGGCGCTCATCCGCCATTGTCTCAGCCGCCTTCGGCCGCTGACGCAGCCGACAGGGGTGGAAGCCCGTACGCCTGGAGCGATCTCGGTAGGCTGGAGACACCCTGATCGGCGGCTCTCCAGCCGAACGCTTCATGCGCCGCTCCCCGGTTCGCCGCATCCAGGACCGCCAGGGTCGAGCCCTTGCAATCGCGGCCCTGGCCCTGTCGCTGTCGCCCCTGGTTCCCTCGGGGCCGCTGCGAGCCCAGGCCCTGTCGGCGCAGGCCACCGCCGCCGGCGCTCAGGGGCTGGGCGAGGCCAGCGCCCCCTCGAGCGCGGAGCAGATGGCACTCGGTGCCCATCTGCGCCAGAAAGGCTTTCTGTTCTATGGGGCCTGGTGGTGCCCGGCCTGTTTCCACCAGAAGAACCTGTTCGGCGAACAGGCCGGTCGCAAACTCCCCTATGTGGAGTGCGACCGCAGCGAGGCGGGTCGCGAGCGTTGCCAGGCCGCAGGAATCAGGGCCTACCCCACCTGGGTGCGGGGCCAGGAGCGGCGGGAGGGGGTGCTGAGCCTGGAGGAGCTGGCTCGCTGGAGCGGCTGGACCATCCGCTGACCCCCTCCCGCTGCCCCCTCAGCTGAGGGTATTGACCGAGGTGGTCAGGCCGGCAGATCGCAGTGCCCGGGCCAGACGGTGCCCTTCGGCCGGCTCGCCGCGGAACAGGACAGCCTGTCCGTTGCGCTCCACCTCCTGATCGAGGGACTGGGCGGCGGCGGCGGAGAGACCAGCCAGAACGGCACGGATTCGCCCGGCCATGGGACGTAAATCACCGAGCACGAGCACGGTGGCCATCGGCAGGGTCAGCGGCGTGATCGCCGAGGACGGTAGAGGGGATGCGGCCATGGAATCGGGCAGCGAATGGGATGCAGATGATCTGCTTGTCGACAACCTAAGCAGCAAGCCAGCCGATGCTGAAAGGGGAGAACCGCCATCGCACCCGCCTTGACCGGATCCCCTGAACGGCCCCCGAAAAGGTAGTGAGCAACACCAAGCGGGGGGGCCGCCCATCGCCATACTCGCCTTAGCTCACTCCGGTCGATGCCCGCTCTCCGACCCGATCCAGGAGGAGCGCCGTTCCCCTGCAGAAAATCCATCCGTTTTGGTTGGCTCTAAGTCAAGGTTTTCTCACCGGTTTCACCACCCCGTCAGACCCTGCCATGATCGAGCTTTTCTACCCCGTCTCCCAGAACATCATTTCCCAGAAAACCAAAACCAAAATCCAGCGCCGCAGCCAGCGCTTTTCGTTGCCCACCTGCGACCTGCCGATCCGGGTTGATCTGCACACTGTGATCAGAAGCCACACCTGCCAGCTCTGGGATGTCAGCCAACATGGCGCCTGCCTGCTGCTGCGCTCCCCACTCCTGCCAGGCCAGATCGGCCAGCTGCGCATCCACTCCCCAGCCGATGCGAACTGGATCGATACCCACGCCGACATCGTCTGGCAGGACAAGGTGATGGGGATGTACTACGCCGGCCTGGCCTTCACCCGACCGCTTGATCTCAGCCGCACGTTCCTGGCCGCCCTGATCCGCAACAGCTCCGTGCTCGGCCGGAGCCTGCCGATTGCCGCTTAGGAGCCTGGCTCGCGTAGCCGCCTGGGGCCCGGCTCTCCGGCCAGAGGCTGGACCAGCCACGAAAAAGGGCCCTTCCAGGCCCCGTGGGTCATTTGGGTGATAAGGCTGACCTCACCCCATCTCCCTTACAGGGTCAGGCAGCCACAGGGGCGGCTTGACGGGAGAAACGAACGATGTTGTTCGCTGTTACGGGTTTGCTCTGACCGAGCAGGCTTCAGTCACCCTCCTCATGCCCCGTCGAAACCATTGCAGCCCCGGAACTGCCGGGCCATGGGGCCGGCGGCGGGGGAATGGAGCTGAGCGGAATCGAACCGCTGTCCGAAACACCGGTGTGAGCCACCTAGTCGGCCCGAAGACCGACCCCTGAAGTATGGCACCGGCGGCTGGTGCTGGGCGAGACCCGACCGGGTGGGCATCACCGAACCACGGAACCCGGCAGTCCCCATCGGATCGCAGCAACCACCCGGATGGGGCGCTGGCTGGGCCTCAGGGGGATGGCAGCGCTGGCCTGAAATCGAGGGCGGAATCATGCTCTGATGCGCAGATGCGCTGATGCGCTGATGCGACCTGAGATCGGCCCTGGCATCTCCTCCCTGCCCCATGCGCACCACGCTCGACATGGAGATCGACGTGCTCAAGGCCGCTGCGGAGCGGGCCCGCCGGCAAGGCACACCGGCCGGGCAGAGGATGTCGCCCCTTCCCGGCCAAAGCTGGCCAGCTGATCGCCAACGGGCCGATCGACAAGCTCCGTGATCAAGTCCACTGGGCAGGGTAAGAGCGCACAAGCGGCCTCAGGCTTCGCCCTGCCAGGGATTGAGAGTGGCCACACCGGTGGGGGTGAAGTGGCGCAGGTTACGGGTCACCACCGTGAGGCCGTGCTCCAGGGCAGTGGCGGCGATCAGCAGATCGGCGCTGTCGTGGCCCAGGGCCGCCGAGAGTTGTGCCCAGCGGCGGGCGACGGGCAGATCCACCGCCAGCATTCGCTCTCGGTGCAGGTGCAGCAGGCGTTTCAGCCAGGTCACCAGCTCTTCGGCAAAGGCCGGATCTGTGCTGCGCTGCCGGGCGATACCCCGCTCGATCTCGCCGATGCTCACCACACTGAGAAACAAGTCATCGTGCTGCTGCCGGGCGATCCAGGCCACCACCCCTGGATCGCGCTGGCGGCGGCGCAGCTCCGAGAGCACCATCGTGTCGATCAGGTACACGGAAATTCCCGCGGCGTCAGCCCGATTCGCTCAAAGGGTTCGTCGTCCTGAGGCAGCGCCAGCAGGAGCTCCGGCAGCGAGGGCGCACTCGCCTGATCCAGCCGGCGCAGGCGCTCATATTCGGCGGCCGAGATCACCACACTCACCCAGCGCCCGCGGCGGGTGACCCTCTGGGGCTCACCCGCCAGGGCTGCCTCCACCACGGCACTGAAGCGGTTCTTGGCGTCCTGCAACGTCCACTGGGCGACCATAGGAAAGCAGCTAGCTGTTCTGGCTAGCTTAGTCAAATGGTGTCGCCGCTGCCTGGCTCGATCTCCCGGGGATCGAGCGGGAGACGGATGCTCCCTCTCGATCGCCGCGCTGCCTTCGCCCGCCACAGCCAATGGCTGGCCCATGCCCTGCAAGCCCTGGTGCTGATCTCGCTTCTCGCCAGCGCCGTTCCCCTGGCCCCGGAGCAGCCGGTGTGGTGGCTGCGGCTCTCCGATGCCGCCGTCAACCTCGCCCCGGTTCTGCTGCTGGCGGTGATGGTGCTGCGTCTGGGCAATGTTCTGCTCGACAGCGACTCCGATGAAGCCCGGACCAGCGCCCGGCGCAGTCATCAGCTGACCAGCCGCTGGGTCTTGGTGTTCGCCCTTCGCGTTCCCCTGCAATTGATCGGCTACGCCTGGCTCCGGGCCGACAGCGAGAGCCAGCTGATCCGCCAGATCAACCAGGGCGAGAGGGGCGTTGCCGCCCTGCCCAGCCGCATCCAGGCCAGCCGCTCCGAAGCTGAGCTGAGCATCCTGCTCGCCGCCGCCAATCCAGCGCCCCTGCCGCCCCTGCAGGGCGGCTCCCTGGCCGAGCGGAAACAGCAGCTCATTGAGGCGATCGCCATCAACACCTCCCGAGTGAGCAGCAGCCTTCGCGATCAACGCGCCGAGACGCTGCGCACCTCCCTGCCCGGCACCCTGCGCGTGTTCTTCGGGGCGGCGATCGTGAGTGCCTTTCTGTTCATGCTCAGGCGCCAGATCTGAACGGGAGCCCTTCGAGCTCCCCCAGCGATCTTGCGTTGCGTTGTTCTGAATCGGGTCCTGCGATGCTTGAACCGCACGCATGGCCAACTGCTGCCGAAGAAATCAACCTGCTCCGGCCCATGGCCGCAAGGCTGATCTGGTGGGAACCGGCCGAGCAGGCCCTGCGCCGGCCCGAGCGGGTGATCGCCCAGGTGATGGAGATCGGCGATTTCGACACCGTGCTGCAGCTGCGCCGCAGCCTGGGCGATGCACGGCTGGCCCAGGTGCTGCAACAGGCCGAGGCGGGCTGGTTCTCCCCCCGCTCCTGGAGCTACTGGCACCGCAAGCTGGGAGTCACCCCCGCCGGGCCCGTGCCACCGCTGCCGCTGCGGCGCTTCATGGGCGGATGACCCTCGCGCCCCGGCTCGAGATTCTGCCGCCCGTGCAGCGACAGCTCTGGCCATCACTCCGTGGCCTGGCCTCGGCCGGCTTCGTGCTCTACGGCGGCACCGCCATCGCCCTGCGCTGCGGTCACCGGGTGTCGGTGGATTTCGACTTCTTCACCGCCCGCCCCCTCGATCGCGCTGGGCTGCAACGCCTGCTGCCCTGGCTGAAAAGCTCCACAGTGCTTCAGGATCAGCCAGGCACCTTCACCGTGCTCAGTGCCGGGGACGCCGCCCGCCAGGACGGTGTGAAGGTGTCGTTCTTCGGGGGCCTCTCGATCGGCCAGGTGGCGGAACCCGAGCCCAGCAGCGACGGCGTGGCCCTGCTGGCCTCTCCACTCGATCTGCTCGCCACCAAGTTGAACGTGCTGCTGCAGCGGGCCGAGCGCAAGGATTACGACGACGTGGCGGTACTCCTGGCCTCGGGCCTCACCCTGACCGAGGGGCTGGGGGCCGCCCGGGCGCTCTACGGCTCCGCCTTCCCGGTGAGTGAAGCACTCAAGGCGCTGGTGTACTTCGCCGATGGCGACCTCGGTGAGCTGCCCGCGGCGACCCAGCAGCAGCTGATCGAGGCCGTGAGGGCTGTCGATGCGATCCCCACCCTGGAGCACAGCAGCCTGGATCTGAGCCCGAGCCAGCCCCTGCGAGGCGCCCCCACGGGCACAGTGGAGTGATGCAGCCGCTCGCAACGTCCCCGGAGGATTTCGATCTCACCGCCGTGGTGCCCCCCGGCCTAGAGGAGCCGGCCGCCGCCGAGCTGGCGGCGCTGGGCGCCAGGGAGGTGCGGCCCCTGCGCCGCGCCGTGGCCTGCCGCACCGACCTGGCCGGCTTCTACCGCCTCCACCTGCGCTGCCGCCTCCCCTTCCGCTTCCTGCGCGAGCTGGCCCGCTTCCCCTGCCGCGGCCGCCGCGATCTGCACCAGGGCGTCCAGAACGCCGCCGACTGGGACCACTGGCTGCCTCCCGAGACCAGCTTCAAGGTGGAGGCCAGCGGCAGCCTGCCGGAGCTCAACCACAGCCACTACACCGCCCTTGAGGTGAAGAACGCCCTGGTCGACCTGCAACGGCAGCGCTGGGGGCGCCGCTCAACGGTGGACCTCGGCGATCCGGACCTCTGCCTGCACCTCCACCTGAGCCCCGGCCGGCCGGGGCCCAATGGACCGGGGCCCAGGGGGCCGAGCCCCGGCGCGCCGCCGGACGGGGAGGGCACCGCGATCCTCAGCCTGGAGGGAGGCGGCGCCGGCGGTGTTGGCGGCGGCGCTGGCAGCCTGCACCGCCGCGGCTACCGGGCCGCCATGGGCCTGGCACCGCTCAAGGAAAACCTGGCCGCCGGCCTGATCGCCCACACCGGCTGGGATGGCTCCGTTCCCCTGGTGGATCCCCTCTGCGGTTCCGGCACCCTGCTGCTGGAGGCCGCCGCCATGGCGCTGGGTCGGGCGCCCGGGCTCTTGCCGGCCGCCGATCCCGCCGGCGGCCAGGGCTCCGGCTGGGGCGACAGCGGCCCCACCAACCCTGCGGCGGCCCCCCGGCCCCGCCGCTTCGCCTTCCAGCGCTGGCCCGATTTCGATGCCGCCCTCTGGGATCGGGAGGTGGCGTCAGCCGCCGGCCAGGAGCGCACCACCCTTGTGGATGGCAGCCCGATGGCGCCGATCCTGGGGATGGAGCGGGATCCGCAGGTGCTGGAGCAGGCCCGCGCCAATGGCGCCAGCGCCGGCCTGGCGGATCGGATCGCGTGGCAGCTGGGCGATTTCCGCGATCTGATCCCGCCGCCGGGGCCCGGACTCCTGGTCTGCAATCCCCCCTACGGCATCCGCCTCGGTGCCGACGACGACCTGGAATCCCTCTACGCCGATCTGGGCCGAATGGTGCGCGAGCGCTGCGGCGGCTGGACCCTCTGGCTGTTGAGCGGCAACCCGCAGCTCAGCGGCGCCCTGCGGATGAAGGCCAGCCGCCGCATCCCCGTCAGCAATGGCGGCATCGACTGCCGCTGGCTCCGCTACGAGATCCGCTGAGCCGGACAGAGGCCGCGACCGTTCACCAGGCCGCCAACCCTCAGAAGCGGCCGGTCAGCGCCCGGGTGGTGCGGCCCAGGCCCGCCAGGGTCTCGGGCAGGAACGGGGCCTTGAGCATGCCGCCACCCATCCGCAGGAACAGGCCCGCCAGGGCCAGGTCGAGGGCCGCGACGGCCAGGGCGCAACCGAGCCAGCTCCAGGCGAAGGCCTGATGCAGCCAGAGCAGCAGGGCCAGCTGCAGGGCCACGCCGGCAAAGGTGGCGAAGCCGATGCCGATGCCCAGCATCACCCCCGCCACCACCAGGCGCCGCTTCTCGCGGTCGGCCTCCTGCAGGGCGATCTTGACGTGGAGGTCGACGACCGAGGACATCAGCGCCGTGACGCGCAACATGCCCCGGCCGCCACCCCGGCGGTCGCCATCGCCGCCGCGCTCGCTCATGCGGAGCGGCGGCCGGAGAGCAGCATCCCCAGCACCAGGCCGACGCCAGCCGCGATGCCGAGGGCCATCAACGGCTTCTCCCGCACCGGTTTCTCGATCCGGGGCCGCAGGGTGGTGTTGAGGTCATCGAGCAGCTGCTCCAGCTGGTCCTCCAGGGGCCGCAGATTGTCGGCCATCTGATGGGCCTGCTCGCCGGTGTTGCGCAGCAGCTCCTGCAGCTGCTGGCGGACCCCGCCGCTGGTCAGGCCGGTCTGGCGGCTGATCACCTCGACAACGGTGTCGAAGCTGCCGCGGGTGGCCTCCAGGGTGTGGCGCGCCACCTCCGGCCACTGGCGCTGGATCGTGGGCAGCAAAGCCTCGAAACGGTCCCGGAAGGCGGCCTGCTGGGGATGGGGGCTGGCGGCATGCTCCCGGGGGAGCACGACCTCATCGTTCAGCAGGCTGGGCCCGGCGCCGCCGTCGTGGGGGGCGCCATTGCCCTGCTCCGGGAACTGGGAGTTGGAGCCGGGGGTCTGGGAGGTGGGATCCATCGCGTCCAACGGGGGTAGGGGTCAGGCGGGGACAGAGCCCACTGTGGGCTGGGTGGGCGGCGGCCGAAACCGCTGGCGGGATCGGGAAACCCGCCGGGAGCCGCCGGAAAGCCGTCTGGGGCCTCGGGCTCACCCTAGGCAGCCCCCTTGGCAACGTCAGCAGCTTGGCTACATTTCGGCGGCCGCCGGAAGGGCCTGTTGGTTCACATCAACCAGGTCGAACTCAACCAGTTCAAATCGTTCGGCGGTTCGATCGCCATTCCGCTCGAGCCGGGCTTCACGGTGGTCACCGGTCCGAACGGTTCCGGCAAGAGCAACATCCTCGATGCCGTGCTCTTCTGCCTGGGTCTGGCCACCAGCCGCGGCATGCGCGCCGAGCGGCTGCCCGACCTGATCAACAGCAGCCTCCAGCGCCAGGGCCGCGCCGCCGAAACCACCGTCACCGTCCGCTTCGATCTCGGCGACTGGTGCCCCGATGAGGCGGAACAGGGCCTGGAGGCCCCGGCCGAGGGCCCCTGGATCCGCCCCGGACAGCGGGAGTGGAGCGTCACCCGGCGGCTGCGGGTGGCGCCAGGCGGCACCTACAGCAGCAGCTTCAGTGCCGATGGGGTGCCCTGCAACGCCCAGCAGCTCCAGACCCAGCTGCGGCGGTTGCGGATCGACCCGGAGGGCAGCAACGTCGTGATGCAGGGCGATGTCACCCGCATCGTCTCGATGAGCGCCAAGGAGCGGCGCGGCATCATCGACGAGCTGGCCGGCGTGGCCCTGTTCGACTCCCGCATCGCCCAGAGCCGGGGCAAGCTCGATGAGGTGCAGGAGCGCCAGGAGCGCTGCCGGATCGTGGAGCAGGAGCTGCTGATCGGCCGTCAGCGGCTGGAGCGCGACTGCGCCCGCGCCCGCGCCTACCAGGAGATCCGGCAGCAGCTCCAGCTGGGCCGGGCCCAGGAGCAGGTGCTGGCCTTTGAGGAGAGCCAGGCCGCCCAGGCCGCCCTGGGACAGCGGCGCCAGGAGCTGCTGGGGCGACAGGCGGCGACCGGCGAGGCGATCGCCGCCGCCGAAGCGGAGGTGGGGGTGGCGGCAAGCCGGCTGGAGGTCCTGCAGGCGGAGGTCAAGGCCCTCGGCGAGGACCAGCTGCTGGCCGTGCAGGCGGAACTGGCCGGCCTGGAGGCGGGCGACCGGGAGCGCGAGCGCCAGGCCGAACGCCACCGCGAGGAGGCCGGTGCCCTGCAGCGGCGCCGCCAGGAGCTCGGCCAGCGGCAGGCGGAGCTCGACCGCGAACGGCTGGAGCTGCAGGGCGCTGATGGCCCAGAGCTCGAGGCTGCGGAACGGCGCTGCCGTGAAACGGAGGCGGCGGTGGAGTTGTCGCGGCGGCGGCTCGGCGAGGTGGCCGATCGCTCCGGCAGCTGGATCGAAGCCCGCCGCCAGCGCGACCAGGAACGCCAGGAGCTGCAGGCCCGCCTCGCCCCCCTGGAGAGCGAAGCCAGCCAGCTGGCCGAGCGGCTGCGCCAGCATCAAGAGCGCCGCCAGGAGCTCGAAGTCGAAGCCCTGCAGGAGGCGGACGGCAACACCGAGGCCCTCAGCGGCCTGGAGGCGATCCGCGGCGAGGAGGGGCGGCTGCGGCAGCAGCTGGCGGTGGTGGAAGCAGCCGTGGGGGAGGCGGCCGAGGCCCTGGCTCTGCAGCAGCGCACCCGCTCCCGCCTGGAGCAGGAGCAGGGCACCCTGGAACGGGAGATCGCCCGTCACGACAGCCGCCGCGACACCCTGCAGGAGAGCCGCGGCACCGGCGCCCTGCGCCTGCTGCTGGAGGCGGGGCTGGAGGGCATCCACGGACCCGTGGCCCAGCTGGGGGAGGTGGAGGAGCGGCACCGGCTGGCCCTGGAGGTGGCCGCTGGCGCCCGCCTCGGCCAGGTGGTGGTCGATGACGACCGGATCGCAGCCCGGGCGATCGACCTGCTCAAGAGCCGCCGCGCCGGTCGCCTCACCTTCCTTCCCCTCAACCGCATCCGCGGCGGCAGCGGCGCCGGCCCCACGGCTGCGGCCCTGCAGCGGGGGGGAGCGGTCGGTGCGGCCGTGGGGGCCGGCGGGCTGGTGGGCCGGGCGGTGGAGCTGATCCGCCACGAACCGATCTACGCCGAGGTCTTCCGCTACGTCTTCGGCGACACCCTGGTGTTCGACACCCTCAGCAACGCCCGCCGCGAGCTGGGCCGCTGCCGGGCCGTGACCCTGGAGGGGGAGCTGCTCGAGAAGAGCGGCGCCATGACCGGCGGCAGCCTCCAGCCACGGGCGGGCCAGCTGGGGTTCGGCTCCGCCCAGGAGAGCGATGAGGCCGAGCCCCTGCGCCAGCGCCTGCTCCAGATCGGCGAGGGACTGCTCGCCTGCCGCCGCCAGGAGGCCCGCCAGGCCGAGCGGCTTGAGGGCAGCCGCCAGGAGCTGCTCAGCGCCCGCCAGCAACTGGCGGCGGTCGAGGCCCAGCGCCAGGCGGCCGAACGCCAGCTCAGTCCGTTGCAGCAGCGCCGCCAACAGCTCGAGGCCCGCCTGGCCAGGCTCGCCCAGGAGGCCGACAACGAGTCCCGGCGCCAGCGCCAGCTGCAGGACACGATCACCCCCCTGAGGGAAGCCCTCGCCGCCCTGGAGGCCGCCGAACAGGCTGCGGGGGATGGGGGGGACAGCGCCCGCTGGCAGGGATTGCAGGCCGACCTGGAGGCGGCCGACCGCAACCTCAGCGACGCCCGGGCCCAGCGCGATGCCCTCGAAGCCCGCCGGCGGGAGAGGGCCCTGGCCAGGGAGCGGGTCGCCAGTCAGCTGGAGGCCCTCGGCCAGGAGGAAAAGCGGCTGCTGGAGGCGGTGCAGGCCCTGGTGGCGGAACGGGAGGACTGGAAGCGCCGCCAGCAGGCCGCCGCCGAGCAGCGCACAGCCCTGGAGGCGCGCCAGAGCGAGCTGGCGGCCCGCTTCGGCGAGAGCCGGCGCCAGCGCGATGGAGCCGAGGCCCAGCTGGCCTCGCTGCGCCAGGCCCTGCAGCAACAGCAGTGGCAGCAGCAGCGGCTGGTGGAAGAACTCGGCGCCCTCGGCGAGGAGGAGCGCAGCCAGGCCCTGCGGCTGGAACAGCTGCAGCGCACCCTCCCCGATCCCAGGCCGGAGATCCCCGAGGAGCTCCGCGCGGCCGGGGTGGAGGAGCTGCGCTCGCGTCTGGCCACCCTGCAGCAGCGGCTGGAAGCGCTGGAGCCGGTCAACATGCTGGCGCTGGAGGAGCTCCAACAGCTGGAGACCCGGCTGGCGGAGCTGGAGGAACGGCTGGAGGTGCTCAGCAAGGAGCGCGAGGAGCTGCTGCTGCGGATCGAAACGGTGGGCACCCTGCGCCAGGAGGCCTTCCTGGAGGCCTTCCACGCCGTGGATGGCCATTTCCGGACCATTTTCGCCGATCTCTCCGAAGGCGAGGGCCACCTGCAGCTGGAGAACCCGGAGCAACCCCTCGAAGGCGGCCTCACCCTGGTGGCCCATCCCAAAGGCAAGGCGGTGCGGCGCCTGGCGGCGATGTCCGGCGGGGAGAAATCGCTCACCGCCCTCAGCTTTCTGTTCGCCCTGCAGCGGTTCCGCCCCTCGCCCTTCTATGCCCTCGACGAGGTGGACAGCTTTCTCGACGGTGTCAACGTCGAACGGCTGGCGGGCCTGATCGCCGCCCAGGCCGAAGCGGCCCAGTTCCTGGTGGTCAGCCACCGGCGGCCGATGATCGCCGCCTCCACCCGCACCATCGGCGTGACCCAGGCCCGCGGCTCCCACACCCAGGTGGTCGGTTTGCCCTCCGCCGCCTGATCTGGCCGGGTGGGTCACAATGGGCGGACTACCACCCCGGGACTTGACCTCCTCCACCCCTGCCGCCCCCGACCCCAACGCCCCGGCCCCCAGCGATCGACTCTGGCTGCGCTCCGAACTGATGGGCACCCAGGTGATCACCCGGGACACCGGCCGGCGGCTGGGGGTGGTCGGCGAGGTGGTGGTCGACATCGACCGGCGCGAGGTGGTCGCCCTCGGCCTGCGCGACAATCCCCTGACCCGCTTCCTGCCGGGCCTGCCCCGCTGGATGCCGCTGGAGCGGATCCGCCAGGTGGGCGATGTGATCCTGGTCGATTCGGCTGATTCCCTGGTCGAGGGCTTCGATCCGGAGCGCTACAGCAAGGTGATCAACTGCCAGGTGATCACCGAATCCGGAGTCCAGCTCGGCCGGGTGCTGGGATTCAGCTTCGACGTGGAGACCGGCGAACTCACCACCCTGGTGATCGGTGCCCTCGGGGTGCCTCTGCTGGGGGAAGGCGTGCTCAGCACCTGGGAGATGCCGGTCGGAGAGATCGTCAGCAGCGGTTCCGATCGCATCATTGTCTATGAAGGTGCTGAGGAGAAGCTCAAGCAGCTCGGCACCGGCCTGCTCGAAAAGCTCGGCATCGGTGGCGGCAGCTGGGAGCAGGAGGAGCGGCAGCGGTTCCGATCCGGGGCCGTGCCGGCCGAAAACCAGCTGCCAGCGGGCCTCCCCACGGCCGTGGAGCAGCGCCGCATCGAGCCCGCCAGCAGCAGCGTCCTGCGCCCCGAACGGGACTACGACTATGTCGAGCTGGAGGAGCGCCGCGAACGCGAGCCCCAGCGCCAGCGCCGCTATCTCGATGAGGAGGAGGAGCGCGGCTACGGACGCTTCCGCGACGACGGCGCACCCCGTCGCAACCCTACGGATCGGGATGTTTCCGATCCTGACTCCTATGGCATGGAGCGCCCCCGCCCCGACCTCCGGGACCTTGAGCCACCCATCGGGGAGAGCTTCCCGGAACGCCGCTATTCCCGGGGATCGTCCCGGCCGGATCGCGATCCCCGGGATCGCGATCAAGATGATCGCCCGGATTTCAACGTTCGCGACCGCCCCATCGAGCGCGGCCCATTGCGCCCTCTGGACGAATCAGATGCACCACCACCGTCCAGGTCCATGGAAGCCCGCTCGCGTTACCCCGAGGCATCTCCACCGAAGCGTGGTCCGCAACGACCTGGTCTCGAGAGCACATCCATCCCCGTGGATGTGGAAGCCGAGCTGATCGATGATCCCTGGTAGGCCCTGGGTGGGTGTGATGTTTCACCCCGCTCCCCGCCATCACACCTGTGTCAGGCTGCCATTGCCCGGATCGAGGCCGGTTCAGAAATCATGAGCACCACGCTGTTTGTCTGCCACGAGGGTCAACGTACAGGGGCCCCCCTTTTGTTGCTATGGCTGATTCGCTGGCTGGTCGCGCATACATCGATTCGTCCAGTGGTGGCACTGATGCGAGATGGCCCGCTGCGAGAGGAGTTTGCAGCCATCTGCCCAACCCATACCTTCACCAGGCCAATTGCCGAGCGGTGGACGCGAAGGCTGAAACGCCGCTTCCTGCATAACCAATCCTGTGACCCCGACAGCTGGCTGGCCGAGGTGTTTGCCAAGGTCAACCCCGATTGCTTGTATCTGAACACCCTGGTCCTGGGCTATTGTCTTGGCAAAATTTCCATCGATACCGAGAAGACAAAGGTCATCAGCAGCGTTCACGAGATGGAAATAGGATTGCTCCTCTCCAGCACGAAGAGCGACATTCATAAGCAGATCTCTCGCTCCAACCTGTTGATCTGCGAAGGCAATAGTGTACGCGAAAATCTGGTTGACAACTATCGAGTCGACCCCAATCAATGCGTGGTACTTCCCGCCTATGTTCCCTTTGATCGCCCCGAGCAGATGATGCAGCTCAGCTGCGACGAAGCCACTCAACCGACAATCGACCAGCTGATACAACTGAAGAAGCAGGGTATTTTCCTGTTTGGATTTGCAGGCTCTGCCATCGACCGCAAAGGGTTTGACATCTTCCCTATTCTCGTTGAGGCCTGCGCCAGGCGGTTTGCAAACACCCCATTCAGTGCTGTCTGGGTGGGATGCTCACCCGGTTCGCTGGCTTACGTCAAGGCTGATCGAGACCTGAGGCTCCTGGGCGCCAGGGAACATGCCCTGCTGTTGCCAGGTGTCTCCTGCGGTGCAGCAGCGTTGAGGCAACTGGATGTCATGTCGTGCCTCTCCAGGGAAGATCCCGGCCCGGTCGTGACCCTGGAGGCTGGCGCGATGGGAATTCCGAGCGTGTGTTTTCAGCACTGCGGAGGCATCGCCGAAATCGCCTCGATGGGAATGAGCATAGCCGTGAAATATCTTGACATTGAGGCTTTTGCCGATGCGTTGTTCGCACTCAGCCAGGACCGAGAAAGACTGTCCATGCTGGGCAAGAGATTTCAGGACCATGTCTTCAGCACAAGTTGCATTGCCGTTCAGGGTCCCAAGATCGCCTCATTGATCACAGGCTTCTCCGGCGCCTGAGCCACTCGCGAGCCGGCGTGGAAGCATCACGACGACCGGAATATTGGCGACGGTGGTCGTGGCTTGGATCAACGGATCTTCAAAGCCTCCGATCCCTTCATTCGAACGTGGGCAAATGCCATCAAAAGCAACATCTATTTCTTCATAGTCTTGCCATAAGTCAACGCAATCGCCAGCTCCATTGATGGCGATTTCAGCAGGAGTGATCCGATCTGATTCCCATCTGATCCCACCTCAGCATCGCGCCAAAGCCATTCACGCCCGTGGATCTCAGGCAGATCGACAGTTGGGCATCAAGCTGGCCAGCTGGAGAAGAGCCATCCCCATCGAGATCTTGCCCTACTGAGTACAAGCTTCAAGCAAACTCTCGCTTTCGACTCTGTGGGGTCGTTGCCCTTCCCTGAAATGGTGGTCGAGCCAGAGCCCTGTGATCAAAGTCCTGGCACCGTTCTCAGGCCGACTGAAAACTGAGCGAGGCGGAGTTGACGCAGTAGCGCAGGCCGGTGGGCCGGGGGCCGTCATTGAAGACGTGGCCGAGGTGGGCGTCGCAGTTGGCGCAGCGGATCTCGGTGCGCACCATCCCATGGGAGCGGTCGGTGATGGTGGTGATCGCCCCGGCGTCCACCCCCTGCCAGAAGCTGGGCCAACCGGTGCCGGAATCAAACTTGGTGGTGGAGCTGAACAGCTCGGCATCGCAGCAGATGCAGCGGTAGGTGCCCTGGCCCTTGTGGTTCCAGTAGGCGCCGGTGAAGGCCCGCTCGGTGCCCCCCTGGCGGGTGATGCGGAACTGCTCGGGCGTGAGCCGCTGACGCCAGGCCTCCTCATCGAGACCCCGGGCCAGGCCGCTGGGCAGGCCGCAGGCGCCGGCGCCTGCGGCGGCAGCGGCAAGGGTGGGATCGAACGCGGACTCCGGCATCGCGGCGGTGGGGACGGATCAGCCCGCAACCCTAGGCAGGCGGCGCCGCCGGCAGCAGATCCCGCACCAGTCCCGCCAGGGCCGCCACCGCCCCGGGGCGCCCCCGCAGGCTGCGCAGGTCATCGGCCATGCCCTGCAAGCGGGCCGGATGGGCCAGCCAGTCCGCCGCCTCTACGGCGATCTGGGACGGGGTGATCGGCCCGACCCGCTCCGGGACAACCGCCCGATCGGCGCTGATGTTGGGCCAGGCCAGGAAGCCGCGGTGGCGCATCCTCCAGGCGGTCAGGGCCACCCCCAGCAACCGCCGGCTCAAGGGCAGGCGGGCCAGCAGCCCCATCCAGCCATCCCAGGCCTGCATCACATGCAGGTGCTGGGTGGGCACGAGCACGATCATCGGCAGGCCCAGGGCACCGAGTTCGGCGGTGTTGGCTCCCACGGTGGTGAGGGCGAGGCGGCACTGGCTCAGGGACCCATGGGCCGGATGCTCCTCCAGCAGGGCGATCGTGGTGCCGGCGGCCGTGATCAGCCGCGCCCCCTGGCGCTGGGGCTCCCGGCAGCCGAAGAAGCGGGCGATCGGGTTGGCGGGGCCGGCAAAGGCCAGCAGCTCCGACGCACTGGTGGTGGGTGCCACGGGCAACAGAAAGCGCACCCCTGGCCGCAGGGCCGCCAGCCGATCGGCGGTCTCCAGCAGGAAGGGCACCCCCACCTGCAGCTTGGCCCGCTTCGAGCCGGGCAGCAGCGCCACCCACTCCCCGGGCGGCAGTGGGTCAACGGCGCGGGCGGCGGCGGAGAGGTCGGCCATCAGGTCACCCACCTCCAGGCTGCGGCTGCGCCAGCGCGGCGCCAGACGGCCGCTGGCCTCCGGCCCCATGGTGGCGATGCGGTCGTTCCAACGGGGCCAGCGCGCCACCCATTCGGCGTAGGTGAGGTGGCGATAGCCGAG
Source organism: uncultured cyanobacterium (assembly GCA_903935205.1). GTDB lineage: Bacteria > Cyanobacteriota > Cyanobacteriia > PCC-6307 > Cyanobiaceae > Cyanobium. The sequence goes on along the minus strand of CAIZQU010000078.1, from coordinate 44,029 downwards.
CCGGGCCGAGAGCAGCACCGTCCAGAACTGGTCGCCCCCCAGGAACACCACCACCCCATGGCGGGGCCAGGGCCCATGGCGGTCGGGCCGCAGCAGCAGCCACCAGAAGCGGGCAGCGGGCAGCACCCGGCTGAACAGCTGCCAGCGCCGCGCCACCGCGTCCTCCTGGCCGGTGGCGTTGGGGCAGGGCACCAGCACCAGATCCAGGCGGGAGGGGGCGTCCGGCTCGCGGGGGCGCAGGGGCAGGAGGCGGTGGAGCTCCTCGGCGAGGGGCCGCACCCAGGTGCTCAGTTCCCCGGGACCGTTGCTCACGAGCACGATCGCGGCCCCGGGCTGGACCTCCGGCGACGCCTGGCTCACGGTGGGAAGAGAAAAAATGCGGATGGCGAGACTTGAACTCGCAAGGCCGAAGCCACACGCCCCTCAAACGTGCGTGTCTACCAATTCCACCACATCCGCGTGGTTGCGATCCGGCCGGGCCGGCTCACAGAGCGACTATACCCATGCGCCCCTCCCCCGGCCCGCCGACCGGGGGCAGAGTGAGCGCTGATACAGTCCGCACCAGCCCCGGGACCGCCCATCCACCCCGGCCGGCTCCGCCGCGGATGCCCATCGGCAAGCTGCTGATCGCCAACCGGGGCGAGATCGCCCTCCGGATCCTGCGCACCTGCCGGGAGCTCGGCATCGCCACGGTGGCGGTGCACAGCACGGTGGACCGCAACGCCCTGCACGTGCAGCTGGCCGATGAGGCCGTGTGCGTGGGCGAAGCGCCCAGCAGCCGCAGCTACCTCAACATTCCCAACATCCTCGCCGCCGCCACCTCCCGCGGCGCCGATGCCATCCACCCGGGCTACGGATTCCTGGCGGAGAACGACCGCTTCGCCGAGATCTGCGGCGACCATGGCATCACCTTCGTCGGCCCATCGCCCGACTCGATCCGGGCGATGGGCGACAAATCCACCGCCAAGGCCACGATGCAGGCGGTGGGGGTGCCGACGATCCCCGGCAGCGAAGGCCTGCTGGAGAGCCCCAGGGAGGCGGCCCAGCTCGCCGAACGGATGGGCTACCCGGTGATGATCAAGGCCACCGCCGGTGGCGGGGGGCGCGGCATGCGGCTCGTGCCGGGCCCCGAGCAGCTGGAGAGCCTGTTCAAGGCGGCCCAGGGGGAGGCGGAAGCGGCCTTCGGCAACCCTGGTCTCTACATGGAGAAATTCATCGACCGGCCCCGCCATGTCGAGGTGCAGGTGCTGGCCGATCGCCACGGCAATGTGGTCCATCTGGGCGAACGGGACTGCTCGATCCAGCGCCGCCACCAGAAGCTGCTGGAGGAGGCCCCCAGCCCTGGCCTCGACCCGGAACTGCGCCGCCGCATGGGCGATGCCGCCGTGGCGGCGGCCCGCAGTATCGGCTACGAGGGCGCCGGCACGGTGGAGTTCCTGGTGGACCGCGGCGGTGGCTTCTATTTCATGGAGATGAACACCCGCATTCAGGTGGAGCATCCCGTCACCGAGATGGTCACGGGCATCGATCTGATCGCCGAGCAGCTGCGCATCGCCGGCGGCGAGCCGATCTCGGTGCGGCAGGAGGAGGTGCGCCTCAGCGGCCATGCGATCGAGTGCCGGATCAACGCTGAGGATCCCTCCCAGAATTTCCGGCCGGCACCGGGCAAGATCACCGGCTGGTTGCCGCCGGGGGGCCCTGGGGTGCGCATCGACAGCCATGTCTACACCGGCTACGAGATCCCGCCCTTCTACGACTCCCTGATCGGCAAGCTGATCGTCTGGGGTGTGGATCGCGACCATGCCCTCAGGCGCCTGCGCCGAGCGCTCTCGGAATGTGCCGTCACCGGCATCCCCTCCACGATCGAATTCCATCTGGCCCTGCTAGAGCGGCCCGAATTCCAGCGGGGTGAGGTTTATACCAAGTTCGTCGAAGAGCAGATGTTGCCGAAATAGGCTTCCCCGGCGCCCTCCCCACCCCGGCGGCTCCGTCCACAATCGCCAGCTCCCTGGCACGCCTGGGCCGTCCAACCCTCATCACAACGGGGCGGCCCCAGCGGATGGGCATCAGCCCACCGTGGTGGTGGCAGCCCGCAGCATCGCCTGGGTCACCAGCCCCTGCTGGCCCACCAGTAGCTCCCTCAGCAGGCTGATCAGCCCCACCCAGACCACCGGCGCCACATCCACCCCACCGATCGGCTGAATCAGGCGTCGGGTGGGGGCCAGCAGAGGCTCCGTGGGCCACCCCAGCAGCCTGCCGGCGCCCCGGCCCAGGTCCACCTGGGGGTACCAGGTGAGCACGATCCGGGCGAGGAACAGCAGGGTCCAGGCGCCCAGAAGCAGCCCGAGGAGAAGATGGAGCAGGGGCAGCGGCGCCGTCACAAAGCTCAAAGCGAAAGCCGCTCCATCGTAGGAAGCGCCCGTCACTGCTTAAGATCCAGCGAGCTTGCCACGAAGCCGACGCCATGACCCCCTCGCTCTCCAACTTCCTGAGCAGCCTTGTGTACGGCGCCCTGATCGTGGTGATCCCCATTTCGATCGCCCTCTTTTTCATCAGCCAGAACGACCGGGTCGACCGCAAGCTCTGAGCCCTTGCCGTCCGGTCCTGCCGCAACCCCGAATTCCGGTTGTGGCCTGGTTGCATGGGGATGATCCCGAACGGATCCGGCTGGATTCCTGTCAGGACTCAGACCCGGAGCTGTCGATGATCCGATCTGTCCGTTCATGCCCTGATGGTCCACCTGCAGGCGGCCCATCTTGATCGTTGTGGCTGATCGATGGGATCGTCTGATCCTGGGAGGTGATGCCGCTTCCCTGCCGCACGGTCCCACCGTGCTGAGACGTCTCTGGGAGACTCCCGCGGAATCCTGCGCCATGGTTCATGGGTCCAGAGGGAGCTGATGGCTTGAGCGTCGCTGTGGACCCAGGCTGATCAGATCCCCACGACGGCCCTCAACACCCTGCCCTGATCTTGATGAGATCTGGTCTCGATGGGTTCCCAGCCACGTGGGGGACGCGCTGATCGTTCGCCTCTTCCAGCGCCGCGATCAGCCTCCGCGCACGGCGGTCTCTCTCTGCAGAGTCGAAGGGTGCTGGGCGCCTTCCCAGGTTCCTTTGGCGTGGGAAGGCGCTCAGTTCATGGGCCGTTCGCCATCGGCTCGGTGGCTTGTCGTGGCATCTCATCGGCCAGGTTGGCCAGAGCAGACCTTCGCTGCGGCCATGGGCAGAGCAGCACCATCCCGCCGTGGCGGCAACGCGCTTGGGATCCTCCGATCCTGTCCGTCCCCCGGGATGGGATCGAGCCCTGGCTCCTGATCTCACCAGGCCCCTGTCCCTAGACTGAGCCAAACCACGCCTCCGCCCGGGACCCGCCCGGCCATCCCCTTGGTCAACGCCAGCCTCAACTGGGCCAGCATCGTCGGCATCGTGCTGGCGGTGGGCGGGGCCTTCCTCTATTTCATGAGGAATTTCAAGCCCGCCCTGGCCCGGGATTACGACGTCTTCTTCGCCGCCATCGGCCTGCTCTGCGGCGGCATCCTCTTCTTCCAGGGCTGGCGTCTCGACCCGATCCTGCAGTTCGGCCAGTTCCTGCTGGCCGGCACCACCGTCTTCTTCGCCTACGAGAGCGTGCGGCTGCGGGGTGTGACCACCGAGCAGGCCCGCCGCTCCTCCTACTTCGACGATGAGGAACCCTCTCCCCTGCCGGCGCGGGATGGGTTCAGTGGTCGCAGCTGGGACGGTGACAGCTTCGATGCCCCCGATCGCTTCCGCCAGCGCATCCGCCCCCGTGACGACGAGGACGACTTCTACCGTCCCCGCCGCCCCAGCAGCCGGGCGGCGATCCCTGAGCGCGCGGTGAGTCGCCGTTCCGAACCCGACGACTGGAACGATGGCGGCCCCTCACCCCGGCGTGAGCCCCCCGCCGCTGAGCGCGAGACAACAGGCACTCGCTACAGCGCCGGCGGCGGCGGCGCCAGCTCCGCCCCTGAGTTCGGCGCCCGCCGCCGCGGCCCCGACCAGGGTGAGATCCGCCGCGGCAGCCGACCGGTGGCCAGCCCCGATGGCATGCCCCGCTCCAGCCGCCGGCCTGGCGGTGGCGCTGAGGCCCAGGCGCCGACCGGCCGACCGGGTTCCGCCAGCCCTGGCATTCCCCAGGGCTCACCCCTTCGCCCGGCGGGCCGTTCTGATGCCTCAACAGCCAGCACCGATCTGAGCGATGCTGATTTCTCGCCGATCGGCAGCCGCGGCGGCCAGCCCGTCCCCGGGCCCCAGGGAGGGCAGGCGGGCGGTCAGGCCGGCGGCGGCTCCACCTACAGCCGCTCGCAGCGTCCCTCCGGCCCCGGCAGCGCCAGGGATAACTCCTCCCGCTTCGACGACTGATCGACGCCCCACGCCCCCATCGCCAACCGCTACGCGCCAGTCCCCGGTGCGGTTGCCGCCAGGAGCGCAACCCGACCAGGGGCTTTCTTCTGGCCAGCTCCGTCCGGCCCTGGCCCCTCCTGGCCAGAGGTCTGGGCTTCAGCGCTGTGGCCCTCCTGCTGCTTCTGGCGATGCCGGCCTGCGGGAGCTGGAGCTGGGGCCGCCGCAGCGCCGGCCCCAGCGGCCTTGGCGGCCCAACCAACCGTGAGGATCCGGCCCTGAGCGGCAATGGCCGCTACCTGGCCAGCCTGGTGGAACGCGGCGGTCGCCGCACGGTGCTGCTGCAGGAGCAACCCTCCGGCCGGGAGTTGCCCCTGCCGGAGTTACGGCGCTTCCAGCCCCACCGCTCGCCGTCGCTGAGCTGGAACGGCCGCTATCTGGCCCTGCTGGTGCAACAGGGCGGCCGTCATCTGGCGGTGATCCAGGACAGGGCCACCGGCCGGCTGCACCGCTTGCCCCTGGGCGGCGATCGGGAACTGGAGCGCCTCAGCCTGGCCCCCGATGGCCGCCGCCTGGCGCTGGAGCTGGTGAGCCAGGGCCGTTCGCGGCTGGAGCTGCTCGATCTCACCCCCCTGCTGGAGCCCGACCTGCCGGCCACGCCCCTCAGCGGCGGGGGGCCGCTGCGATGAACCGCCGGCACGCCGCCGTCAGAACGGCCGCCCTGACGGTGGTGTTGACGGTCCCCCTGGCCGGCTGCCTGGGCCCGATGCCCCAGCCCCTGCCCGGCCTGAACAGCCGCCTGGAGGCGATCGGCAGCAGCCGATCTCCCGCTCTGGCGGGCCGATGGCTGGCCCTGATCGGCGGCCGCGACGGGCGGGAACAGGTGCAGCTGGTGGATCTGGAGCGCCAGCTGCCGGTGCCGCTGCCGGGTCTGAATCGGCCCGATGCCCAGCCGATCGCGGTGTCGGTCGATGCAGCCGGTGAGCGGCTGGCCCTGGTGCGACACCTGGAGGGACGCACCGAGCTGGTGCTCTACCGCCGCGGCCTGATGGCCCTCGAACCGATCGCGATGCAACCGCCGGGCGTCCCCAGGCGCGTCAACCTGCGGGCCGATGGCCGCGAGCTGGCGGTGGAGGTGAGCCGCGGCGGGGTGTGGCAGGTGGATCTGATTCAGGTGCCGTGATCGGGGGGGGCCATGCTCCGCCTCCGTCCCCGCATCCATGCCCCTGCCTGCCCTGATCAGCCCCATCCCCGGAGACGGGCAGAGCCGTGCCGGCCAGCCGGGCCAACGCCGGGTGGCTTCAGCTTCAGGGCTTACCGGCCCCGCTGCCCCCTGTCCGGTCTCACCGCCGCACCGGTCTTCAGCCGCCGGTGTCAAGCGACACTGAAAACTGAGCCCCTTCGCCGTCAAGGACGGAGCTGATTCGATGGTGGTGATCAGCGCAGCTCAGGTCCGGATCCTTGGCCAGGCCAGCGATCCTGGGGTGGCAGCCGGAATTCGACCACAGGATGCCCTGGAATCCTGCGGTCGACCGGCGGCAGCTCCATGTAGTGGCCGTACAGGCGGGTGAGGGCCTGGTGGTAATAGGCGGTTGCGGGAAAGGAATGACCTGCAAACGGCAGGGAAACGGTCGCCATGCCTTCCGCGATCGGTCGCACCATGGCCCGCCAGCGCTGGTCCGCCAGGGCGCCACCACTGACCAGGCAGACCAGCTGCCTGGATGGGACGAAGGCGAGCCAACGCAACAGCCGGTCATGCACCACCCCCCACAGGGATGGCGGCAGCATCGACAGAAACCGGCGCAGGAGGGGAGCGAGCCTCCAGGGACCGGGGGAGCGCCTCGGGGCCGGCCGGGCTTTGGGGGGATGGGCCGCCAGATGGCTCAGGCCCTCCAGAAGCCGCAGCAGCGGCAACAGGCCACGCCAGAGGCGGCTGCCTGGCCAGGCGGGATCCAGGGGGAAGATATCGATGTAGATGCCGTGATGCTGCTGATGATCGCGCCAGTAGCTCTCGCGATAGACACTATAATGACGGCGCAGTTTGGCAAAGAGATGGGGGTAGCCAGGATCGGAACTCCGAGTCTGCAAAAATAAACGCTTGTCAAGAAGTGCGGGAGCCTGGCGGAGAAAGCGATCGTAATCCCAGCGCGTCATCACAACATCAATATCATCATCCCAGGGGATGAAACCACCGTGACGTACGGCGCCGAGCAACGTGCCTGCGGCCAGCTGATAGACCACACCCAGTTGCCGGCAGATGCGATCGAGCTCACAGAGCATCTCCAGCTGAATCCGGTGCAGCTGCTGCAGGTCAGCTTCGGACAATCTGACGGGCGTCATCGCAGCAGGGGCAGGGTGCGCAGGGCCGGAGACACCGCCATGAGGGGATGCTCAACGCCGATGGTTGGCCGCCTCCGCATCGCCGCCTCTCCGGTGGCCAATTGTTCGATCCAGGCGTCGCGCTGCGGGCACCACTGCAGAAACCCGGTCGAGACCCACGGCTGAGCCACGGCACTGCGGCAACTGCCGATGTGCAAGCACAGGGAGGCGCCGCGACCATGGGAGAGCTGCAGGTGGGTGCCGAATTTGTTGAAGGCACGGCGTGACTCCAGGCCCATCAACACGCCACAGCGGCGGGCCGCCTGGCGAACCAGGGCCTCAGGTGGAGGCTGGCCGTCCCACGCTCCTGTCAACGGCACCAGATTGCGACGGGCACGGCTCAGCTCGGCATCGCTGGGTGGGGGCTGCTCGGATTCGCGCGCCTGCAACAGCGCCAGCACCTCGCTCCTGCCGCCATGGGCGTCGGCATGATCGACAAGCTGAAAGCGCAGGCGGGGCGTCGAGCGCAACTGCAACAGCAAGTCCAGGCGATCGAGGTAACGGTTCTGTGCTTGCTGCGGCAGTTGATTGACCCACTCCATCACACCGCCCACATAACTCAGGGCGATCCTTACACCGGCAGGGTGCACGGCCACCAGACGCTCGGCGAAGCTGCGCAGATAGTCGAGCCAGAACACCTCCGACCAGTCAGGATCCGGCGCCGAGGGGAGCTGCCAGCCCCGGTAGCCACCGAAGGGAAGGCTGAAGGCGATCGGGGCACCCGCAGCCACGGCGCGATCCAGCTTGGTCGCCATAGCGGCAGCGGAGGCCTCATCCAAGGCGCTGCGGCGCCATGGGCGGGCAGCGATCAGCCCGAGCAGATGCTCGGGGCTGGCGGGTGTCGTGGGGACGGGGGGATCCTGCAGCGGTCCCGTCAGCCTGGCCAGCGTGGCCGCCAGGGCGCGGCTCTGGCTGGAACTGAGCGCCGTCATGACCGGCCCCAGAGGGATGGGGCACCGCGATCGGGGATCTCCAGCGGGCTTTCCTGCCAGTAGGTCAGGCTGGCACCGAGCTGGGAGCGATAGAGGTCCTGACCGGCTTCTGCATCCCTCCAGGCTGGCAGGAGGGAAACGGTCTGGCTGAGCTGGTCGAGCCGGGCGGAGAGGCAGGGAAAGGAGGTGTGGAATCCAGGATCGAGCTGGCTGAGCAGATGGGGAAGCTGCCTGAAATAAAAGACGGGATCGTCATAGCGAAACCGCACACAGAACGCGGCGGGATTGAGAATTCGATACAGCAATTTCCGTCCACCAAATCGGAGGTAGCGCACCAGCAGCGCCCTGGCGGCCCGACCGCCATCGCGACGGATCGCAGGATCGATCCAGCTCACCAGGTCCGCCACAGCCGTCGGCCAGTTGGCGGCGCTGGGCACCAACTCGGCCAGCAGCCTGCGACCCACCGGCAGGCTACCGGCATGGGCCAAGAGACTGAACAAATCATCCTCCGGGGCGGTGCGATGAACGACGGAGGTGAAATCGATATCCACCAGTGGCACAGAAGCGCTCTCGTCACGATCAAGCCACTCCGCGATCTTGGCGATGCGATCGCCGCTGCTTTCAGCCGCCCTTGGCGCCAGCTCGGGGATCAGAACAATGGTGTTTTTTGCCGTGGCATCTCGGAAGGGAATCAGCACATCGGCCGTCCGCCAGAGTCGGTCGAACCCACGCAATTCGCGGCATTCGCCTGGCTGCAGCGACGGCAGTCCCAGCAGGCGCAGCAAGGTCGCCAATAGCCCCGCCAGATGGCTGGAGAGTGGATAGGCCGGCCGCTCGTGGGCCAACGGCCAGGCCAGCAAGGCCCTCTGCAGGCACCACAACTGCTCAAGGCTTCGCCGTAGCAACTGCAGCGATGCGGCTCTGGCCTGGGCGGCCTGCTCAGGTCTGAGCCGCTCGATGGAGCGCAACAGTCGCAGCAGGTCATAGAGGCGGATCCCATGGATCGGCTCCAGCAACAGAATCCGACCCTGACGATCCAGGCAGGCGGGCACCCGGCAACCCGCGGTGCCATGGAGCCAGTCCAAAGCATGGGCTTCGCAGAGGGCGAGCCCCTCGCTCATGCACACCTTGCGATAGGCGGAGCTGGTGATCCTGTCGCCCTGGCTGAGGTTGCGTTCATCCTTGCTGATGCTGCGCCGGAAGAAGCTGACGGCCAACGGGTCGCGCAGATGGCCCAGGGCTTCTCCCGCGTCCGCTGGGGTGTCGATGTCGCGGGTCTGACCGCGCCCCAGGGGGAGGACAGTCACGGGGCCCTGGCCTTGGTAATCGCGCAGGACCTGCCACTGAAGGACCAGGCCCCGGGCAACGGCTGCCATAACAAAGGACCAGGAGGATCGGGGCCAATAGACCGCAGCTGCCATCACCCCATCGCAGCTGGGCACAGCCGGCCCCAGGGCCAGCAGCCGCTGGCTGCCAGGCTCGACAAGCACTCCGATCGGCTCAGCGCTGGCCTCAGCCTGAACGGGCTGGCTGGCGAGCACGGGAGAATCAGCATCGCTCTGAATCAGGCGAACCAGAGCATCGGGATGGTAGAGGGTGTCGGCGAACAAAACCCATGCCCCCTGCAGATCGGCATGGTCGGCCAGGCGATCGAGTGCAGCGGTGAGGCTGTGGAGCAACGAGGTCGCGGTGGTTTGGGGAGCCTGGACACAGACAAGGCTGGGGGAAAGGCCATCAACAGCGGCCTCAACCTCAGAGGCACGGTGACCGACGGCGATGCAGATTGGAGCTTCAGGTGCGAGCAGAATCAGCTGGCGCACGAGGCGCGGCAAGGTTCCTTCGGAGAGGATCAGGGGAACCAGAGCCTTGTGATGTTGGCCGCCGAAACGTTGGGCGAATCCGGCAGCGAGGATAACAAAAGCCTTACGCAGTTAGCCCCATTCATTTCAACTTCTCAAACCTAGCAGATTGCACCCTTGCTTTGAACCCAGCCCCATCGATCTGCCCATGCTTGAGCAGCTCGCCTCGCCGCCCTCGTGCCGCCAGCGGGGCGGCTCGCCCGAGCGGGCCGGGAGCGGAGCTGCTGCACCGTTTCCAACCGGCCCGAGCCGCCGGCGAGCTGCATGGCCGCCAGCCCTGCGGCCTGCCGACCATGGATCAGGCTGAGGCTCAGACTGAGCCAACTCGGTGCCTCGGCTGATCAGGCCAGACCGGGGGACTGGGTCTGCCTGGCGCCCAGAGCCACCGCCGAATGGACTCGGGTACGCCAATGGCGGTGGCCGCGGCCAGGGGGCCGTCGCTGGAAGCCCCCCCCTGGGCTCAGGGCACCAACCCCGCCCAGTGCAGGAAGGTGTCGCGGCTGAGGGCCTCGATCAGCAGCACCGCGGCGAAGCCGAGCATGGCAAAGCGGCCGTTGACCCGCTCGGCGTAGGTGCTCCAGCCGAAGGCCGGCTCCACACCGGTGGTGGGGGTGGTGGCCCGGGAGACCGGCGCGCCAGCGGTGGCCTGGGCTGCCGCCGTGGCGGAGCCGGGCACATCCTGGCCGGCGTTGACGGCGGTGGCAGGAGCGCCAGCGCGGGCCGCGGCGCGACGGGGATCGGCTGGAGTGGCGGGGTCAGGCATCGGTTCCAACAGTTCGCCCAAAGCTATAGCCGGCCGCCGGCAGCAGGCGCCAGCCGCCCGTGCCATCGAGTTCCAGCACGGTGTCGTGGTAGTCGACCAGGGTGGGCCGGTGGCCCACGCTCACAAAGGCCAGATCGCGCTGCAGAAGCAGCTCATAAAGCAGCTTTTCGGTGCCCACATCGAGGGCGCTGGTGGCTTCATCAAGCACCACATAGCGAGGGGCATTGAGCAGCAGCCGCGCGAAGGCCAGGCGCTGCTGCTCACCCAGCGAGAGCAGCCGGGGCCAGTCCTGCTTGATGTCGAGGTCCGGATAGCGCTGCACCAGCTCCGGCAGCCGCACTTCCGTCAGCACATGGCGGAGCTGGGAATCGTTGAAGCGATCGGGGGGCTGGGGATAGCAGAGCTGCTCCCGCAGGCTGCCAAGCAGCATGTAGGGCTTCTGGGGAATGAACATCAGCTCCCCCACCGGCGGCCGCTCCACCTGACCGCTGGCCGCCGGCCAGAGGCCGCTGACCAGCCGCAGGAAGGAGGTCTTGCCACAGCCGGAGGGACCCACCACCAGCAGCCGCTGCTGCGGACCGACCGTGAGGTTGAGATCGCGAATCAGGGTGCGGGAGGAGCGGGGTGGCACCAGATCGACATGGCGCACCACGATCGAGGAGGCCTTGTCCGCTGGCTTGGGAGCAAGCTCGCCCCCGGCCCCGTTCTCGGCGCCAGCGCGGGCGGCGGCGATGCCTTCCACCTTGCTCTGGAAGCCCTCGAGGCGGCTGATCGAGGCCGAGAAGGCGGCGAGGCGGTCAATGTTGTTGACGATGTAACTGACCGAGAACAGCACCTGGGAAAAGGCGATGCTGGCCTGGCCGAAGACGCCGAAATCAACCTGCTTGGCGAAGTAGATCGGGGCGATCACCAGCCAGGGCAGGAAGCGCGAAAAGTAATCGTAGGAGCGCTGGATCACCTGGATCAGGGCCTCCCAGATGATCAGGCGGTTGTAGTTGCGAATCGCACCGCCCAGGCGCCGTTCTCCCTCATGGGTCTCCTGCTTTTCACCGCGGTAAAAGGCGATCGACTCGGCATTGTCGCGGATGTGAACCAATCCGTAGCGGAAGTCGGCCTCGAGCTTGAGCTGTTGGTAATTAAGATTGACGAGCTTACGGCTGGCAAACACCACCACCGCCGTGCCGGCCACCGAATAGATCAGCAGCCACAAGGCCAGGGTACTGTTGATGCTCAGCAGCACAATAATGAAACTGAAGAAGGTCAGAAGTGCCGAGAGAATCTCTACCGTCACGCTCAGACTGGTTGCTGTGAAGCTGGCCGTATCCTGAGAGATCCGCTGGTCCGGGTTGTCGATTTCCTCCTGGCTTTCGTCGTTCGGATTGAGCACGTAGTAGGCGCGGTTGCTCATGTAGCGCTGCAGCAGGCGGCTGCTCAGCCATTCCCGCCACATTAGCCCGAGCTTGGGGATCAGATAGCTCTGGATCGCCCGGATCGGCAGGGCCAGAACCAGGCAGAAGGCATAGATCGCGACCGTCTTCCAGAAGCCATCCTTGTCGTAGGCGACCAGGGTGTTGTCGACATTGCGGGCGATGAAACTGATGCCCACATTGATGCCGTTGATCACCAGGATCAGCAGGATGATCACCCCCAGCAGCAACCACGGCAGCCAGCGTCCCTGGCGCAACCGGCCGCGGAACCACCAGAAGCAGAACGACCCGGCGGCGGCCAGGCCCATGATCACCGGCCCAACCGGCCCGCTCCAGAGCGAGGCCACCTGTTGGGGCACACCGGGAAGGAAACGGCCCTGCAGCTCTGGAATCAGGGCACCGCTGACGCCGACGGCCGCGGTCAGGAGCAACAGGGTCACCCCCACCACCACCGCCACCAGAGCCAGGATCAGCAGCAGGAACTGGGCGCCGCTCGCCGCCTGGCCGTTGGCATCGAGGGGAAGGAAATAGGGCTGGGCCAGGCGCTGCAGCTTGCCGAGCTGCTCACGGAGGGCCTTCAGGGGGTTCAAGGGGGGCCGGCGAATCAGGGCATTGTCGCCGCTGGCGGGGGAGGAAGGGCTGGGGCTGGATGCGCCTGGCCTGTGGTCCAGCCGACATCTCAGCCCGGCGGCCAGGCCAGGGGTCGGCCACCGATCACATGCACATGCAGGTGGAACACGGTCTGGCCGGCCTCGGCGCCGCTGTTGATCACGGTGCGCCAGCCGCTCAGTCCCTCCTGCCGCGCCACCCGGGCCGCCACCAGCAGCAGGTGCCCCAGCAGCTCCCGATGCCCCTCATGGGCCTCCCCCAGCTGGGCGATCGGCTGGCGCGGAATCACCAGCACATGCACCGGCGCCTGGGGATTCACATCGCGGAAGGCCAGGCAGAGCTCATCGCTGTAGACCGCATCGCAGGGGATTTCCCCCCGCAGGATGCGACCGAAGATCGTGTCGCCGCTATCGGGAACGGCCGCGCGCTCGCCGCCATCGGCCTGGGTGGGAAAGGGGGCCTCACTGCTGCTCATGGCGCCGGGCACTGGGCGGGGTTGATGCGGGTGGTGGCACTGGAAGGTCAGTGATCACCAAATCCGATCTGATGTTGGCACGGTGCGGCAGTGCGGGCCTGCGGGGGCTGGAGGCCCAACCCGTGATGGTGGAGGTCGACATCAGCCCCGGCCTGCCGGGGCTGCAGATGGTGGGCCTGGCCGATGCGGCGGTGCAGGAATCGCGGGAGAGGGTGCGCGGCGCCCTGCGCAACAGTGGCCTGCGGGTGCCGCTGACGCGGGTGATCGTCAGCCTGGCTCCCGCCGACCTGCGCAAGGAGGGGCCCGCCTTCGATCTGCCGATCGCCCTGGGGCTGCTCAGCGCCAGCGGCCAGCTGGCACCGGAGCGGCTGGAGGGGGTCTGGAGTGCGGCTGAGCTGGGTCTGGACGGCAGCCTGCGGCCGGTGCGCGGGGTGCTGGCCATCGCCCTGGCGGCGCGGCGTCAGGGGGTGCGGGCCCTGCTGGTGGCGGCCCCCAACCTGGCCGAGGCGCGACTGGTGGAGGGGCTCACGGTCTGGGGGGCCTCAAGCCTGGGCCAGGCCCTGGCGGTGCTGGCCGATCCCAGCAGGGGCGCATCGCCGGAACCTGCCGCGGTGGAGCGGCCGGAGCAACCCGCCGGGGAGCTGGGGGAGGTGCGGGGCCAGCGGCACGGTCGCCGGGCCCTGGAGATCGCCGCCGCCGGCGACCACCACCTGCTGCTGGTTGGTCCCCCAGGCTCCGGCAAGACCATGCTGGCCCGCTGTCTGGCGGGTCTTCTGCCCCCCCTCAGCCGCGCCGAGGCCCTCGAACTCACCCAACTCCATTCGGTGGCCGGCCTGCTGCCGGGGGGCGCCGGCCTGGTGCGCCGCCGCCCCTTCCGCGCCCCTCACCACAGCTGCTCGGCCGCCGCCCTGGTGGGTGGGGGCTCGGTGCCCCGCCCCGGCGAGTTGAGCCTGGCCCACCGGGGTGTGCTGTTCCTCGATGAGCTGGCCGAATTCCGCCGGCCCGTGCTCGACCAGCTGCGTCAACCCCTTGAGGAGGGGGAGGTGTGGATCAGCCGCACCCGCCAGAGCTGCCGCTTCCCCTGCCGCATCACCCTGGTGGGCGCCACCAATCCCTGCCCCTGCGGCTGGTGGGGCGACCCGGAGCGGGCCTGCCGCTGCGGCGAGGCGGAACGACGGCGCTACTGGGGCCGGATCTCGGGGCCCCTGCTGGACCGGCTCGATCTGCAGGTGGTGATGCACCGCTGCCCCTCCAGCCAGCTGGCGGAGGCCTACCGCTGCGATTTCCATGCGCTGGGCTCGGGCCAGGGCCCTGGCCTGACCGCAGGCTTGCCCCCTGGCCAGGCCCTGGGCCAGCCCAGGGGCCCGAGCCCAGGCGAGGCCCCGGAGAGCAGCGGCGAGGTGGCCCGACGGGTGCGGCGGGCCCGGAAACGGATGGCCCGGCGCAACCCGGGCGGCGGCGGCAACGGCCGGATCGACACCGCCAGGTTGCGGGCCAGCCTGGGGCTGGAGCCCCAGGCCCTCGATCTCTGGGAGCGGGCGATCGAGCAGCGCCAGCTCTCGGCCCGCAGCGGCGGCCGGATTCTGAGGGTGGCGCGCACGATCGCCGACCTGGAGGATCAGGATCGGGTGGGGCCCGGCGCGATCGCCGAGGCCCTCACCTTTCGGAGCTTCGACGGGGTAGCCGACCCGGCCTAAGAGCCTGTTGCGCGTCGCCGTATTGGCTCCAGATCCATGGGGAGATCGCGCTGTGGAACGGAACTGGGTCTCCCATGGATCTCATCCGCAGCGCGACTGCGGCGCCGCGCCCAAGGGCAGAAGGATTGGGCCGCACCAGATCTTGCGATCAAGGTGCGGCGATGTTCCCGATGCCTTGTTCCCGATGCCTTGTTGCCGATGCCCGTTGTCTCAGGCTGGGGCTGCAATAGGCGCCCGATCGGGTCTGCCTCTGTTCAGGGCCTGGCCTGTCGACCTACGCGCAACAGGCTCCTAGCGGGCACCGCGGCGGAGGGGGCGGTCCCGGTAGGGCTGCACCCCCACCAGCGGGGGCTGGTTGAGGCCCTCCTCCCTGGGGTTGCCGAAGGCGTGGTTGAGGGCCTCTGCGAGCCAGCGACCGAAGTGGAAAGCCTCACCCCGGGACTCGTCAGCGGAAGCGGAAAACTCCATGGTGTGCAGCGTCAGGGCTCCTTCAGCTTGGGTCGGCCGAGCCCGGTGGGGAACCGGTAGAAGCACCGGTTCCCGTTGAGCGGCGGATCTGCAGCGCCGCTGCACCCAGGAGGGCGGCAGGACTCAGGAGGGCGGCAGGACAGCTGTGACGCCAGGGCTCTGCACGCATGCAGCAGCCATGGCGATCGTGCGGGCGCGCGCCTTGGGCGGTGGGGCCGCTGGGCGCAGTCCAGGCGGTATTCATGGGGGTGAAGACCACGCAGTGAAGCCCACCCAGGACGGACCATTCAGCGCTGTGCCGAGCCGACCAGCCCCAGCGGCGCAAACCGCAGGGATCAGCCTTCAGCGAGTGGAATGAAGAAAACCCATCAGCCGAGGCGGGTCAGGTGTGGACTGCCAAGGAAGATCTGCCAGGCCAGGCAAACCGGCCGACCCAGCGTCGGAACAGAGCCGACGAGCCGATGGTGCAACCCGTGACCACCCGGACCAGATTCGCAACCACAAACCTCCGGACCCCAAACCTCCGGCCGCGCCAAAGGACCACAATGAATCCCCCTCCAAGGAGGATCCATCGGGACAGCCCCTCAGGGGTCAACCAGCGGCGATGGCTGTGGTGATCAGCGGCGGCGGCGGCGCTGCTGGGCCTTGCGCTTGTACTTCTCGGTCGGGGTCTCGTGATGGCGCAGGCGCTTCAGGTCGGCGAAGATCCCTGCCTTGGAGACCTGGCGCTTGAAACGGCGCAGGGCGGATTCGATCCCTTCGTTTTCGCCGACGGTGACCTGGGTCATGAACTGCTGCGCGGAAGCAAACGGCTTCCAACCCTAGCAACCACCCCCTCTACCCCTGGAAGGCCGCCTGCTGCAGGAACGGCTGCCGGGAACCCTTTCGGGCGTTCGGCCAGGTGTGATGCACGGCGGTTTGGCCGTGCGGTTCGGCCGTGCTGCCGTTCAGGGCGTGGCCCTGGGCCGCTGCGGAGCCCAGATCCTTGTGGGGCGAGGCAACTGCGTCGCAGGGCGGGCCGGCGGAACGGCCAACGGCAGCGACTCGGCAAGGGGGGCTGAGCGGGGCCGGCGTTTCGTGCAGTTGGGGTCCTGTTGCCCAAAGCACCAAGAGCCTGTTGCGCGTGGCCGTATCGGCTCCAGATCCATGGGGAGATCTCGCTGGGGAACGGAACTGGCTCTCCCATGGCTCTCCGCCGCATCGCGATTGCGGCGCCTTACCAAAGGGCAGAATGATTGCGCCGCAGTAGATCTTGCGATCAAGGTGCGGCGATGGTCCTGATGGCCTGTTCCTGATGGCCTGTTCCTGATGCTCTGTTCCTGATGCTCTGTTCCTGATGCCCTTTGTCTCAGGCTGAGGCCGCGACAGGCGCCCGATCGGCTCTGCCTCTGGTCGGGGCCTGGCCTGTCGACCGATGGGCAACAGGCTCCAGGTGGCCCCAGATCCCTGCGGAGCTCCCTCTATGGGGCGATGCGGAATCTCATCGGAATCTCATCCGAACCTCGTCCGGGCCGAGCTTATGGGGCCGCAGCCATGGGCGGAACGCTTGCTTCGCAACGGATCTTGCGACGAACGTGCAAAGGCGTTGCCGATGCCCTTTGTCTCAGGCTGAGGCCGCGACAGGCGCCCGATCGGCTCTGCCTCTGGTCGGGGCCTGGCCTGTCGACCGATGGGCAACAGGCGCTTAGGGGGCCGGGACCGGGGGCGGTGCCCCCGCCGAAGGAGCAGCAACAGCGCCGGCCGGGGCCACCTCGGTGGGCCAGCTGTCGCGATAGATGTAGACGTGACCGAGGGATCGGCCGCGGAACTGGCGGCGCGCCAGGCGCCAGCCGGGCTCGAAGTGGAGCTTCAGGAAACCGTTGGCAAGGCCCTGGGTGCGCGCCACCACCAGCTCTGGACCAGAGCCGGCGGTGGGCAGCGCCAAGAGCTGAATGTCGCTGGCGGTGGGGACCACGCTGAGCCGATAGACGGTGGCCAGGTCCCGGTCAGCGATGCGCAGCGAATAGCCGTTGGTGTCGATGTAGCGGCTGCAGATGCCCGAGAAATCAAAGCTGGCCAACAGCGGGTTGACCACAGCAGGCAGGCCCGGCGCCACAGAGAAGCAGGGTCGCCGCTGGTTGAGCTGCTCGTAGATGTTGAGCTGGGAGCGGCTGCCCGAACCGATCGGGGCCGCCACCAGGATGAAGCGATCGGCCTGGACCTCCCCCATGCCGAACAGGGACGGGGCGTTCTGGGCCAGGGCCCCAGCGGGGATTCCGGGGAGCGCGGCGGCCAGGGCCAGCACGGCAGCCGGCGCAGACCGGCGTGAACGAAAGCGGGTCAAGGCGGGCAGGGGCATGGTCAGGGCGCTGGTGGGCGCTGCCCGATCGTATGCAGGGCCGGTGCGGAGAAGCTCAGGCGGTGTGCCCTCCGCTGGCCGGCCGGAGCCCTGGACCAGCCGGCCTCGCCGCGGTAAGGGGAGGGGCTGGCAGGGATTGCTCAGGCGGGCCGGTTGATCCGGATCGCCACCAGCAGGGCCAGCACCGTGCCTGGCAGGCAGGCCCCGAGGATGGCGCGGGTGGCGGTCACCCCAAGGTCGGGATCGCCGTAGGCCAGCTCAAACACCGAACCGGTGGCGGCGATGCCGAGCACGCAGGCCAGGGCGAGGAACAGGCCCGCCAGGGGTTTCATCGGCATGGCACAGGAAAAAAACGAGGGGGCCTGGAAGGGGGAGAGCGGAACGGCCGGCAGAAGCCAGAGGGGGCCGCTCAGCGGATCGTCTGGACGTGCTC
Source organism: uncultured cyanobacterium (assembly GCA_903935205.1). Lineage (GTDB taxonomy): Bacteria > Cyanobacteriota > Cyanobacteriia > PCC-6307 > Cyanobiaceae > Cyanobium. The sequence continues at coordinate 26,291 of CAIZQU010000078.1, read as the reverse complement.
GCGCTGGAAGCCGTGCTGGCGCAGCTCCTCATTGAGGCTCAGCTCGTCGGTGACGCGATCGACGAACAGCACACCGTTGAGGTGGTCCATCTCGTGCTGGATGCACCGGGCCAGCAGTCCGTCGGCCTTGAGCTTGCGCGGCCGACCCTGCTCATCGCGGAAGCTCACCTCCACCGTGGAGGGACGCACCACATCCAGATACACCTTGGGGATGCTGAGGCATCCCTCCTCATAGGTGTTGAACGAGGCGCTGGCGGCGGTGATCTCGGGGTTGATCAACACCAGCGGCGGCGTGGCGGCCTCCTCGAGATCGAGATCGATCACCAGGAGCTGCTTGTGGATGCCCACCTGGGGGGCGGCCAGGCCGATGCCCCGGGCGGCATACATGCTCTGCAGCATCGTGCGGGCCAGATCGCGCACCTCTTCATCCACCTTGCTGATCCGCCGGGCCGGGGTGCGCAGCTCCCTGGAGCCCAGGGTGTGGATCGCCAGGGGCGGCTCGGCCAGCGGCTCCTTGGAGACGTGCACCGTGCTCTGACCCTTCTCGGCGGAACGGGCCAACTGGGCGAAACTGCGCGCCAAGTGGCAGACCCTGAAACAATGATGCAGATTGTAGAAGCCTTCAGCAGCGATAAGCGGTGGTGGCTTCAGCGCTGCGGCGGCCTCTGAGCGCCTCCCGTGTGGTGGGGGCAACGCCGCTCTGGTCCGAGCCGCGGCTGCAGGGCGGCCGACTCTTCTGGCTGGAGCGTCGTCCCGCTGAAGGGGGCCGGACCACCCTGCTCTGCCGGCCCCTCGACGATCTGAATCGAGGAGCCGCAGCCGCTCGGGAGATCGTGCCGGCGACGGCGGATCTGCGCAGCCGCGTGCACGACTACGGAGGTGGCGCCTATTGCCTGGCCCCCGCTGAAGCCGGCCGCACCACGGTGGTGTGGGTGAACGACCGGGACAGGGCCCTCTGGAGCCTGGAGCTGCCGCCCCTGGCGGCGCCGGAGGACGCCGGCGGTCCGGGCCCGGGCCCGGGGGCTGCCGGGCCGGTGCCTGGGACCGTGCCCCAGCCGGAATCGGCCCGGGCCGATTCCGCTCAGGTCGCTACCGAGCGGATAGAGCCGGAGTTGCCGGCCGTACCGGTGCCGGTGGCCGCTGGCACTGGCGCTGCCGAGCCCCCCCCCCGGCCACGGCGACCGCCGCCGAACCTGCCGCCACCGGGCCGAGACCGATCACCACCGCCGATCCGGCGCGACGCTATGCCGATGGCTTGATCGACCCGCTCCGGCAGCGCTGGATCGGCGTGTTGGAGCAGGGCGATGCGGAGGCCCTGGTGGCCGTTCCCCTCGCCGGCGGTGAGCCGCTTCCCCTGCGCGAACCGGCCGATTTCTGCGGCTACGCCACCCTCAGCCCCTCGGGAAGCCACCTGGCCTGGGTCGAATGGCAGCGGCCCTGGATGCCCTGGGAGCGCAGCCAGCTCTGGCTGGGGCGCCTGACGGAGACCGGGGAGTTGCTGGAGGTGCGGGCGATCGGCGGCTCCGGAGCCGGGGATGAGACCGAGATCTCGATCTTCCAGCCGCTCTGGATCCCCAGCGCCACGGGTCCCGCCGCCCTGGTGGTGGCCTGCGACCGCAGCGGCTGGTGGAACCTGGAGCTGCTGGAGGCAGCCGAGGCCCTGGGGCCGGAGACGGCGCCCCAGTGGCGCCCCCTGTTCCCCCAGGAGGCGGAGTTCGCCCTGCCTCAGTGGGTCTACGGCATGCGGAGCTGCGCCTGGGATGGGGAGGCCCTGGTGGCGATGGCCTGCCGCCAGGGGCGCTGGGAGTTGGGCCGATTGGCCCTCGCTGCCGATGGCGCCGCCCCCGCGCACAGCCCGGACCGGGGCCTGCCCGCCGGCGCCGAGCAGCCAGGCGCATCGCCCCAGGGCCCTGGCTCCAGAGATGTCAGCGCCGTTGCAGCCAGCTCTGCCGGCGCCTTCACAGCCGCCCCCGACGGCGAGCTGCCGCTCGAGCCCCCTGATCCCCTTGGCGAATCCCGGAGCGAGGGGCTCCAGGCCTGGAGCCTGCTGAAGCCACCCTTCGACGACCTCAGCGCCGTGGTGGCCGAGGCGGGGCGGGTGGTGGCGCTGGCCTCCTCCGGCAGCGTGCCGAACGGGCTGTTGGAGATTGATCTGGCCAGTGGGCGCTGGCGCCACAGCCCCGCCAGCCCGCCGCCGCTGCCGGCCGATGCGATCAGCCGACCGGAGGCGATCGTGTTTGCCGGGGAGGGTGGTCAGCCCTGCCATGCCTGGTACTACCCGCCGGCTGGTGGAGACCGGCCGGATGCTCCGCTGCTGCTGCGGGCCCACAGCGGCCCCACCGGCATGGCCCGCACCGGCCTGAACCTGGCGATCCAGTTCTGGACCAGTCGCGGCTGGGGGGTGCTCGATGTCAACTACGGCGGCTCCACCGGCTTCGGCCGGGCCTACCGCCAGCGGCTCGATCGCCTCTGGGGGGTGGTGGATGTGGCCGACTGCGCCGCGGCGGCCCGCTATCTGGTGGAGACCGGTCGGGCCGATCCGCGTCGCATCGCCATGGAAGGCGGCAGCGCCGCCGGCTTCACGGTGCTGGCCCTGCTCTGCGACAGCGATGTGCTGGCGGCTGGCGCCTGCCGCTATGCCGTGGCCGACCTGGAGGCGATGGCCCGCCAGACCCATCGCTTCGAGGCCCGCTATCTCGATCGGCTGGTGGGTCCGTGGCCGGAGGCGGCGGCCACCTACCGGGAGCGCTCACCCCTGGGCAGGGCCAAGGCGATCACGGCACCGGTGATCTTCTTCCAGGGCCTCGACGATCGGGTGGTGCCGCCGGATCAGACCGAACGGATGGCCCTGAGCCTGGGCGAACGGGGCGTGCCGGTGGAGGTTCACCTGTTCCCCGGCGAGGGGCATGGCTTCCGCGACGGCGCCGTTCAACAGCGGGTTCTGGAAGCCACGGAGGCCTTCTTCCGGCGCCACCTGGGGCTGGGCTGACGCCAGGGCTGGGCTCCTGCGGGGCCGGGTCCTGGCCAGCGGCGGAGCATCTCGAGAAATCCCCCCAAACGCGCCGTTGCGGGCCGGCCGGAGCAGCCGCCGTCAGGGTTTCGCCCAGCGGCGATCTCTGGGATCGGCCTGGTTCGCGCTGCCCGTCAGGTCCGGCCAGGCGCCAGGATTGGCGGCGACGCGGCATGGCGCTTGGCCCCACTTCTGATCGCCGTCGCCGCTGCCATGCCCCTGCCCGCGCCCCCCGCCCCGGGTGCCCTCGGCGCCCCAGCGAGCACCGGTCCCCTGGCCTGGGCGCTGGCCCTGCTGGCCCTGGCGGTGCTGCTGGCCCTGGGCACCGGCCTGGGCAAGCTGCTGGGCAGCCGCAGCTGGGGGGTGCCCGAGGCCCTGATCGCCGGCGCCCTCGGCCTGCTGGTCGCCCCGGCAGGAGCGCTGCCGCTGCTGCCCCAGGCGGTGATCGCCGTGTGGGAGCAGTTGCCGCTGATCCTGCTCACCCTGGTGTTCGGCACCCTGCTGCTCGGCAAACCCCTACCCCGGGCAGCGCAGCTCTGGCGACCGCTCTCGGCCCAGATCCTGCTGGCCCTGACCCTGGCCTTCGGGCAGTACCTGATGGCGGCACTGGTGGTGCTGGCGCTCTCCAGCCGGCTGGAGGGCATCCACCCCCTGCTGGCCTGCCTGATCGAGGTGGCCTACGAGGGCGGCCACGGTTCGGCGGCCGCGATGGGCCCCACCTACGCCCGGCTGGGCTTCCCCGGCGGCGAGGCCCTGGGCCTGGCGATGGCCACCGTGGGACTGCTCAGCTCCACCCTGGTGGGGGGGTTGGTGGTGGTGCTGGCGCGACGGTTCGGCTGGCTGGCGGCGGCACCGCTGGGTGGGGAAGCGGCGCGGGCGGGGGCGGGGGCGGCGGCCGCCAGGGCTGGTGGGGGGGCGCCAGGCGCGGCTGGCCAAGGGGCAGAGGCTGGCGGAGCAGCGGGGGCGACGGACAGGGCAGCTGAGGCAGCGGGCCAAGGGCCTGGGGCTGGCGGAGCAGCGGGGGCGACAGATGGGGCAGCGAGGGAGGTGGGAGCAGCCTCACAGGCATCTCGCCTGGCGGCAGGAGCGGAGTGGGCGACTGGCGTAGCCGCTGAGGCGGCCGGCCAGGCGCATGGAGCCGCAGCATCGGCTGGGGCGACGGACGGTGCAGCAGGGGCGGCTGGATTCATGGCGACGGGCGGCGACGGGTCAGCCCCAGGCGCTGCGGCGCAGGCGGGAGCCTCCCTGCCGCCCGATCGCCCTGCGAGGAGCCGGGCGAGTGCCCCCACGGCGGCGGTACCCCGGGGCGGCGGCCAAGCGGCGGCGGCCTGGGCCCGGAACCTCGCCCTGACGGGTGCGGGGGTGGCGCTCGGCTGGATCGCCCTGGCGGCTCTGCAGCTGCTGGGCCGCACGGTGGGCGGCGCCATCGGCAGCCTGACCGCGGCCTTTCCGGTCTTCCCGCTGGCGATCATCGGCTCGCTGCTGGTGCGCCTGGCCCTGGAGCGCAGCGGCCAGGCCGCCCTCGCATCGGCGCGGATCCAGGGGCTGGTGGCCACCCTCGCCGCCGACCTGCTGATCACCGCCGCCACCGCCTGCCTGGATCTTTCACTGCTCGCCCGCGACTGGCTGCCCCTGACCGCCCTGGCGGTGGTGGGCCTGGTCTGGAATCTGGCCGTGGTGCTGCTGCTCGGACCGCGGATCCTGCCAAGCCCCTGGTTTGAGCGCGGCATCCTCGAGTTCGGCCAGGCGACCGGTGTGGCGGCCAGCGGGCTGCTGCTGCTGCACATGGCCGATCCGCAGGATCAGGCCGATGCCCTGCCGGCCTTCTCGATCAAGCAGCTGCTGCTGCAGCCCCTGATCGCCGGAGGGGTGATCACCGTGGTGGCACCGCTGGCGATCACCTCCCTGGGGCTGCCGCTCTGGAGCGGCCTCTGCCTGGTGCTGGTGCTGCTCTGGATCGGCCTGGCCCTGCTGCTGGCCCGCCGACAGGCCGGGGCCTCGGCTGGGGGGTGAGGTTCAGCGCACCATCGCCGCCACGTTGCCGCCATCCACGGTGAGCAGGGCGCCGGTGGTGCGCTGCAGACGGGCCAGGGCCACGAAGGCCTCGGCCACGTCCTCGGCCCGCACCTCCGCTCCCAGCAGATTGCCCCCCATGTAATCAGCCTCGCTGAGGCCGCGGGCGGCGGCCCGTTCGCGGATCATCGCCTCGGTGAGCAGACCGGAGCGGATGCGATCGGCGTTGATCGCGTTGACCCGGATGCCGGCGGGCCCCTCCTCCAGGGCGTACTGGCGGACCAGGGCCAGCAGGGCGGCCTTGCTGGTGCCATAGGCCCCGAATCCGGGCCCGGGGTTGAGGGCCTGCTTGCTGACGTTGAACAACAGCTGACCACCGAGGCGCCGGGACGGGGAGGATCCCGTGCCGGCGGGTTGTCCGTCCTGGGCGCGGAACAGGGCCAGGGCCTCCTGGGCGACGCGCTGATGGGCGAAGAAGTTGAGCTCGAAGCTCGCCCGCAGATCGGCCTCGGGCAGCTCGGCCATCCGCCCCCCCCAGGCGGCGCCGGCATTGCTGACCACGATGTCGAGGCCGCCGAAGTGGGCCGCCACCGCCGCGAAGGCGTCGGCGACCTGCCCGGGCTCGCGCAGATCGCAGGCCAGCCCCAGAGCCCGCCCGCCGCAGCTGGCAGCGACCGCCATCGCCGCCGCCCCATCGCGATCGAGCACCGCCAGATCGGCCCCCTGGGCGGCGAAGGCCCGGGCGGTGGCGGCGCCGATCGCCCCGGCCCCACCGGTCACCAGCACCACCGTGCGGGCCAGGGGCTTCTCGGCGGCCTTGCCGAGCTTGGCCTGCTCCAGGCTCCAATACTCCATGGCGAAGGTGTCCGCCTCCCCCACCGGCGCAAAGCGACCGATGCTCTCGGCCGCCAGCAGGGTGGAGGCCCAGGCCTCGGCGATGTCGGCGGTGACGGCCGCATCGACGGCGGAACGGCCCAGGCCCACCAGGCCCAGACCGGGGATCGCCACCACCCGCGGCAGGGGATCGAGGGGCTTCTTGATGCCCCCCACCAGGGCGTTCTGGCGCTCGAAACAGGCCTGGTAGTCGGCGGCATAGGCGGCCAGGGCGGGGTCGAGGGCGGCGCACCAGGCCTCCAGGGCCGCCCTGTCGTCGTCGGCCGGGGCAGGGGGCAGGACCAGGGGATGGGCCTTGGTGCGGATCACGTGGTCGGGGGTGGCGACGCCGCGGCGGGCCCAGTCATCGAGGCGCAGGTCGTCGCTGACGGAGCGGGCCAGGGGCGTGTCGCGCAGATCGAGAAGCCAGTGACGGCGCACGCCGGCCGCCGCCGCCGCCCGCCCGATCGCCCCCCGCAGCAGGGGCAGCAGCCGGGAGGCCGGCGCCGGCCGTGTCGCCAGGAGCACCGGCTGCAGGGCGCGCTGGCCGCTGGCCAGATGCTGCTCGGCCAGGGCCACCAGCTCGATCATCCGCTCGTAGCTCTGGCGGGCGGTGGCGCCGAAGGAGAAGAGGCCGTGCTGCAGCAGCACCATCCCCTCCAGCTCCACGCCAGTGGCGGCGGCCCGTTCGGCGGCCTGCTCATAGAGGTCGGCGCAGGCCTTGGCCAGGGCGAAGCCGGGCATGACGTAGGGCACCAGCACCACCCGCTCGCCATAGACGCGGCGGCAGACCTCCGCCGCATCGGGCTGGTCAGCCAGGGCCAGCAGGGCCGAGGAGTGGGTGTGGTCGACGAAGGTGTGGGGCAGGAAGGCATGCAGCAGCGCCTCCACCGAGGGATTGGGGGCGGCCGGATCGATCAGGTTGTTGCGCTGGGCCGCCACCATCGCCTCATCGCTGAGCGCCTCCAGGACCCGCAGGGCCCGCAGCGGTTCGAGTCGCACGGCCGGATGGCCCGGCGGTTCGATCGTGGCCAGATCCCAGCCGGATCCCTTGACGCAGAGCACCGGGATCGTCTCGCCGAGCAGGCCGGTGACGGCGGTCTTGACCGAGGTGTTGCCGCCGCCGTGGAGCACCAGCTGGGGATCGGCCCCGAGCAGGCGGGCCGAATAGGTGCGCAGGGCGAGCGCCTCGCCGATGCCCTGGGCGCCGTAGTGGGCGACCGCCGCGGCCGCGTCGGCGTCGGACCAGCGGTTGAGCACGGGCATGGAACGACCGGAGCAGATGGGTGGGAGGCTACGCGCCGCGCCGCCTCGCCCCTGGGGGAGCCGCTCCACTCAGCCAGGCCCGCCCCTGCCATCTGCAGCGGGGCGCCCTTGCCCATGTGCGGGCCAGGGCCGCCTCACTCGGGGCAGGAGCGCCAACCATCGGCGAAGGGGGCTTCGGCCTCCAGCCGGGCGGCGATGCGGTCGGCCAGATCGGATTGCAACAGGGCCACCGCCAGGCCGGTGGCCAGCCGGGCCGCCACTCCGCGCAGCTCCGCGGGGCCCTGGGCGACGGCGGGACTCTGCTGCAGGGCGCTGGCGGTGCGTTCAGCGATCGCATCGAGCAGGGAAGCGCCCACGAGCTCGCCGTGCAGCAGGCCCTCCAGCACCGTCGCCTCAAGGGCCCCGGTCACGGGGGTCGACGCGGCCACACAGGGGCGGGAGGTGGCGGCCGGAACAAGCACCAGCGGGGCGCCAGGACCGCCGGGGCGGCGCTGGGGGCCAGAGAGGGGTTGCTCAAGAAGCATCCCGGCTTGATGCGGAGACCATCTGGATGCTGTCGCAGGGTCGGGGTTCCCGCCAGCGGCGGCCGGTGCGGATCCCGCAACCGTTTGGGGTGCGGCGGCGGCGGCCCCTGGAGGCCCGAGTCCAGGGGGCAGGCACCAGATGCGAGGGCCAGGACCAGGGGTACCCGCCCTCGCCGCTGGCAGGGGGGGCACCTCGCCGGGAGCACGGGTCAGATCCAGAGGCCGTCGCTACGGTTCGGGAACCGGTTTTGGCGCGCGCCACCAAAACCCCTTCCCCCATTCACTCCGCCATGGCCCTGCGCACGCTCCTGTTCCTGATCACCAACCTGGCGGTGGTGCTCACGATCTCACTGATCCTCTACCTGCTCACCGCCCTGGGGCTGCTGCCGCCGGATCTGCCCCTGCTTCCCCTGCTGGTGGGCAGCTTCGTCTGGGGTCTGCTGGGATCGTGGATCTCGCTGCAGTTTTCGGCGGAATCGGCGAAGCGGATGATGGGCATCCAGCTGGTCGGCCAGGGCGGCAGCTCGGCCGAGCGCTGGCTGGAGAGCACCGTGGCCCAGCTGGCCCAGCGGGCCGGGCTGCCGATGCCGGAGGTGGGCATCTACGGCTCGCCCGAATGGAACGCCTTCGCCACCGGCCCCTCCCCCAACCGGGCCCTGGTGGCGGTCTCGACCGGCATCCTGCAGGGGATGCCCCCCGAGGAGCTCGAGGCCGTGCTGGCCCATGAGCTGAGCCATGTCGGCAACGGCGACATGGTGACCATGACCCTGCTGCAGGGGGTGATCAATGCCTTCGTGATGTTCCTGTCGCGGGCGGTGGCCTTCCTGCTGCCCCGCGGCGAGCGGGAGGATGGCCGCGGCATGGCCCCACCGCCGACGATGCTGCTGATCTGGCCCCTGGAGGTGCTGCTGGGGGTTCTGGGGTCGCTGATCACCGCCTGGTTCTCACGCCACCGGGAATTCCGCGCCGATGCCGGCGCCGCCCGCCTCACCAGCCCCGGGGCGATGGTGGGTGCCCTGCAGAGCCTCGGCCAGGTGGTCAACCTGCAGGATCCCCGCGACGAACCCACCCTGGCCACCCTGAAGATCTCCGAACCGCCCGGATTCCTGCGCCTGTTCGCCAGCCACCCGCCGATCGAGGCCCGGATCCGGGCCCTGCGGGAGGCCGCCAACCAGGGGCGCAGCTGACGGCGGCGCCCTCAGCGGGGTCAGACCTGCCGCTGATCCTGCAGCGCCCCAAGCGCAGGAATCGCCCGAACCGCATCCACCAAAAAGCCCATGAAAGCGATCGCCGCCTACGGCGGCCCCAGCGGCGCAGAACCCGGTGTGTTCGAGCTGATCGAGCTGCCGCCGCCCTCTCCTGGCCCCGAGGATCTTCTGGTGCGGATCGAAGCGGTGGCCGTCAATCCGGTCGATACCAAGGTGCGGAGCGGCCTGCCCGATCGGGGGAACTGCGGCGGCATCCCCCCGCGACTCCTGGGTTGGGACGCGGCCGGGGTGGTGGAAGCCGTGGGTCCGGGCGTAGGCCGCCTGGCGGTGGGGGATCGGGTGTGGTTCGCGGGCGATATCAGCCGACCGGGCTGCTATGCCGAGCAGGTGCTGGTGGAGGAGGCGATCTGTGCCCCCAGGCCTGCCAACCTCAGCGCGGCGGAAGCGGCGGCCCTGCCGCTCACCGGCCTCACCGCCTGGGAGGCGCTCTTCGAGCGGCTGGGGCTCGATCCGCAGGGTGCCGACCGGGACCGCACCCTGCTGATCCTCGGGGGGGCCGGTGGAGTTGGATCGATCGCCATCCAGCTGGCCCGCCGGGCGGGACTGCGGGTGATCGCCAGCGCCTCCCGGCCCGAAAGCAGGGCCTGGTGCGAGGCGATGGGTGCCAGCGCCGTGGTGGATCACCGCCAGCCCCTGCCGCCCCAGCTGGCCGCCCTCGGCTGCGCCACGGTGGATGCGATCGCCAATTTCAGCGATACCGACGCCTACTGGTCGGTGATGGCCGAGCTGATCCGCCCCCAGGGCTCGATCGTGGCGATCGTGGGCAACCGGGCCCCTCTGGATCTCAACCTGCTCAAGGCCAAGAGCGCCAGCTTCCACTGGGAGTTCATGTTCACCCGGCCCCAGTGCCGCACCCCGGACCGGGGCGAACAGGGGGAGATTCTGAGGCGGCTGGCGGCGGCGGTGGAGGCCGGAGAGCTGCGCACCACCCTGACCACCCGGCTCAGCCCGATCAATCCGGCCAATCTGGCCCTGGCCCACAGCCGCCTGGAGGGGGGCCGCTGCATCGGCAAGATCGTGCTGGAGGGGTGGCCCTGAGCCCCGGCTGCCCAGCCCTCAGCGGCTGGCCACCAGCACCCGGTGGCGGGGGTCGGCGGCGGCGCGGCGCACAGCGTGGAAGCCGGCCTGGCGCAGGGCTTCCGGGAGGTCGAGGCCGAAGTAATCCTCCAGATAGGGCTCGGTGCTCTTGAGCAGGGTCGCCACCGGAGCCGGCAGGCGACGGATCACGGCCGAATCGGGATCCTGATCCACCAGGGCGATCACGCCACCGGGCCGCAGCAGGCGGGCCGCCTCCGCCAGCACCGCCTGGGTGGCCGCCTGGGGCAGCTCATGGCAGACGAACTGGAGGGTGATCAGGTCGTAGGCGGCGGAGGGCAGGCCGGTGGCCTCAGCGGCGCCGTGGCGCCAGGTGATCGGGGCCGGCGGGGCGGCGAGCGACGCGGCCGGTGCGGCGGCCTGGGCAGCCGCCCGGAGTTCCGCCTCCCGCACCCGGGCCACCGCCAGCATCTCGGCGGAGAGATCGAGTCCTTCGACCTGGGGAATGGCCTCGGTCTCCATCGAGCCAGCGGCAGCGGCGGCGCCGGCCTCGGCCTGGCGCTCCAGCAACCAGTCCCGCAGGGCGACGGTGCCCACCCCCACCGAACAGCCCAGATCGAGGGCGCGACGCACCGGGCCAGCGAGGCTCGGTTCGATCGCAGCGAAGATCGCCCGCCGCAGGCGTCGCTGGGCGGCGGCCGGCTGCAGATCGGGCTGCTCGGGCCAGACCCGCAGGGCCATGGCATCGGTGGCCTGTTCGGCTTCGCAGGCGGCGGCCCAGCAGAGGTTGCCGGCGTCGTAGGCGTGAAAGCGCACCCGGTAGTAGTCCGGGATCGCCACGGCCGGATCGGTGCTCTGGGCCAGCAGCGGTTCGGCGGCCTGGCGCAGGGCCTCCCGGCGCTGGCGCCAGGCGATGCCACGCCCCTCGGCGGTGCGGATGATCAGGCGGCGCGCCTGCTGGAACAGCAACCAGCGCAATGGTTGGACCGCGAGCAGGCGGTTGATCAGCCAGCCGAGCGGATGGCGCGAAGCCACCCAGTTGGGGGGCGGGGCGCTGCTGATCGGTTCGCTGTTGATGGGTTCGCTGCTGAGCGGGGCCGCGGACATGGGGAACGGATGCGGGTCAGGGCGGCAGGCCCAGGCTAGGCAGAGCCCTGGAGCGATCCCGGACAGAAAGCGGCTGCCCGGGGTGGTGCCTCAGGCTGGTTGGCAGGTGGTTGGCAGGTGGTTGGCGGATTGGTTGGCAGGTGGTTGGCGGATTGGTTGGTGGATTGGTTGGTGGATTGGTTGGTGGATTGGTTGGCGTGATGGTTGCCGGATGGGATCGGGGAGTTTGAAGTGAGGGAGGCTGGAGTGATGTTGCGGTGAAGTTGGAGTGAAGTCAAAGTGAAGGGCACCTCGAAAATTGTCTTTTCCGTGGATTCGGGATCAAGGACGCGGCTACACAGAGGCGGTCGACCCTGTCGAGGTAATGAGTCTCAATTGTTGGGTGACCCTGGAATCTCAATTTTTCGAGATGCCCTGAAACCAAAGAAAGCAGAGCTGGAGCAAAGTTGGAGTGAAACCGGATTGAAGTTGGAGCGAACCCGGAGCGAACCCGGTGTGAAGCTGGTGTGAAGCTGGTGTGAAGCTGGTGTGAAGCCGGAGTGAAGTTGGAGTGAAGTTGGAGTGAAGTTGTGGAGATGAAGGAGAGAGGGGGCTGGCGGATCGCAGATGGTCGCAGGGCTGATCGTCGGCGTAGCGGCGCGATCCCGCCTGGGAGCCGCCTGGGCCCCGGGGCCAGGCCAGGGGGCTGGCTGGACCTGGAGAACCTGGAGCCCGCTGAACAACCTGGCCAGGAGTCTGTTGCGCGTAGCTGCATCGGCCCCAGATCCATGGGACGGTCCGCCCTTGAGCGAACAAGGCTCTCCCATGGGTCTCATCCGCATCGGGATCGGGGTGCTGTGCCTATGGGTGGAATGATGACGCCAGAACAGATCTTGAGATGAAGGTGCTGGGGTGTTGTTGATGCGCTGCGGCTCAGGATGAGGCTGTGATGAGCGCCCGATCGGGTCTGCCTCTGTGCCGGATAGGGTCCGCCGACCGACCGATGGGCAACAGGCTCCTGGGGCTGGGTGCAACGGGCAAGCGAACAGCTTCACCCCAGTCAGAGTGTTGGCTTCTGCAGGCTCAGCCGCTGACAGCCCGGAGTTGGAACGTTGCCAGCAGACACGGAGGGAAAAGCAGCGCTTGGAATGATCCCAACCCATGACCCGGCCCAGGGAGGGATTGGTCGCTGTGCCGGTTTTGGATGGGTGTTGCGCAAGACGCGATCACGACGGCCTGCATCGATGATCTGAGGCGGCGCTACTCATCAGCCCTGGCTGTCTGGAGCCTCCGGTGGATGGCGGTGGCGATCGGGATCGGCGCTGGGCTGGGCAAGGAAGCGCTGGTTGCGCTCGCGGAGTTCGGCGGCGGCGTTGTCGTAGAGGAAGGGCAGGTAGCAATAGCGGCTGCCGCGGCGCACCGGCGTGACTCCATGGAGAAGGGAGCAGGAGAAGATCACGGCGCCGCCGGCGGGTGGGCTGTAGAGCTGGCGACCGAATTCAGGAAACTGCAACATACCGCCTTCAAAATCGCCGCTGTTGAGAACCAGGGAGACGGCAAAGCGCCGGTGGGCGGTGCCCCTGGTGGTGTTATCGCGATGGGGGCGGAAATGACCACCATCGGCACCCTCATAGCAGGCGATCAGGTGCCGCTCGATGCGGGTGGCGTCGAACTGAAAGGCCTTTTTGATTTCGGGCACCACCCGGTCATGGATGCGGGTCAGACAGGCCATGCGCAGCTCCTGATCCTCAATCAGCTTGTCCTGGCGGCGCTTGTGGCTGTGGTCAACGACACCGACAGTCATGCCATCAACTTCGCGCATGAAGCCGGAATCACCACCACCCCAGCGCTGGTAATAGGCGATCAGCGCCTGGCAGAGCGACGGCTCGAACACCCGGGGCAGCAGCAAGACCGGCGCCTGCACCCGGGCCTCGCCCACCTCACTCAGGGGCGGCACAGCGGCGAGCAGGGCAGCGACGGCGGCAACATGGGCAGCGGCATCATCGCCGAAGGGCAGCACGTCATAAAGGCGCAGGCGCTCATCGATGAGAATGGTGGCCGGCAGGTAGCGGTCGGCATCGAGGCGGCCATAGAGCCGACTGATCCTGGAATCGGTATCCCAGAAATAGCGAATACCCGGCATCATCTCGCTCAGCCTCTGCTGCCGTTCATCCTCGGGATCGGTGCTGATCCCGAAAAAGCAGACGTTGGCGTCGTCAAACAGAGGGCGACAGGTTTGGATCAAGCCATCCAGCACGCTGCGACTGAGGGGATTGGCGGCTGATCCGAAAAAGCAGAGCACCACATAGCGGCCTGCCAGGGTATCAAAAGTAAACTGCTCTTTGGTGCCGCAGCGCCCGCTGAACCAGGGGGCGGGCTCCAGGGGCAAGGGGGCGCGGCGCGGCGGCACCCGGCCAGGCGCCGACTGGGCGCTTGCTGCTGCCATCGGTCAGCCTGAGGCTAGCGGATAGCAGCAATCATTCCGCGGTCACACCAACGCATCAAGGGCAATCTCCAAGCTTTGAAATTTATTTACATGACATCCCCCTGGCCTCCCCCTCGCTGCTGTCACCCAGCCGCTCCCGGGACGCCGAACTGGAAGCGGCGGCGGACTGGATCCCAGGGCCATGGGGCATCAGCGCCCAGCCCTCCGGCATGCCCGGCCCATCCCCAGCGGCCAAGGCCACCAGGAGCCTGTTGCGCGTAGCCGCAGTGGCCTCAGATCCATGGGGAGATCTCGCTGTGGAACGGAACTGGCTCTCCCATGGCTCTCCTCCCCTCCGCATCGCGATTGCAGCGCCGTACCAAAGGGCAGAATGATTGCGCCGCAGTAGATCTTGCGATCAAGCTGCGGCGATGCTCCTGATGCCCTGTTCCTGATGCCCTGGTCCTGATGCCCTTTCTCTCAGGCTGAGGCCGCGATCGGCGCCCGATCGGCTCTGCCTCTGTTCAGGAACTGGCCTGTCGACCTACGCGCAACCGGCTCCCAACCGAGGCCGGGTCAAGCCCCCAGGTCAGGCGCTTGTTGCGCGTCGCTGGATGTGGCCAATGTCCATGGGCAGATCCCGCCATTGAGCGGCCGCGGGTCTCACATGGATCTGGATCCGCATCGAGACAGCGGCGCCGGGACAACGGGCGAAATGATTGCGCTGCGATGGATCTCGAGATGAAGAGGCTGCCGTGTTCTGCATGGCCTATGTCTCAAGATGAGGCTGTGAGGGGCGCCCGATCGGGTCTGCCTCTGCTCAGGCCCTGCCTCTGTTCAGGCCCTGGCTCTGCTCAGACCCTGATGAGTCGACCTCCGCGCAGCAGGCTCCCAGGTCGCTGCCGCGCCCCCGGGCCGCCAGGGAAGCCTCCGCCAACCTCACAACGCCTCGTGGCCTCGTGATGCACCCGCAAGCTCCGCACGGCGTGCCGGGGGGTCCCCGCGCCCTCTGATCGAGCGCCCACTGATCCGGCGCCCTCTCAACAGATCTGAGGGCGGCGCTGGCACCGATCCGGACGGCAGGGAACGAGGCGATCAGGGCATCGGGATCCCCAGGCCTGAGGCCCCGGCTCAGCCGCCGTAAAGCCCGCGCAGGCCCGCCTCGCTGGCCGGCGCCATGCCGCGCTCGGTGATCAGGCCGCTGACCAGCCGGGCCGGGGTGACATCGAAGCCGGGATTGAAACCGGAACTGCCGCTGGGGGTGAGCTGCACGGTGACCAGCCGGGCAGCCTCCTCAGAGGCGCCGCCGACCGAACCGCTGCCAGCGCCATCCCCGGCACCGGGTGCCGCCGCAGCTCCCTGCTCCGGGCTGAGCCATCCCTGGATGTGGGTCACCTCCCGTTCCGAGCGGGCCTCGATCGGAATCTCGGCCACACCGTCATCGAGGCTCCAATCGATGGTGGAGAAAGGCAGGGCCACATAAAAGGGAATGCCGTTGTCCCTGGCGGCGAGGGCCTTGAGATAGGTGCCGATCTTGTTGCAGACATCGCCACGGCGGGTGGTGCGATCGGTGCCGACGATGACCAGATCCACCTGGCCGTGCTGCATCAGGTGGCCGCCGGCGTTGTCGACGATCACGGTGTGGGGCACACCCTCCTGGGCCAGCTCGAAGGCGGTGAGGCTGGCGCCCTGGTTGCGGGGCCTGGTTTCATCCACCCACACGTGAAGCGGCAGGCCGGCCCTGTGGGCCTTGTAGACCGGCGCCAGGGCCGTGCCCCAGTCGACGGTGGCAAGCCAGCCGGCATTGCAGTGGGTGAGCACCCGCAGCGGTTCGCCCTGGCGCTCGGCAGGGCGGGCGGCGGCGATCTGGCGGAAGATCGCCAGGCCGTGGTCGCCGATGGCGGAACACATGGCCACGTCTTCCTCGGCGATGGCGGCGGCCTCCGCCCCGGCGGCGGCCGCCCGTTCGGCCTCCGGCAGGGGCGCCACCCTGTCGCGGACCCGCTCCAGGGCCCAGCGCAGGTTGACGGCGGTGGGGCGGGTGGCATTGAGCCGCTCGAAGGCGGCCTGCAAGGAGGCGGTGGAGGGATCGCGCTGGAGGGCCAGCATCAGGCCGTAGGCGCCGGTCACCCCGATCAGGGGGGCGCCCCGCACCACCATCGTGGCGATGGCCTCCGCCGCGTCGTCGAGGCAGCGGAGGGAACGGGTCTCGAAGCGATGGGGCAGCAGGGTCTGATCGATCACCCAGACCGCCTCGCCTCCCTCCTCCAGGCCGATGGTGCGCCAGGGGGTGCCGTGGATGTTCATGGAGCCGGGGAAGCAGCAAGGGCGCGGGCCCATCCTGAAACCCCGGGGATCCGGCGGGTTGCCGCGGGCTCCGGGGGCCCTGGGAATCCTCCGGCCGAGGGTCTCAGCGACGGCCAGCCGGCCAACGGACCAGGGCACCCGGCCGAAGGGCCAGCTGTTGTGCGATCAGCGGTTGCGATTGCGGTCAGCAGCCAGCAGCCAACGGTCAACGGTCAGCGGTCAGCCGGCCAACGGACCAGGGCACCCGGCCGAAGGGCCAGCTGTTGTGCGATCAGCGGTTGCGATTGCGGTCAGCAGCCAGCAGCCAACGGTCAACGGTCAGCGGTCAGCCGGCCAACAGACCAGGGCACCCGGCCGAAGGGCCAGCTGTTGAGCGATCAGTGGTTGCGGTAGCGGCCAGCAGCCGACGGCCAGCAGCCAACGGTCAGCGGTCAGCGGTTAGCGGTTAGGGGTCAGCGGTCAGCGGTCAGCGGTTAGGGGTCAGCTGCCAGCCGGCCAACGGACCAGGGCACCCGGCCAAAGGGCCAGCTGTTGAGCGATCAGTGGTTGCGGTTGCGGCCAGCAGCCGACGGCCAGCGATAGCGGCCAGCGGTAGCGGTCGGCGGGGACACGGCCAGCGGCCAGGGGCAAACGGACGGAAGGCCAGCGGAAAACCGCCGGTCAGCATCGCGCCGGGCGGCCATCCTGAGAGCAGCCGCCACAGACCTGCCATTCAGCAGCCGCAGCCGCCCAGCCGGGTCCAACGGATCAGCCGGGTCAGCCGCAGGCCGGGCCGGGCCGGGCCGGGAGGCTGCCGCACCAGCGATCTGGCTGCGAGTTCAATCGCGAGTCCGCTCCCGACCCCCATTCAGCCCGCCTCGCGCGCGGTCGCCCTGCCAACCCCAGCCGCCGCTCCACCCCGACCGTTCAGCACCGCCATGCCCCAGCCGATGCCTGCCCTGCCGTTCCGCCATGGCGGCGCCATGCCCGCCCTGGGTCTGGGCACCTGGCGGTTGGCGCCGGAGCAGACGGCGGCCACGGTGTGCACCGCCCTGGAGCTCGGCTACCGCCACATCGATGCCGCCGCGATCTACGGCAACGAGGCGCAGATCGGCGAAGCGTTGCGGCAGGCCTTCAGGGATGGGCTGGTGCGACGCGAGGAGCTGTGGATCACCGGCAAGCTCTGGAACGACTGTCACGAACCCCAGGAGGTGCGCCCAGCCCTGGAGCGATCCCTGGCGGATCTGGGTCTGGAGCGGCTGGATCTGTACCTGATCCACTGGCCGGTGGCCCAGCGGCGGGGGGTGGCGATGGCCAGCAGCCCCGAGGAGCAGTACAGCCTGGAGCAGGTGCCGCTGGCCGCCACCTGGGCGGCCATGGAGGAGCTGGTGGATCGGGGCCTGACCGGCCACATCGGCGTGTCGAACTTCAGCGGCGCCAAACTGAAGGCCCTGAGCGCCGGCGCGCGGATCCGGCCGGAGGCATTGCAGATCGAGCGCCATCCGCTGCTGCAGCAGAACGATCTGCTGGCCTGGTGCCGGCAGCAGGGGGTGGTGGTGACCGGCTACGGACCGCTGGGGTCGAGCGGCGCGAACCGGCCGCCGCTGGTGCTGGAGCACCCGCAGGTGGTGGCGCTGGCGGCGGAACGGGGACTGACGGCGGCCCAGCTGCTGCTGGCCTGGGGGATCGGCTGCGGCACCGCCGTGATCCCCAAATCCGTGCAACCGGCGCGGCTGGCCGAGAACCTGGCCGCCGCGGACGCGGTGCTCGATGGGGAGCTGCTGACCCGACTGACCGCGCTGGATCAGGGGCGGCGGCTGATCGATGGGCGCTTCTGGTGTCTGGAGGGGGGCCCTTACACGCTGGAGAGCCTGTGGAATGGGGAGCCTGTGGCCGGGGGTTGAGGGAGTGGGGAGCTTGTGGCCGGCTGCTGACGGGGCAGGCGGCTGGCCGGGGCCAAGGGCAGGCAGCACCGCCTTCACCCGGGCAGAAAGCGCTGGATGAACAGCGCCATCGCCAGCGGACCGCAACGCAGCTGCCAGCCCCCGGCCGCCGGCAGCCGGCGCCAGCAGCTCACCGCCAGGGCTGGATCGGGCCTGGCCCGCAGCAGGACGCGGTAGTGGTAGGTAGCTGCCGCCGCGGCCTCGATGCATGCCAGGGTTTCGGCAGCGGGCTGGCTGCGGCGGAAGGCGGCCAGGAAGTCTGCGGGCGGTTCGCCCTGCCGCAGGCTGGCCGCGAAGCGCCAGGCGGCGCCGGTGGGGTAGCCGTCGTGGGGGAGCCAGAGGTGGCTGGGCTCCGCCGCCGCGAAGCCCGCAAAGCTGTAAACGGCGCCGGTGGCCATGGCAACAGAAGCGGCTGGTCTGCAAGTGCCACCGCCCGTCACGGCGGGTGCTCAGCGGCGCCGCCCGCTGCGGTGTCCGCAAGGACGGCCAGGGCAGCGTCAACAGCCGCGGACGCTGGAGCGCCACCGCAGGCCACCGGACGCTCCGCCCCGATGGTCAGAACGTGCGCGGCCGCATCGGGATCCAGGCCGGCGAGGGGGCGGGCGGCAGCTTGGCCGTAGTTCGCCGAAGCCCGCCCGCCCGAGCGGCTCCACCGACTCCTGCGGCGGCACCATGACCACTACCCCGCGGAGGGTGGCGGGGCCTTAGAGGGTGCCGAGGATTGCTGGGCAGAGGAGGGCAAAAGCTGGAAATTCGATGTTGCGCTCAGCGCAGCAAGATCCGTTGCAGAGAATCATCGAGAGGATCAGATGTTTTGAACTGAGACAAGCTTTCGCATTGAGCACTATCGTGATCTTGGAGCCTCGAGACCAGAAGCAGACAGAGATCAAAGCCTGGAACCCAGCATCAACCCCGCCTTCTCGATCTGCAGGCCAGCGATTGCCCTCTTGGCGCTGATCAGATCGCCATCGGTTGCGGCAGAGATGCCTGCAGGCCCAGGAGGCACGCCATGCCAGCGACCTCAACCCATACGCGCAGCCACGGCAAAAGAACCGTTGACGGATGTTGCATCAGCCCTGCCGTGGGGACGTGATCGAGGCTTCCAGGCTGCCAGCCGATAGCCTGACGGTAGCGACTGTGGCAGCGGATCGAAGGCTGTTCCCACTGGCATGCAGCGATGATCACAGGCTGGCGCGACCGTGGCGGAGACCCGGCTGTGCCCCCACCCCCCACACCATTCCGAAGGCGACAGCGGGGGCCATGCCTTGGCGGTCAAGGCATCGCAGCTCTGGGCAGGATTGACGCGGGCTCGGGGGGCGGGGGCGGGAAGGTTGTCAGCACGGGGGGCTGCGTGATTCAATAAGCAGATTAAAAATCGCGCACTCCGCGAGAAAATCATGGCGGGGATATTCAAGAAGTTCCATCTCGTCGCCAGCCTCGTCTGATCATGTCGCCGAACGTGTCTTCGTCGGCAGAAAGCCTAGAAATCGCCCATCAGGATACCCTGATTTCACTAGCTCCCGCCTGCCCCACCCAACCAGCGGCTGGCCAGCATCAGCCTGGCCTGGCTGGCCATGACTCCAACGCTGAGATGCCCCAGATCCAGGTCAGCTCAGCGAGCGATCACGACTACTGGCGCGATCAGCTCAGGGGCCTCGAACCCCTGACCCTTCCCAGCGACCACCCCCGCCCGGCAGCGCCATCGCAGCGGGGCGAAACCACGGGGCTGCGGGTCCAGGCCGAGCTGATCGCCGCACTGGACAGCCTCTGTCGCCAGGAGGGCACCAACCTGCAGACCGGCCTCTGCGCTGGCGTCGCCCTGCTGCTGCATCGCTACAGCCAACAGGACGATCTCGCGATCGGCGTGAGCTGCGGGGGGCAGCGGCACCAGGAGCTGAGACCCGGGATCCCAGCCGCCGGCCAGCTTGTGCCGATCCGGGTGCGGTTTGCGCGCCAGCAGAGCTTCCGCCAACTGCTCCGCCAGGTCAACGACACCGCCTGCGGCGCCAACAAGCATCCCCAGCTCCCTGTTGACTGGATCGCCGAGGATGGCCGGCAGCCAGGCCCTGGCGAGCGTCCGCCGTTGCATCAGGTGACGCTCCGCTGGCTGGATCGCAGCGCCTCATCCCTTGACGGCAGCGATGGCCTGGGGCTGGCAGCGCCTGAGGCTCCCCAGCCGGTCATGGAGGGTGGTGATCTTTCCTTTGTGCTCAGCCGCAGCGGCGATGGTGGAGTGGGCGGCGCGATCACCTACGACAGCGATCGCTTCGCGGCCGATCGCATCCAGCGCCTCACGGGTCACCTTCAGACCCTGCTGGCTGCGGCCGTTCAGGCTCCGGATGCCCAGGGCGAGGCACTCCCCCTGCTGCAGGACGCGGAACGTCAGCAGCTGCAGCGCTGGCAGCAAGGCCCCCGCCTGGCCGTCCCGGATCTTGGGGTGCACCAGCTGATCGAGCGGCAGGTGGAGCGCACCCCCGATGCCCTGGCCCTGGTGGTGGAGGATCAGCAGCTCACCTATCAGGAGCTCAACGAACGGGCCAACCAGCTGGCCCATGAGCTGATCGCCCAGGGAGTGAAGCCGGAGACGGTGGTGGGCCTCTGCCTGGAGCGCTCCGTTGCGCTGGTGGTGGCCCTGCTGGCCGTGCTCAAGGCCGGTGGCGCCTATCTGCCCTTGGATCCAGGCCAACCGGCGGAGCGGCTGAGCTTCATGGTGGAGGACTCAGGGGTTGCACGCATCCTGAGCGAAGAGCGTTTTCTGGCCCTATTGCCGCGCGACCGTAACGGCACAACCATCATCGCCCTGGATCAACAGACGGCGGCGATCAAGCAACGGTCAAGCAACAATCCGCAGCGGCCCTGTCATGGCCAGCAGCTGGCCTATGTGCTGTACACCTCTGGCTCGACCGGCCAACCCAAAGGGGTGCTCAATCATCAGGCGGGCCTGTGCAATCGCCTCTGGTGGATGCAGCACGACTATCCGCTCAGCGAGGCAGATGGCGTGCTGCAAAAAACGCCCTTTGGCTTCGATGTCTCGATCTGGGAGTTCTTCTGGCCCCTGATGGTCGGGGCTCGATTGATCCTGGCGCGTCCCCATGGACATCTGGAACCAGCCTACCTGATCGATCTGATCCAGCGAAAGCAGATCACAACGCTCCATTTCGTCCCGTCGATGTTGCAGATCTTTCTGCGTGAGCCGGGTGTCGAGCGTTGCACAGGCCTACGCCAGGTGTTCTGCAGTGGCGAGGCCCTGTCCTCGGAGCTGGCCCGTCAGTTCTTCAGCGTCCTGGGCCATGGGGAGCTGATCAATCTCTACGGCCCAACCGAAGCGGCGATCGATGTCAGCCAGTGGCGTTGCCAAGCCGAGGATCACGGACCTGGTGTGCCGATCGGCCGGCCTGTCGCCAATACCGAGCTCTATCTTCTCGACCCCCTGCTTCAGCCCGTTCCGATCGGCGTGCCGGGTGAACTGCATATCGGTGGTGTGCAGGTTGCCCGCGGCTATCAGAACCGTCCACAACTGACGGACGAACGCTTCATCAACAACCCCTGGGGCCCCGGCCGTCTCTACAAAACCGGTGATCTGGCCCGGTATCTGAGCGATGGCGCCATTGAGTTTCTCGGCCGCAGGGACATGCAGATCAAGGTGCATGGTGTGCGGATCGAGCCCGGCGAGATTGAGGCCCACCTCCTGGACCACCCCGCTGTCGAACAGGCGGTGGTGATTGTGCGGGACAGGTCCGGGTCGACGCCCGCCTTGGTGGCGTATTGGACCGCCCGCCGCTGGGCTGGGGGCCGGGCCCAGGCCTCGCCCGCCGACCTTCGTGGCCATCTGCGTGGCCGGCTGCCGGAGGTCATGGTGCCGGCCGCCTTTGTGGAGCTGGACGAGCTGCCGCTGAGCAGCAATGGCAAGCTCGATCGCAGCGCCCTGCCAGCCCCTTGCTTCGCGGCGGATCCGCAGGGCAGCCAGGCTCCAGAGACCGAACGGCAGCGGCAGCTCCACAGCCTCTGGGCCGAGGTTCTCGGCCATGCGGCCTTTGGCATCGACGACCATTTCTTTCTGGTCGGCGGCCATTCCCTCGCCGCCGCCCGCCTGGTCTCCCGCATCGAGCAAAGCCTTGGCAGGGCACCATCGCTGGCCGCGGTGTTCAAGACCCCCACGATCGCTGGGCAGGCGCAGCTGATCGCCGCTCTGGCGGCTGAGGCCGCCCCCCCGGCGGAGATCGCCACCGCCCGTCCCCTGCCGGGGGACTGGCCGCAGGGCTGCCAGGCCTTTGCCGCCTCCCATGCCCAGAGCCGGCTGTGGTTTCTGCAGCAGCTCGAACCCCGACTGACGGCCTATCAGCTGCCAGGGCTCTGGCGTTTCAGCGGCGCATTGGATCTCGCGGCGCTGGAGCACAGTCTGGGCGCCCTGATCGAGCGCCACGCCACATTGCGATCGTCCTTCCGCCTGCAGGGCAGCGAGGTGGTCCAGATCGTGCATCCCGCTGGAGCCTTCTGCCTGCATTGCGATGGCGTTGGGGAGCGGGATCCCCACGCCATTCTCGAAGACTGGCGACGGGAGGAGCAGACCCTTCCCTTTGATCTGAACTCCGGCCTGCTGCTGAGGGCACGGCTGCTGATGGTGAGCGACCGGGAGCATCTGCTGCTGATCAACCACCATCACATCGCATCGGATGGCTGGTCCCGCCAGGTGCTGGCCCGAGATCTGGGGGAGCTGTACAACGCCTATCGCGCCGGCCGCAGCCCGGCTCTCAGGCCGCTGGACATCCACTATCAGGATTACGCCCTCTGGCAGCGGCAGCGCCTCAGCGGCAGCCGACGGCAACGCTTGCTCGACCACTGGACGCTGCAGCTGGAGGGACTCGCACCCCTGGAGCTCCCCAGCGATCGCGCCCGGCCGCTGCAGCCCACGCAGCAGGGCGGCAGCGAGGCCTGCACGATTCCGGCCGCAGAGGTGGAGGCCTTGCGCCGGCTCTGCCAGCAGGAGGGGGCGACCTTGCAGATGGGCCTTGTGGCTCTGGTGGCGGTATTGCTGCATCGCTATAGCCGACAGAGCGATTTCGCGATCGCCATACCATTCTGGTGCCGCAATCATCAGTCCCTGGAGGAGCTGATCGGCTTTTTTGTCAATCTGCTGCCGATACGCCTTCAGATCCATCCGGATCTCAGCTTCCGTGACGTCCTGATCGAGGTTCGCGACCGCTCGTTGGCCGCCTATCAGCATCAGGAGCTGCCGTTTGAACAGATGGTGGAGGCCTTGCAGCCGGATCGCGACACCAGCCGCAATCCACTGGTGCAGGTGATGGTCCAGCTGAATGAGCAGACCGAGAAGGTTGTTCCTCAGCTGGATGGAATGAGGGTCGAAGCGCTGGAATGGGGAGCGGATGTTTGTCGGCTGGATCTGGAATTCCACCTGGCTATTGGCGGTGATGGTGCGATCGAGGGCCAGATCATTTACAGCCAGGATCTCTACAACGCCGATCGCATCGCCCGCCTCGCCAGCCATCTTCGCCATTTGCTTGCCGCGGCGCTGAGCGGTCCGGATGGCGCTGCCGCCAGCCTGCCCATGGTGGGGGATCGGGAGCGTGCCCGGATTGAATCCTGGCAGCGGGGCCCCAGCTGCGATCCGGCTGATCGCCTGGTCCATCAGGCCTTTGCCGAGCAGGTGCAACGCAGCCCCGATGCCGTGGCCCTGGTGGTCGCCGACCAGGCCATCAGCTACCGCCAGCTCGAAGCCCGTGCCGAACGACTGGCGCAGGAGCTGATCGCGCGGGGTGTGGGCAACGAGGCGCTGGTGGCGGTCTGCCTGGAGCGTTCAGCCGAGCTGGTGGTGGCCCTGCTGGCCATCCTCAAGGCGGGAGGGGCCTACCTGCCCCTGGATCCCAGCTGGCCGCTGGAACGGCGCCAGCAGCTGCTCGACCAGGGCGGCTGCTCCCTGCTGATCAGCCGCGAGGGTCTGACACCACTGACCGCGGCCCGACCACCCGACGCCGCGATCGCCGGTGCCCCGCTGGCCTATGTCTGTTACACCTCAGGCAGCAGCGGCATCCCGAAGGGTGTGGCGGTGGAGCACCCCGCCATCCTGCGGCTGGTGGATCCCTGCAACGGCTTTCGACTCGGCCCTGGAGCCGTGGTGCTGCAGCTGGCGCCGGTGGCCTTTGATGCGGCCACCTTCGAGATCTGGGGTCCGTTGCTGCATGGCGGCACCCTGGTGCTGGCCCCCCAGGGCCAGCCCTCGCTGCGGGAGCTGGCGGCGCTGCTGCGGCGCCATCGGATCACCACGCTCTGGCTCACGGCCGGTCTGTTTGACGCGATGGTGGAGGACCAGGCCGATGCCCTGGCGGGGGTGAGCCAGGTTCTGGCCGGCGGCGATGTGCTGTCGCCGGTCCTGGTGCAACGGCTGCTGGACCGCATGCCCCCCGGCCACATGCTGATCAATGGCTACGGCCCCACCGAGGCCACCACCTTCACCAGCTGTCACCGCCTTGCCGCTGGTGAGAGAGTCGACCCAGCGGCGGTGCCGATCGGTCGGCCGATTGCCGGCACCCAGGTGCGCATCGTCGACCCGGCCGGCCAGCTCTGCCCGATCGGAGTACCGGGAGAACTGCAGATCGGCGGCGTCGGTCTGGCCCGGGGTTATCTCCATGACCCGGAACGCAGCGCCGAGGCCTTCGGCGTCGATCCGGAGGCCGCGGATTGTTGGGCGCGCTTCTATCGGTCCGGGGATCTCGTCGCCTGGCGATCCGATGGCTGTCTGAGCTTCCATGGCCGCATCGATCAACAGCTGAAGCTGCGGGGATTTCGCATCGAACCCGGCGAGATCGAAGCCCACCTGTGCAGCCACCCGGCCGTTGCCGCCGCCGCGGTGGTGTTGCACCAGGCGGAAGGGCGCGATCCCTGCCTGGTGGCTTACTGGGTGCCGAGCCCATCCGGCTCCAGCAGCGACCTCGCCGGGGCATTGCGCGACCACCTCAGCGCCCGCGTTCCGGCGCCGATGGTGCCGTCTGCCTTCATCCCTCTGGACCATCTGCCACTCACCGCCAACGGCAAACTCGATCGCCGGGCCCTGCCGGAACCTGGCTTCGCCAGCGAACCGAGCGGACGTCTGGCCCCCCGCAACGGGATGGAGAGGCGTCTGCATGCCCTCTGGTCCGAGGTGCTGGGGCACGGGGATTTCGGGGTGAGGGATCCCTTCTTCGAGCTGGGGGGCAACTCGCTGCGCAGTGCCGCACTGGCGGCGTTGCTGGAGAGGGAGATGGGGGTGAACCTGCCGCTGGCGGTGCTGTTTCAGGCGCCGACGATCGAGGCGCTGGCGGTGCGGCTGGAGCAGCGCGATCTGAGCGGCAGGCAGAGCGATGGCTCACTGGTGACCCTGCAGAGCCGGGGAGAGGCCAGGCCGTTGTTTGTCATCCATGGCGGTGAAGGCGATGTGTTCATTCACATCGAGCTGGCCCGCACCTTTGCGCCCCATCGCCCTGTCCATGGCCTGCAGGCGATCGGGTTCGATGGCAGCGGCGAACGCCAGAAGAGTGTGGAAGAGATGGCGCGGCATTATGCCGATGCGATGCTTCGCTTCCAGCCCAGCGGGCCCTATCACCTGCTGGCCTATTCGGCCGGTGGCTGGTATGCCTGGGCTGTGGCGGCTGAGCTGCTGCGACGCGGGGCGGAAGTCGGCATGGTTGCGCTGATGGATACGGCAGCAACGGCGGATCTGCACCGTCGCCTGCGCCTGCATCTGCTGCTGGATCGTCAGCGGCAACGCTGGCCAGAACGACTGCGCCGGCTGCGGCATGGCCAGCGCAGCGCGATAGCCCCCCGGCTGGTCGCGGCCTGGCAAGCGCTCCGCTTCCACGGCTGGACGCTGCTGCGCTCCAGGGGTGAACTGGCGCCGGAATCGCTGGATCCAACCGCCAGGCCAAGACCGACGCAACCGTTGCGCGGTGATTACTTTGTGCAACTGCAGACCTACTACAACCCGGAGCGCTTACCGCTGCAGGTGGAGGTGTTCTGCTCCAGGGCACTGCAGGCCTCGCAGGCCAAACTCTGGAGCTTCTACGCCCGCCGCGGGGCCCGTCTGCACCGCTGCCTGGAGCATCACGACGACTACTACAACGCCGGCCTGATGCCGGCCCTCCACGACCAGCTGGAGGCTCTGCTTCAGGAGTACGAAGGAGCCGGCGGTCCAGGCCGCTGACGTTCGTTCCCGTGTGAGCAGGGCCCGATCGCAGCGGCCCTTGAGCTCTGGCGGGGGTAGCGCCGCCAGCGGCAACCTGACGCTCTGCCCCGACGGTCAGGACGGGCACGGCCGCATCGAGATCCAGGCCGGCGAGGAACGCGGCACCATGGCCGTGCCGCCGGTGCCCGCCCGCCCGAGCGACTCCACCTCTTCCTGCTCCAGCCCCTCCCTCACCACCCATACGCCCACTTGATTAGGCACCAAGCTCCGCGACCAGCTTTCCCAGGCTAAGCTGGTACGCGTGTACTGGCCCAGATGCCATGGCTATGAACCGGATCCAGTTCCAGCCTGGGATGTCATTGTCGCAGTTCCTGGAGCTGTACGGC
>CAIZQU010000077.1 GCA_903935205.1 uncultured cyanobacterium | reverse complement strand
CGTTCCGTAAAGCTTCAGAAACTCGGGCACAGAGAGCCCTTTCTGGAACTGAATGGCATTTCGGCCCATAACCCGGATGGTATTTGTGTACCACTCTACGGCCTGGCTGGGCCGGTTGCGGAGCTTGCTGCGTAATCAAGAGCCTGGTTGAGTCAGGCCGGTGGTGGAGCAGCGGCCACGGCAGGCTGAGCCATCACCGGATGCGTTCACCCTGCCGGTGGAACAGCAGCAGGCTGTCGTGCAGACCGGCCAACACTGACTGT
Source organism: uncultured cyanobacterium (assembly GCA_903935205.1). Classification (GTDB taxonomy): domain Bacteria; phylum Cyanobacteriota; class Cyanobacteriia; order PCC-6307; family Cyanobiaceae; genus Cyanobium. Next base: position 49,635 of record CAIZQU010000077.1, on the reverse strand, counting down.
TCAGCGGCGATGCGGGTCAAACGGATCGCCCCGAAGACCAGCTCCCGCAGCGGCAGGGGCGGATCCCCCACCGGCAGCGGTCCGACGCCACCACCGCTCCCCAGCAGGCCAGGACCCTCCCGCGCCGCGGCCTCAACAGGCCGGAACAACAGCAGATGGTGGGGAGAAGGTCCTGACAGCCAGCCCAGCGGCAGGGCGACGCCGGCGGCTCCATCCAGCGCCCCAAGGCTCTTCGCCGCAAGTGGCATCCGATAGGCACCAGCCAGAAAGGGGCTGGATCGGCTCATCGAATCGGCCACCGTTGGCACCGGTTTCAACAACCATAAGCCAAACATACGCCGGCTCTTCAGCCAGGCCAAGAACGCCAACAATAGAGCCTGTGCATTGATAGAAGACGTCTATTCCTTAGTCTTAGATTTGCGTCCAGGCGTTCCGCTCTGACCTGCTGAGAACCATCATTTGCGAGCGATTATCCAGGTCACAATTGGCCAGAGCGGATCGTTGCGCATGGCGATTCGATGCAGGGGATGCCAGGCTGCATCGGGCACTCCTTCAAAGCGCAAACCATCTCGAACGATGGACCATGCCTCGAAATTCCCCCAACCACCAACCTCAATAATGTCCGACCAGTCTTGATGAAGGAGCGCCAGAGCATCAGCCGAAAAGCGCCAGAAGTCCCGAGGGCAACCATGGATGGGATTAATGAAGCACGTGGTCAGCACCGAGACACCACCGGGGCGAAGAATGCGATGGCACTCAGCAACGGCCTGATAGGGATCACCTTCCACATGTTCGAGCACCTGATCCGAAAGCACATAATCCATGGAATCATCATCCCAACCAAGCGCCAATAAGTTGTGGTCTGGATAGTCAGCGGAAATCATCTCAGTCGCCTTGATTCCAAGCATGGAGGCCAATGCGTCGGAGTGGCTCACAGAGACGACCTTGCCAGGGGGCAACTGGAGATCAGCCCCGATCTTCCGAAGGTGTTGATACATAAAATAGCGGGTGATGTGCGGCCCGCGTGGGAGACCGATCATCGACGCCTGCCAGGCGGCTCTGCGCATCGCTCGAGCGGGGTTCATGGGCTGCCAGTTCCAAGACTTGAGGTGTGGATCCGCCGGCATGAAGTCGAGCCAACCGTGCAACAACGAGCTGGCAGCTTCAAACAAACGGCAGGAGTGAATTCTAACCGCAGGCCGAGAAGACCAACGGGAAAGAGCAAAAGGCCCAAAGTTTTATCATCGCATCCTGGAGCATTATTGTGCCCTGATGCCTGGTTGATGCCGGATGGATCAACTTCCGAGATATCCGATTGCAAGCTCACACCGGCAACCACGTTCTCCCTGCAGCACGGGCCGCGAGGCCGTCTGGCCTGATGGGGGCGGCCTGCCGTGGGTTCGCGGCGCCACCGCCGCGGCCATCCAACCCGGCGGCGGCGGCAGGCAGGCAGGATCAACCCAGCCGGCCACCGCTCCGCCGATGACATCCCCACCAGCCTCGGATCTCCTGCTGATCGCCGCCAGCAACGGCCAAAACCTTCAGCTGGCGCAGCGCTTCGCCAATGCCGCCGCCGCCCGGGGCCAGCGCACCGACCTGCTCGATCTCACCGCCATCGCGCTGCCCCTGTTCACGCCACGGACCCAGGCGGCCGGGATCCCCCCCGCCCTGCCGGACCTGGAGCGCCAGCCGCTGGTTGATCTGCGCACCCGAATACAACGGATCGATCCCACCGGTGCTCACCAGCGCCATCGCCTGGTTATCGGTGCAGGGGGAGGACTTCCGTGCCCTCTTCAACCGGAGGCCGGTGGCGATCGCCAGCCACTCCGGTGGCGGCGGCAGCACAGCCCTGGCGGCCCTGCGGCTGCAGCTGGCCCACCTGGGTGCCGATGTGGTGGGGAGACAGCTGCTCTGCAGCCCTGCCAGCCCGGCCCGGGATGAGAGCATTGAAGATCGTCTGAGTCGGCTGCTGGGCCTCGGAGCAGCGGTGGATCGTGCACCGACCGGATGATCCGGGCGGTTGAACCGACCCTCGCCCCTGAGCCCCTTGGTGCAGGGCCCACTCCAGAGCTGCCCAGGCCAGGGCCAGACCACCCGATCCAGATCCAGATCCAGATCCAAACAAACAAACGAAGACCCTCACCCCAGCGCCCCCTCGGGCACGGTTTCGAGGGTCAGCGACCAGCCCAGCCCCCTTCCGCCCCGCGACTTCCCCGGCCCCCCATGGCTGCAACGCCTGCCCACGACCCGGCCGAGCAGATCATCCTGGCCCTGGATCGACCCGATTCCGCCTCCGCCCTGGCCCTGGCCGATGCGGTTGTGGGCCTGCGCTGGGTGAAGGTGGGGCTGGAGCTCTTCAGTGCGGCCGGGCCCGCCGTGGTGGCGGAGCTGCGGCAGCGAGGCCTGAAGGTGTTCCTCGACCTGAAGTTCCACGACATCCCGGCCACCATGGCCGGGGCCTGCCGCAACGCCGCCCGCCTCGGCGCCGGTCTGATCACGGTGCATGGCGCGGCCGGATCCGAAGCCCTGGCCGCCGCCCAGGAGGCCGCGGTCGCAGGCGCTGCCTCCGCCGGGCTGCCCTCACCCACCCTGCTGGCGGTGACGGTGCTGACCAGCTGGCCCGAGTCGCGCTTCCACAGCGAGCTGGCGATCCAGGAACCCCTGGCCGCCCATGTGGAACGCCTGGCGGCCCTGGCGGCAGCCGCCGGCATCGGCGGCTGCGTTTGCTCCCCCCTCGAAGTGACAGCCCTGCGGCGGGCTCACCCTCGCCCCTTTGCCCTGGTCACCCCCGGGATCAGGCTGGCCGGCTCAGCCACGGGCGACCAGGCCCGGGTGATGGGTCCAGCCGAAGCGATCGCCGCCGGAGCCAGCCAGCTGGTGATCGGCCGGCCGATCAGCGCCGCCCCCGATCCAGCGGCGGCCTTCGCCGCCTGTTGCGCCGCGCTCCTCCACGGAAGCTCCTGATCGCCGGAGCCGTTCCGGCCGCCCCGGATCAGCACCGGCAGCGGCCACCCCTGCGGCGATCCCTGAGAATGGGGTGATGACCAGCGATCCCCCCTCCCTGCAGCGGCTTGATCAGGAGCTGTTCGATCGGGTGGCCGCCGAGGCCAGGGCCCTGCCCCGGCTGCGCCGCAACCACAACCTTCACCGGGAGCCCGATCCCGTCCAGCGCTTCCTCAACGTGATGCAACCGGGCACCTACGTGCGCCCCCATCGCCATCTGCGCAGCCGGCCGGGGGCTGGGTTCGAGTGCTTTGTGGTGCTGCAGGGAGCGATCGGTCTGCTGCTGCTCGACCCCGACGGTCAGGTGGTTCAGAGGGAGCGGCTGGCGGCCGCCGGACCGTTGCGCGGCATCCAGCTGGCGGAGGGCATCCTCCATACCCTGGTGGCCCTGGAACCCGATTCGGTGATGCTCGAGATCAAGGAGGGTCCCTACGAACCCACCGCCGACAAGGACTTCCTTCCCGGCTTCCCCGCCGAAGGAAGCGACGAGGCCCAGGAGCAGGAACGCCGCTGGCGCGCCCAGTTCGCAACGGTGAGGCCAACGGTGGGCGAAACCGCCGCATCCTGACTACATTCCGGCCAGTTGCCATCCCCGGCGTCCGCCATGGCCGTCTCCATCCGGTCCCTGGCCTGCGGTCTGATCGCCTCCCTGGCCTGCCCCTGGGCCCCAGCCACCGCCGCGGCCCGCTTCGATGCCAACGCTTTCAACGCCCTGGTCCAGACCTTCCGCAACTACGGCTTCGAGGTGGTCGGCAGCCATGAACGCTGCCGCAACGAGCCCAATCTGTTCGGTCTGTACATCCGCGGCAGCCGCCGCATCGTCGTCTGCCCCCGCGGCAACCAGCTCGACACCCTGATGCACGAGGGCTGGCACGGCGTCCAGGCGCGCTGCCGCAGGGGGGTGCCGCTGCTGAGCAACGCCTATCTGCGTGCCAATCTCAGCCGCGCCGACCTGCGCGACATCGACGCCCTCTACACCGACAAGAGCTGGCACCGCGAAGCCGAAGCCAGGGCGATGGCCGCCCAGAAGCTGCCGCTCTATCTGGCCCATCTGGAGAGCTCGTGCGCCACCGTCGTCGGCCCCGGTGCCCCAGGGCAACGGCAGCCCCCAGCGGCTGCGGCCCCCGCAGCGGCCACCCCATCCTCCCCGGCGGGGTCAGCGGCCAGCACCACCCGGCAACCTCAGCGTTGACGCGCCATTGACTTGGCGTTGCAAGGCCTCAGGGTGCGGCGGTGAAGGCAGCCCCGGCCTTCACCGCTACGGCGTCGGCAAGGCAGTCAACCCAGCATCACCGCCCCCACCACCGGACTCGGGCGGCTCGGCTCCAGCCCGTTCCCGATCTCTCCTCGCCTGGTCCGCCAGCTCGGCCCGCCGGCAAAAACCGCAGTGGCTCCATAGGGCCATTTCCCCCGCCGGCGCCGGCCGGCCGCAGGCCGGACAGACCGCCATGCCGTGGACATCACTGCGGCTCGGATGCCGGGCCCACACCGCGGCCTGCTCCTGCGAGCCCGGAGCGATCGGGGCCTCGGGGTGGTGCTGGCTGACCCGGAGATCGCGGATGGCGAAGCCGGCCCCCCGCAGAGCGCCGAGCAGTTGGTGACGGTTGTATTGCAAGGCCTGCAACCAGGGTCCCGGCGCCGCCCCCACGGTGAGCACCCCGGCCCGCAGGGCCAGGGGACGGCAGTGGGGAGCCAGCTGGGGACCGGCGAGCCGGGGCCAGGCCTGCCAGAGGGCAGCCAGATGTCCCTCGCGCACCCACTCGCTCTGCAGGGCCTCCAGGCAGCCCGCCAGAGGGGTGGCCGGTGCTGGCGGAGCCGGAACCAGAAACGAGACGTTGCCGACCCGCCTGGCCTGGCCACGGCCCTCGACCCTGCTGGGATCGAAGCGTTGGCGGTTGCTGCGGTTGGAATTGCTGCCTGGCATGGGGCCATCAGCCTCGATGATCTGACGTTAGGAGCCGCGTCACCGGTGCGGCAATCCGTCGTTGGCGCCACGGCCAGCCTCTGGCAACGATGGGGGCTACCCTCGGGCCACCGCCCCGTTCCGTTCATGGGCTTCTTCGATCGGCTCAGCCGTCTGCTGCGCGCCAACCTCAACGATCTGGTGGGCAAGGCGGAGGATCCGGCCAAGATCCTCGATCAATCCGTCGCCGACATGCAGGCGGATCTGATCAAGCTTCGTCAGGCCGTGGCCACGGCGATCGCCAGCCAGAAGCGGCTCCAGAATCAGGCTGAACAGGCCGAGAGTCAGGCCAATACCTGGTATCAACGGGCTGAATTGGCTCTCAAGAAAGGGGAGGAGGAACTGGCGCGCGAATCGCTGTCCCGCCGCAAGACCTACCAGGACACCGCCACCGCCCTCAACAACCAGATCAACGCCCAGGTGTCCCAGGTCGACACCCTCAAGCGCAGCCTCACCGCCCTGGAAGGCAAGATCGCTGAGGCCAAGACCAAGAAGTACATGCTCAAGGCCCGCGCCCAGGCGGCCCAGGCCCAGGAGCAACTGCAGAGCGCGGTCGGCAATCTGTCGACCACCAGCTCGATGGCGGCCTTCGAGCAGATGGAAGAGAAGGTGCTGTCGATGGAGGCCCGCAGCCAGGCGGCCGCCGAGCTGGCCGGAGCCGACCTCGAAGCCCAGTTCGCCAGCCTGGAGGGCGACAGCGTGGACGAGGAGCTCGAATCGCTGCGCAAGCGCCTCTCGGGCGGCGCCACCCCCGTGGCCCTGCCCGCAGCCGATGGGCCCCTACCCCAGCTCGAGCCGGTCAAGGTGGCCGAGGTGGATGCCGAGCTCGAAGACCTGCGCCGCTCGATCGACAAGCTCTGAATCCATCCCTGCTCCCGAGAGCCAGCCCGGCGGCCACCGCCGAGCTGGCTGACCTCTCCTGACATCACCTGACCTGGATGCTGGCCTTGGCGGCTCGGGCCTGGGCGAGCGTTCATCGGTCTGATGGGTCAGGCCGAGGGTTCAGGCCGAGGAGCCAGGAGGCTGGTCGTTCCGGATTCGATTCAGGGGCAGAAGGAAGCCTGCGCTGCTTGAAGCGCCCCGGCGGCCGCCTGGTTCCTCCCCAACTGCCGCGGCAGTTCCGACCCAGCCTCAAGCTGGCGCCTGCCCAGCGGCGCCTGAAAAGCGGCGGTGGCTTCTGCGAGCTCCATACAATTCACTGAACCGCGTCCAGGCCGTGTCCACCACCACCAATACCGTGATCGACGTCAGCGACATCACCTTCGCGGATGAGGTTCTTGAGCACTCCGGCACCGTATTGGTGGATGTCTGGGCCGAGTGGTGCGGACCCTGCCGACTGATGGCCCCGATCATGGGCTGGGCGGCCCAGACCTACGGCGAACAGCTGAAGGTGGTCAAGCTTGAAGCCGATGGCAATCCAGCCAGCCGCGACAGCTACCGGATTCAGGGCCTGCCGACGCTGATCCTGTTCCGCTCGGGGAAGGAGCTGTGGCGCCATGAGGGTGTCATGACCCAGGCCCAGCTCCGCGCCATCCTCGATGCCCATCTCTGAACGGGTCGCGCGGCTCGGCAGCGGCGTCTTTGCCCGCAACGACAGCCGCAAGCGGGCCTACACCCTTCGCCTCGCTGCCGCAGCCAGCCCACCCCCGCTCGGCCATCGGTCCAGCGACAACGGCGCCGCGGGGCTTCCTCCCCTTCTGGATCTCTCCCTCGGCTCCACCGACCTGCAACCACCGCCGCTGGCCCTCGCGGCGATCGCCACGGCGCTTCAAGAGCCCCGCAGTGCGTCCTACTGCCTGCATGCGGCCACCCTGCCGTTCCGCGAACGGGTCGCCGCCTGGGCCCAGCGACGCTTCGGGGTCGGGGTCGATCCCGAACGGGAGGTGCTGCTGCTGGTGGGTTCCCAGGAAGGCACGGCCCACCTGCCCCTGGCGGTGCTCAACCCCGGCGATGGCGCCCTTCTGCTGGACCCCCACTACCCCTCCCACCGCGGCGGCCTGGAGCTGGCTTCCGCTCAGACGGTGCTCCTCCATCTCGATCCGGAGCAGGGCTGGCGCCCCGATTTCGCTGCCCTCCCCGCCCAGACCTGGGATCAGCTGAAGTTGATGGTGCTCGGCTTCCCCCACAACCCCACCGCCACCACGGGGCAACAGGCCTGGCTGGATGAGGCGATGGCCCGGGCCATCGACCACGACCTGGTGCTCGCCCACGACAACCCTTACATCGACCTGGCCCTCGAAGGTGAGGCGCCGGCCCTGCTGCGCCATCCGGACTGGCGGCGCTGCGGCATCGAGTTCTTCTCCTTCTCCAAAGGCTGGTGTCTGGGGGGCTACCGCATCGCCTTCGCCATCGGCGGCGAACCCCTGATCACCGCCCTGCGCCAGCTCAAGGCGGTGGTGGATTTCAACCAGTCCCTGGCCCTGCAGGCCGGCGCCATCGCCGCCCTCGACCTCGCCCCCCATTGGCCGGAACGGCTGCGGGCGATCTATCGGGAGCGACGGGACCGGATGGCTGCGGCCCTGCGCCGCGAGGGCTGGACGGTGCCTGACGCCACCATGGCCCTCTACCTCTGGCTGCCGCTGCCGGAGGCGGCGCGGCGTCGGGGCCTGGACTCGGAGGCCATGGCGGCCACCCTGCTGGACGCCACGGGCGTGTGCCTCACGCCGGGCAACGGATTTGGACCGGGCGGCGAGGGCTGGCAGCGCCTGGCCCTGGTGCACCCCAGCGAGGATCTGGAGGCCGGCGCCGCCCGCATGGGCGCCTGGCTGCGCGGGCTGTGAGCGGACCCTGCCCCCTGCGATGCCCCCTGCGCAGCCAGGCGCCGCCGCGGCAGCCTTGAGATCCGGGCCCCCGCCATGAACGGTGCGATCCAGGCGAAGCACCGCGCCCTCGTCGCGTTGGGGGCTCCTCCGACCTGGCGCCTGCGCAGCCTGGCCGTGTGCGCCAGCACGGAAACCGAACTCGCGGGCTGGCTGGAGAGGCGGCCTCCGGCGGAGCGTCTGACGGAACCCAGGCTGGTGGTGGCCCGGCGCCAGTGCTTCGGCCACGGCCAGCTGGGCCGCCGCTGGGAATCGCCGGCCGGTGGGGTGTGGCTGAGCGCAGCCCTGCCCTGGCCTGCGGAACCGCAGGACGCGGCGGCGCCCGGGCTGGCGGTCGCCCTCGCCCTGGCCCAGGCCCTGATCGCCCGGGGGGCTCCGGTACGGCTGAAGTGGCCCAATGACCTGCTGCTGCTCACACCCGCCGGTCCCCGCAAGCTGGCCGGGCTGCTGCCTGGGCTGCGGCTGAGGGGTTCGCGGATCCGCTGGGCCCGGATCGGGCTGGGGCTCAACGGCCGCAATCCAGTGCCCCTCGGCGCTGCCAATCTCCGCCGGCAACCGGGCCTGTGGCACGGCGAACCGCTGGCCCTCACCGCCCTGGTGCTCCGCGCCCTGGAGCGCGCCATGGCCCTGGCAGCGGATGGCGAAGCGGTACGCCGGGACGCCGAGGCCCTGCTGCACCCCCCGGATCCCCAGTGGTTGGACGGCGCCTGGTGGCAGCCGCAGGGCCTGGAGCAGGATGGCGGGTTGCGATTGGTTCAGGGCGACGGCCGCCAGCGAATCCTGCGGCGCTTCTGAGCGGTGAACCGCCGGCCTCAACGAGGCGCGTGAAGCACAATGGCCAGGGATTTCTGGATGCGGCGCTCCGATCGCTCCGCTGCCCCCTCGCCCCACCCCATGGCCCGCCAGCCGCACCGTTCCCCCCTGGCCCTCTCCGCCCTGCTGGCGATGCCCCTGGCGTCATCGCCGCTACTGGCCTTGACCCTGGCGGCCTCCCCCGCTGGCCATCGGTCCGCGGCGGCGCCATTCCAGGCGGAGCCTCGATACGCCCAGGTCCTCGCCGAAGCAGGGGAGGCCCCAGCGGCTCCGGCCAGCGCCGAGGTTGAGGCGCCAGCCGCCACCGAACCAGCCCCCCAGATCGCCCCGGTCGTCCGGGAGGCACCGGCCGCCCCGGCCGGGGCGTCGGCCCCAGCCGCGGCTTTCCCCCCTTCCGTCCAGGGAGCCCCCCCGGCTGCGGAACCGCCCCGCACTCCGCCGCCGGCGATTCGCTTCCAGCAGGCCCCGGCGGCCCTGGTCGCCCCGGCCGAGCCCCCCTCCGCCGGAGCTCCGATCCGGCCAGGCCTGGCGGAGCGGCAACCGCAGGCCCCCCGGCGCTTTGACCAGTCCCTCGACGCCCTGATCCGCGATGGGGTGGTCAGCCCTCGGGAAGTGAAGGTGCGGGTCCATCCCGGCCTGATCGCCAATCCTTCGCTCCTGCGCCAGGGCTGCGGCAGTGGGGCCTTTTCGGCCCGGGAGTGCGGCGCCATCGCCGGTGATGGCGGCGTGGTCTTCCAGCAACGGGGTGGGGGCAGCGCCCAGGCTGGAGGCGCGATCGACCTTGGCGGTGGTGGTGGCGGCGGTGGTGGCGAGCGCTATGGCATCGATGCGGCTCCGCTGCCGCCGATCTCCGTCCCGGTGACGGCTCTCCTCTCGGGAATCGGCGGCAGCTTCCGCCTCACGGATGTCTTCCGGGTCACTCCAAGGCCCCAGGGGATCGGTGGAAACGGCAACCGCGGCCTGCTGTTCCCGCTGATCGGCGCCGCCGAACCCACCAGCGGCTTCGGCTGGCGGCTCCACCCGATCCTGGGGACCTGGCTGATGCACAGCGGCCGGGATCTGGCCGCCCCGGAGGGCACCCCCGTGGTGGCCGCGCTGTCGGGGCGGGTGGTGAGCAGCGGCGATGCGGGTGGCTATGGACTGGCGGTGGAAATCGAACATGGGCGTCCCCTGCGGCGCACGTTGTACGGCCACCTTTCGGAGCTGTATGTGAAGGAGGGCGACCGGGTGCGCCAGGGCGAAGTGATCGGCCGGGTGGGCAGCACGGGCCGCAGCACCGGTCCCCACCTGCACTTCGAGGTGCGTGTTCCCCAGGAGGGCGGCTGGGTGGCGATCGATCCGGGTGAATTCGACAGTGGCCAGCCCCAGCAATCCGGCGGCCTGCCGGGGCTGGCGGGATTGCAGGGCGGAGCCGGTGGCGGCCCTGCACCCGATGCGGTGGCCCTGTTGCTGGGCCAGCTGATCGAGAGCCTGGAACGCCCCCGCTCCCCCCTTGGCCCGATCGCCGCTCCGGGTGCAGGGGTACCGGGAGCTGGCGCAGCTAGAGCAGCGGGAACGGCAGCGGCTGGAACCGCCGGCGCTGGTGCCGACGGATCCGGATCAGGCACCGGAGCCACCGCCGGGGGTGGAACACCGCGGCCCTTACCCACCGATCGCCTGCCCCGCCCCTTCCCACCGGCCGCCAACGTTCCCCCACCCGCCCCCCTGCCCCGGCAACAGGGCGCCGCCGGAGCTACAGCGGGGGGGTAGAGACCTCGCGACGGGGGCTGCCTTGGGCCAGAAGAAGCATCGCGGCAAGGAGCGGCGGCGCTCCTCAGAAGACCAGAAAACCAGCGGATCCCTGCAGGAGCGGGACCAGGAGGGGGCCCGCGAAGCCATCAGCAGCCAGGCTGGGGGCCAGGGGCATGGCGATGCCCGCTCCCCTCTACCGGGGTCCGCGCAAGCCGACGTCGGCGATGCCGTTCAAGTCGCTGCAGCGGGGGCGGCGGCGGGGGTCCGCCCAAGGCTTGAGCGCGACCTCTACGAGAAGGAACTGGCGCGGCTCCAGCTGGAGCTGGTGAAGATGCAGTACTGGATCAAGGGCACGGGCTTCCGCCTGATCGTGGTCTTCGAGGGGCGCGACGCTGCCGGCAAGGGGGGCACGATCAAGCGCATCACTGAACCGCTCAATCCGCGGGGCTGTCGGGTGGTGGCCCTCGGCACCCCCTCAGACCAGCAGAAGACCCAGTGGTACTTCCAGCGCTATGTGGAGCACTTTCCCGCCGCCGGTGAGATCGTGATCTTCGATCGCAGCTGGTACAACCGTGCTGGCGTCGAACGGGTGATGGGGTTCTGCAGTGAACGGCAGGTGGAGGAATTTCTGCGGGCCTGTCCTGAGTTGGAGCGGATGCTGGTCGACAGCGGCATCCTGCTGCTGAAGTATTGGTTCTCCGTGAGTGACAGCGAACAGGAACAGCGCTTTCGCGAGCGCATCGCCGACCCGATGCGGCGCTGGAAGCTTTCCCCGATGGACCTGGAAGCCCGTGAACGATGGGAATCGTTCTCAGTGGCCAAAGACGCCATGTTCGCCCGCACCAACATCCCGGAAGCGCCCTGGTTCACGGTGGAGGCCGATGACAAGCGACGGGCACGGCTGAACACCATCCACCACCTGCTCAGCAAGGTGCCCTACGGCGACATGACGCCAGCGGCGATCGAGCTGCCCCCCCGCAAGGCGGCCCGCTCGATCCAGCGGCCGCCGATCGGTGAGCAGTTCTTCGTGCCTAACCGCTATCCCTGAGCCCGCCCCGGCCCCCACCAGCCCCGCTGGGGACAAGGCCCCTGCCCCCGATCAGGGAACGGCGCCCGCCGAGCTGCCGAGATGGTCCCTTGCGGACGGCGATCGCCGCTGCCCTGGCGAGGCGACCGCCTGCTCGCCTCGGCTGGTTCCAGACCTCTGACCCACGCTGATCGGCCCAAGGAACGACCGTGGGCCGATGCCAGGGCCTCAACGCGGATCCGGCGGCAGGCCATCGCCATCGATCTCCACCTGCAAGCGGCTGACCAGAAGCTTGTCCACCCGGTTGCCATCCATGTCGACGATTTCAAAACGCAGTCCATCGGCCTCGAAGTGTTCACCGGCGCGGGGGATGTGGCCCAGGCGGTGCATGGCAAAGCCGCCGACGGTGTGGAAGTCGTCGCTGTCGTCGTCGCCGGGAGCCCGGCGGCCCACCAGCTCTCGGAAGGAATCGATCTCCAGCATTCCATCGATCAGCCAGGTGCCATCCTCACGCTCCACCACCGAGGGAACGTCATCGTCCTCAGCGGAGGGCAGATCGCCCACGATCGCCTCCATCAGATCGGTCACGGTGACCAGGCCGGCGATACCGCCAAACTCATCGGTGACCAGGGCGATGTGGCTGCCCGATTCGCGGAAGCGCTCGATCACCGCCAGGGCTCGCATCGACTCCGACACATAGAGCGGAGGTTGCAGCAGCGGGAGCAGGGGAATCGCCATACCGGCAGAGCCAGATCCGCCAGCGCTGGATGCGGCCGCCTCCCCACCGGTGTCTGCCAGGCTCCCAGCCAGCCGCTGGGCGACCAGAAACTGACTGGTGCGCAACACCCCCTGGCAGGCATCGAGGCTCCCGGCCCCCACCGGCAGGCGGGAGTGGCTGGAGGCGATCACGATCTCCAGCTGTTCGCTGGGGCTGGCCTCCGCATCCAGCCAGGTGATTTCGGTGCGCGGCGTCATGAAGGCACGGATCGGCCGATCCCCGAGCCGAAACACCCGCTGCACCATGCTGTGTTCCGCCTGTTCAAACACGCCCGCCTCCGCCCCCTGGCGGATCAGGGCCTTGATCTCGTCCTCGGTGAGGTCCGGTTCGCCGGAGGGGGCCACACCCAACAGGCGCAACAGGGCCTCGGTGGAGCCGCCCAGCAGGTGCACGAGCGGCGAGCAGAGGCGAGCCAGGCTGCGCATCGGCCCCGCCACCATGCAGGCGATGGCTTCGGGATTGCCGAGGGCCACACGCTTGGGCAGCAGCTCGCCGATCAGCAGCGAGAGATAGGTGATCACACCAACCACCAGGGCCATGCTCAGGCCCCTGGCGGAGCCACCGATGCCAGGCAGCCCAGCCAGCAGGGGCTCAAGCCGGCGAGCCACGGTGGCACCACCCACCGCACCGCTGAGGATGCCGATCAGGGTGATGCCGATCTGAACGGTGGAAAGGAAGTCGTTGGGCGCATTGGCCAGCTTCAGGGCCGCCCTGGCCCGGCGATCACCCCGTTCGGCCCGCTGCTCAAGGCGCACCTTCCGGGCGGAGACCACGGCGATCTCGGCACCGGAGAAGAGGCCGTTGGCCAGGATCAGCAGCAGGATCAGCAGGCCTTCGATCAGGAATCCCGAGGCCATCCGCAGGGCCGAACCGACGGCCGAACCCTATCAGCACCACCCATGGGCGGCTGCGCCGGCGTTCAATCGGCGACCCGGCCATCGCGGAAATGAACAACCCGGCCGGCCCGTGCCCCCACCTCCGCCTCATGGGTCACCAGCAGGATCGTGATGCCCTGGGCATTGAGGTCGTCGAAGATGGCCAGAACCTCTTCGGTGGTGCGGGAGTCGAGAGCGCCGGTGGGTTCGTCAGCCAGCAGCAGGGCGGGCTGGTTGATGATCGCCCGGGCCAGCGCCACCCGCTGCTGTTGACCACCCGACAACTGGTTGGGGCGGTTGTCGAGTCGATGGCCCAGCCCGACCCGTTCCAGGGCCTGTCGCGCGCGCTGGCGGCGCTGCTCGGAGGGCACACCGGCATAAATCATCGGCAGGATCACGTTTTCGATGGCGGTGAGCTGGGGGAGCAGGTGGAACTGCTGAAAGACGAAGCCAAGCTCACGGTTGCGCACATCGGCCAGCTGATCGTCACTGAGGGTTTCCACCGCCACGCCATTGAGGCGGTAGGTGCCGGCGCTGGGACGATCGAGACAGCCGATGATGTTCATCGCCGTGCTTTTGCCCGATCCGGAGGTTCCCATCACCGCCAGATAGTCGCCGCGCTCGACCCGCAGGCAAAGGTTGTCGAGGGCCTTCACCTGGGCTTCACCCTGTCCGTAGATCTTGTCCACATGAAGCAGTTCAGCCACCGGCACAGAGCCGGTGGCGGCGGCGCTGGGGAGGGAAGCTGGATTCGCCAGCGACCCGAACACAGGAGCGGGAATGTCCCGATGGTGAAGGGGACCGATGCGGTTCGAGGCCTCCAGGGGCGCCATGGCGACGATCTCAGCCCACCGAGAGGGAAGGAGCAATGGCCAGGGCCTGCTGCAGGATCGGCGTGCCGGCCACGGCGGCGGTGGCCCAGTCGAAGAGGGGACTGGAGAGGATGCCACCGATCGCAGTCACGAGAACACAGCCGATCAGCGCCACCCGCAGGGGCTGCATACCGGCCAGGGACCAGCTGATCGCCGGGTAAGCCTTGACGACATCGGAGGATTCCTGCGGCTCCTTGACCACCATCATCTTGATGACGGAAATGTAGTAGTAAATCGAGACAACCGAAGTGATCAATCCAACAACCACGAGGAGATATTGCTTGTCAGCCCAGCCGGCGAAGAAGAGATAGATCTTGCCAAAGAAGCCCAGCATCGGCGGAATGCCTCCCAATGACAGCAGGCAGAGGCTCAGTCCGAGGGTGATCAGGGGATCCTTTTGATAAAGGCCCGCATAATCAGCGATCCTGTCGCTGCCGGTGCGCAAGGAGAAAAGGATGATGCAGGCGAAAGCGCCAAGGTTCATGAACAGGTAGGCCGCCATGTAAAGAACCATCGCGGCAAAGCCATCTTCCGTGCCGCAGACCAGGCCGATCATCACAAAACCCGCCTGGCCAATCGATGAGTAGGCGAGCATCCGTTTCATCGAGGTCTGGGCCAGGGCAACGATGTTGCCGAGCACCATGCTCAACAGTGCCAGCACGGTGAACAGGAATTTCCATTGGGCATCGAAGCTTTCGAAGCAGCCCACCAGCAGCCGCAATGCCAGGGCAAAGCCGGCAGCCTTTGATCCCACCGAAAGAAATGCGACCACCGGCGTGGGAGAACCCTCATAGACATCAGGGGTCCACTGGTGAAAGGGAACGGCCGCAATCTTGAAGGCCACCGTGGCGAGCACAAACACCAGCGAGAGGGCGGTGATCGGGGAGGCGGCAGTGCGCAGACCGACAGCGATGGCAACCAGGCTCGTGCTTCCGCCGCTCAGGCCGTAAAGCAAGGAAGCGCCGTAAAGAAATACGGCGGCAGCGGCTGAACCGACAAGTAGATATTTGAGTGCCGCCTCGGAGCTGCGGGCATCACGCTTCATGTAACCGGAGAGCAGGTAGCTCGAAACCGAGAGGGTCTCCAGAGAAATGAAGATGCTGATCAGGTCGGTGGCGCCACAGAGGAACATCGCCCCCAGGGTCGCCGCCAGCAGGATGGCCGCGTATTCGCCCAGGGGCGTGCCGCTGCGCTCGACATAGCGCCAGCTCAGCAGCAGGGTGATCAGGGTGGAAGCGGCAACCACGGACCGGAAGGCGATCGCCAGGTTGTCCGCGAGGAAGGCCCCCAGGAAGGAGGGTTCGAGGGAACCGTTCCACTGCAAGGCCAGCAGAACCAACGCAGCGATCAAACCTCCGTAGCAGATCGGCGGCACCCAGCGGCTGGCGGTGCGCTCCCCCGCCAGGTCCACCAGCAGACAGGCCAGGAGCGCCACCAGCACGGCGGCCTCCGGGGCGATCGCGCCGGCATGGAGCTGCAGATTGAGGGTGCCAGTGCTGACCCCCGCTGCGATCGCATCGGTGGCGACACTGGCCGCATTGGACAAAGCGTCGGGTGAGAGGCCGGCAGCGGCTGATTGAACCGCGAGCAGTACGTCGGGTAGAGCCACAGCCAGGCTGTCCAGGGGTCGGCGATGCGGACTGTAGCGGCCGTTTACGGCGCTGACGGACCGGCCGCAGGCCAGACGATCCCCACAGGCCCGGCTGGCGATGCGATAAAGAGGGGAACGGTTTCCCGCGTTCCCGTGGCGCACACCCTGGTCATCGTCGAGAGCCCCACCAAGGCCAGAACCATCCGGGGGTACCTGCCCAAGGATTTTCGCGTCGAGGCCTCGATGGGCCATGTCCGCGATCTGCCCAACAACGCCAGTGAGATTCCGGCGGCCCACAAGGGTGAGAAGTGGGCCAACCTCGGCGTCAACACCGCCAACGCCTTCGAGCCCCTCTACGTGGTGCAGAAGGACAAGAAGAAGGTGGTCAAGGAGCTGAAGGATGCCCTCAAGGGGGCCGATCAGCTGCTCCTGGCCACGGACGAGGACCGGGAGGGCGAATCGATCAGCTGGCACCTGCTGCAGCTGCTGCAGCCCAAGGTGCCGGTGAAGCGGATGGTGTTCCACGAGATCACCAAGACCGCGATCGGCCGCGCTCTGGAGCAGACCCGCGACCTCGACATGGAACTGGTCCATGCCCAGGAAACCCGCCGCATTCTCGACCGGCTGGTGGGTTACACCCTCTCGCCGCTCCTCTGGAAGAAGGTGGCCTGGGGCCTGTCCGCCGGCCGGGTCCAATCGGTGGCGGTGCGCCTCCTGGTGCAGCGGGAACGGGCCCGGCGGGCCTTTCGCAGCGGCAGTTACTGGGATCTCAAGGCCCAGCTCCAGCAGGGGGGCACCGCCTTCGAGGCCAAGCTCACCCACCTCAGAGGCGAGCGCATCGCCGGCGGTTCCGATTTCGACGAGACCACCGGTGCCCTCAAGGTCGGCAGCAAGGTGCGGCTGCTCGGCGAGGCCGAGGCCCGCACCCTGCGGGACGCCGTGCTCTCGGCTCCCTGGCGGGTGGCGGCGGTGGAGGAGAAGCCCACCACCCGCCGACCGGTGGCGCCCTTCACCACCAGCACCCTGCAGCAGGAGGCGAATCGCAAGCTGCGCCTCTCGGCACGGGAGACGATGCGCACGGCCCAGGGGCTGTACGAGCGCGGCTTCATCACCTACATGCGCACCGACTCGGTGCACCTGAGCGAGCAGGCGATCAGCGCCGCCCGCGCTTGCGTCGAAGGCAAATATGGCCAGGACTATCTCAGCCCGGCACCCCGTCAGTTCTCCACCAAGGCGCGCAATGCCCAGGAGGCCCACGAGGCGATTCGCCCAGCAGGGGAGAGCTTCCGCGACCCCTCCGCCACCGGCCTGGATGGTCGCGACCTGGCCCTTTATGAACTGATCTGGAAACGCACCGTCGCCTCCCAGATGGCCGATGCCCGGCTGACGATGCTCAGCGTCGATCTGGAGGCCGATGGTGGCAGCCTCGGCCCGGCGGCGTTCCGGGCCAGCGGCAAGCGGATCGATTTCGCCGGCTTCTTCCGGGCTTATGTGGAGGGTTCCGACGATCCCGATGCCGCCCTGGAGGGTCAGGAGGTGCTGCTTCCCGCCCTCAAGCAGGGTGATAAGCCGGCCTGCAAGGGGGTGGAGGCCCTCGGCCACCAAACCCAGCCGCCAGCCCGCTACAGCGAGGCCGCCCTGGTGAAGATGCTGGAAAAGGAGGGCATTGGCCGCCCCTCCACCTATGCCTCGATCATCGGCACCATCGTCGATCGCGGCTACGCCACCCTCCAGAACAACGCCCTGACCCCAAGCTTCACCGCCTTCGCCGTCACGGCCCTGCTGGAGGAGCACTTCCCCGATCTGGTCGACACCGGGTTCACGGCCCGGATGGAGAACACCCTCGATGAGATCTCCACCGGCCGGGTGCAGTGGTTGCCCTATCTGGAGGGCTTCTACAAAGGCGATCAGGGTCTGGAGACCCAGGTGCAGCAGCGGGAAGGCGACATCGATCCGGGTGCCTCCCGCACCGTGGAGCTGGAAGGCCTGCCCTGCGTGGTGAGGATCGGCAGGTTCGGCGCCTATCTCGAGAAGAAACGGGTGGCCGATGACGGCAGTGAGGAGCTGCTCAAGGCCACCCTGCCGGTGGAGATCACCCCCGCCGATCTCGACGCCGAGCGGGCCGAACAGATCCTGCGCCAGAAGGCCGACGGCCCCGAATCCCTCGGCATCGATCCCGAGACGGGCGAAGCGGTCTATCTGCTGTTTGGTCAGTACGGCCCCTATCTGCAGCTCGGCCAGGCCAGCGAAGCCACCCCCAAACCGAAACGGGCCTCCCTGCCGAAGGGTGTCAAACCCGAGGAGGTCAAGCTGGAGGATGCCCTCGGCCTGCTGCGGCTGCCCCGGCTGCTGGGAGAGCATCCCGAGGGGGGGAAAGTGGAGGCGAGCCTGGGCCGCTTCGGCCCCTACGTGGTGCATCACAAGGGCAAGGGCGAGAAGGACTACCGCTCCCTCAAGGCCGAGGACGACGTTCTGACGGTGCCCTTGGGCCG
Organism: uncultured cyanobacterium; assembly: GCA_903935205.1. Taxonomy (GTDB): domain Bacteria; phylum Cyanobacteriota; class Cyanobacteriia; order PCC-6307; family Cyanobiaceae; genus Cyanobium. Next base: position 31,671 of record CAIZQU010000077.1, on the reverse strand, counting down.
CGCCCTCGAACTCCTGGCCGAGCCCAAGCGGGGCAGGGGTGGTCGCACGGCCCTGCGCGATCTCGGCACCCCCGAGGGCAGCGAGGAGGCGATCCAGCTGTTCAACGGTCCCTACGGCCTTTATGTCAAACAGGGCAAGGTCAATGCCTCCCTCCCGGAGGGAACCGCAGCCGAAACGATCACCCTTGAGCAGGCCGTCGAACTGCTGGCAGCCAAGGCGGCAAGCGGCAAGGGCGCCGGCCGCAGCGCCTCAGGCCGCTCCACGGCCGCCCGTCCAGGCAGTGGCAGCCGCCGCAGCACCGCCGCCGCCGCCACGCCCAAAGCCCGCAGCACCACCAAGAGCGGCCGGATGCGGGCCAGCGCCGTGCGGGTGATCCGTCCCGAGGCAACGTGATGGCCCGTGCCCGGCGCCTATCGACCCAGCGCCGACCCTGGTCCCGGATAGGGGGCTGGATCGTGCTGCTGCTGTTGCCCCAGCTGGCCGGCTGCAGCGGAACCCCTTTCGGCGAGGCTCTCTCACGAAGCTTCCCCGACCCTGCCGGCCCTGGCAGCGGAGCCACCAGCACCGCAGCCCCTCCCACCCCGACCACGGCCGTGTCCACCGCAGCCGGCCAGAGCAGCCCGACCCAAGCCACACCCACCGGCCCAGCCACACCCCAGCCGCCGGGAACCCCCGGCAGTCCCGCCGCGCCCGGAGCCTCCGAACCAGGGAGCGTGGCCACCAAACCCAGCAGCGGCACCCGCGCCCCCCGTGCCGCCGCCCGGCCCCCGGCACCGCCGCCAGTCCCTGGTTCCGCCCCCGAGGCGACCGCTGGTTCCGGCCGTCGTCAGGGCACAGCGATAGCTCCTGCTGCTGGAGGCAGCAGCGCCGCCCCTTATCGGGTCACGCTCCGGCTCCCCCAGGCCGATCCCTCGGCGCCGGCAGAGGTGGTGACCGAAGCCCTGCGGAGCGCCGGCGTGCCCTTTGAGGTGGAAACCATCGAGCGGATCGGGACCGCCACGCCTACCCCCCAGGCCACCGCCCCCCAGGTGCGACCGGCTCCACCCCCGCGCTGAAGCGGGACCCAGCGTCAGCGGCCTGCGTCGGGCTGCTGCGCCTGCCACACCCGCCGCGCTCCGCGCCACCGCCCCAGCCCTGCCCGCTCAGCCCGCCTCCGGTCCGCCAGCGCCCCGTTCCGATGTCTCCCCCTCCCCAGCGCCAGCTCAGCCAGCGGCAGGCCCGCCAGATGATGGACAGCGCCTATCTGGCGGCCGCCACGGCCCTGCTCTGGCTCGCGCTCTATTACCTGCCGATCGGTGCCCCCCTGTTCCGCCTCGCCCTGCCCCTGCCCCTGGCCCTGCTGCAGCTGCGCCATGGCTGGCGCATCGCCCTGGAGGGTCTGGTGGTGCTGGCCATGCTGGTGGTGGCCCTGATGGGGCCGATCCGAGGGGCACTGGTGCTCTTCCCCTACGGCCTGCTCAGCCTTTGGCTGGGCTGGAGCTGGCGGCGCAGGATCAGCTGGTGGACCAGCCTGACGATCGGCGGCCTGATCGGTGCCCTGGGATTTCTGGTCCGGCTGGCGGTGCTGTCGGTGCTGGTCGGGGAAAACCTCTGGGTTCTGGTCACGACGGCGGCCTCGGTGCTGCTGGAGCGTCTGCTGGGGCTGGTGGGGCAGGCGGCGAGCCTGGATCTCGGCCTGGTCCAGATCGGGGCCCTCGCTCTGGTGTTGATCCAGAACCTGCTTCTGGTGCTGTGCCTCCACGCCGTTGCCTACTGGATCTTCCCGCGGCTGGAGAGCCCGATCGGCGAACCCCCTCCGGCCCTCCGCTCCCTGCTGGCCCTCGATCCGTTGTGACGACCCAGCCGCAGCGACTCAGCGGCGCTCCCGAAGCGGCGGAGCGCTGGTGCCGTCCCTGGCGCGATCCCCTGGTCAGCCCCGAGGTGCTGCTCCTGCTCGCCGCCACCGAAACCGCTGCCGTGGCAGGGATTTCCGCCGCCGGGGCAACACCGGAGTCGCGGCGGGGCACCGCCGCCGCCGATGCGGAGCTGCTGTTGCTCGGCCCCGACAGCCCCCTACCCCACCCCTTACCACCGCTTCCGGCGGGGGTGTCACCGGCCCTGATCAGCCGGGCGGTGTGCGAAGGCCTGGGCCTGGAACCGCTGGTGGTGGACCTGGGCTGCGCCATCGCCCCGGGGGTACCCCATCTGCGACCACCACCTCCGGCCGGCGCCGGCCCGGCCCGCTGCCTGAGCAGCGGTGCCGCCATGCCCCTGGAGCGGGTTCGGGCCCTGCTCGCCCTCGGTCAGCGCTGGGGACAGGGAGGCCGCCATGGGGCGACAACCCCCCTGCTGCTGGCGGAATGCGTGCCCGGAGGCACCACCACCGCCCAAGCCCTGCTGTGTGGCCTGGGGATTGAAGCCCGCGGAATCATGAGCGGCAGCCTGATGCAGCCGGCCCATCACCTCAAGGCGGATCTGGTGGCCAGGGGGCTGGCGGCGGCGCCGGCCGCCAGCCTCGCCCGTCCCCAGCCGCAGGGCGACAGCGATCCCCTGGCGCTGGTGGCCGCCGTGGGAGATCCGATGCAACCCCTGGCGGCAGGCCTGTTGTTGGCGGCCGCCGCCAGGGGCCGTCCGCTGCTGCTCGCCGGTGGCAGCCAGATGGCGGCGGTGCTGGCCCTGGCGATGGCCCTGGCCCCTGCCTCCCTGCGGCCTCGCCTGGTCGCCCGGGCGGCCGTCGGGACCACGGCCTGGGTGGCCTCGGAGCGGGACAGCGATCTGGCCCTGCTGCTGCGGCGCATCGGCCATCGCTGGGGCCATGAACCCCTCGGTTTCGCCGCCTCGCTGCGCTTCCACTGGCCGATCCATCCCGCTCTGGCTGCCTACGAGCGGGGGTACGTCAAGGAGGGGGTGGGAGCTGGTGGGCTGGCACTGCTTTGGGAGCTGGCGGGCCGCAGCCCCGCCGCCCTCGCCGCCGCCTGCGACCGGGCCTGCCGCAGCCTGCTGGGAACCGGCCGGGACAGCCCAGCCAGCACCCTGGCCTCACTGCCCCCTCCACCCCCGGAGCCGGGGGGGCATGCCCACGCCGACCTACCGTCCGGCCATGGTTGACCCGCCGCCCCTCACCCGCCGTCAGACCCTGCAACTCGCCGCCAGGGCCGGTCTGGGGCTGGCCGGTCTGGGGCTGGCCGGTCTGGGGCTGGGAGGATGCGCCGCCAGGACTCCCCGGCCCCGGCTGCTGGCCTGCCGCAGCGATCTGCCGGCCGCCTGGAGCGCTGTGCTGCCCAAGGGCTGGCAGGTTCTCCTGCGCGACGAGCCGGCCGAGGTAGCGACCGCCATGGCAGCGGCAGGCAGCGGGGCGGCTGGGCTGCGGCCCGCCCTGCTCCAGTTGTCCGATGGCTGGGCCACCCGGTTGAACCGGGAGGATCTGCAGCCGATCGGCACCGCCGCGCTGCTGGCCCGCCTCGATCCACAGGCAGGCCCGGTCGCCCGTCTGTTTGCCCCCGATGGGGATGGGTCGGCCCCGCTGGCCTTCCCCTGGGCCATCAATCCCTGGATTCTGGTGCTGCGGAACCGACCGGACCTGGCCCGTCGCGCCCCTGAGGGCTGGGGTCTGCTGCTCGATCCCAGCCTCCGCGGTCGCCTGGTGCTGCCGTCCTCGCCACGACTGGCCATGGCCCTGGTTGAGGAAGATCCGGGGCGGCTCAGGCGTCTGCGCCAACAAACGCTCGCCTACGACGACCGGGACGGGCTGAACCTGCTGCTGCAGGGTTACGCCGAGGCTGCGGTGGTGCCCCGCCAGCGGGTGGTGCCCCTGCTGCGTCGCGACCCCAGGCTGCAGGCGGTGCTGCCGGAGCAGGGAGGTCCACTCAGTTGGAATCTGCTGCTGAGTCCGGCCGGCGCCCCGGCAGCGCCGCTGGAGTGGCTGGGGCAGGCCCTGGAGCCTCCGCTGCTCTCCCGTCTGGTGGCCGCTGGCTGGGTGCCGCCCCTTCCTCAGAAGCAACTGGAGAACGCCCTGGCCCCATACCCCGCCAGGCTTCGCAACCTGCTGCTGCCGCCGGCGACGGTGCGGGCCCGCTGGCGCGATCTGCCGCCCCTGCCCCCCGCAGAACGCCAGCGGCTGCAGACGCTCTGGGATGGCGCAGCCCCAGGGAAGCCGGCGCGCTGATCGCCGGCGCGCTGATCACGGCCCCCGATCCAGGCCGCCGCCGGCGCCCGCGCGGACCGACCTGACACCCCGCACACACCCAGCAAGTTCGCGAGCCCTGGCCCTCCTCCGCCCCCATGCCACAGCAAGGTCCCAGGGGCCAGAGGTTGGGGCTCCGTGCCCCGTTGGCCCAGCCCCTGGTCCGCCCTCAGCCCCAAAGCCGCCGCCGCGGGGCCGCCGCCAGACGACGGTGGGTGTCAGCGAGCAGATCGGGAATGGCCAGATCGTGGGGGCAGCGGGGCAGGCAGGCACCACAGCGCTCACAGGCGGAGGCATCCCGTTGCTCCCACCAGTGACCGGCCCGGCCGATCAGGTTGTACCGCTCCTGGGCAAAGCCCACCAGACCATGGCCGACCGCCAGATTGCGCAAGCGCAGCAGGGCGGGAATCGGAACCTCAACGGGACAGGGAAGGCAGGCTCTGCACTGGCCGCAACGGTCGCCCCCAAGACGTTCGGCGGCGGCGGCGGCGAGATGATCCAGAGCCGTGTTCTCGGCGGCGCTGCGGGGGCCGTCGGCGGCGGCCAGACGCGCAGCGAGGGCCAGGTCCTCAGGTCGGGCGGCCCCCAGGGTGAGGGTGCTGATCCCTTCACTGAGCAGAAAGCGGTAGGCCAGTTCAAGGGGAGCGAAGGGGGTGCAATCGGCCTCCAACTCGGCGGAGGGAGCCTGGAGCCGCCCACCCTTGTCGGCTGGAGAGATGGCCATCACGCCCATCCCAGCGGCCAGAGCCTGCCGAGCCAGGGGCAGGCGCTCCGGATCGAACAGATGGAGATGGAGACTGCAGAAGCCAAAACGGCCGCTCGCCAGGGCCGCCTCGATCAGGGCATTGGATCCATGGCTGGAGAAACCGACCTGATCCACCAGCCCCTCCGCCAGAACGGCCTGGAGCAGGTCGGCGCCAGCCCCCCGCAGGGCCCAGTGCAGGTGTTCGGGCGTGTTGAGGCCATGGACGGCCAGATTGTCCAGTCGGGACAGCCCGAGGCGCCCCAGGATGGCCCGAACCTGCTGGAGACCCTCGACCAGGCCGAGGCCTTCGCCGGAGCCCGGCAGGAGCTTGCTGGTGATCACCAGCTCACGCCTCCCTGCCGGATCCCGCTCGGCCAGCTGCCCCAGCACCCCACCGAGAAAGGTCTCCGCTGGTCCGTAGGCAGGAGCCGTCTCCAGGTGATTGATGCCAGAGGCGAGGGCGGCTTCCACCACGGCGGCCATGGCCGCGGGCGTCTCCAACGCCCGCATCGTGCCGAGGGTGAAGAGGGAGACGGGCCGACCAAGGCCGAAGGATCGGCGGACCGGAGCCTGCGCAGGACCCAGGTTCAGCGGTGGGGAGGCCGGGGAATCAGGGCCCGACGACATCGGGGCCATCGGCGGGAGAGCCAGCGGGGCCGCCGGAGTCGCCGGGGTCCTGGGGCCCGGGATTGGAACCCGAGGCTGACGGAGGCTCCGGAGCCTGGTCGCTGCGCCCATCCTCGACGCGCCGGAGGTGGCGGATCAGCTCGGCAGGACTGGTGCGGTCAAGAAAGCGGCGGAAATCCTCCTGGTCCTCGGCATCCGCCTCGGCATCGACAGGAATCGAGGCATCGGCGACCACCTCTTCGAGCATCCAGATGGCACTGCCGGTTCGCAGGGCCAGGGCGATGGCATCGCTGGGGCGGGAATCGACCTCGATCGGGGCCTCCTCACCGCGCTGGAGTTTGAGCACGGCGCGGAAGGTGCTGTCCTCGATGGCGTGGATGATCACCCTCTCCAGCCTCAGTCCGCCGGCTTCCAGCAGGCGGACCATCAGGTCATGGCTGAGGGGGCGGGGGGGGCGCTCGCGTTGAAGGCCGGCCAGGATGTTCTGGGCCTGGCTCTGATCAATCCAGATCGGCACCTGGCGACGGCCGGAAGGATCGCGGAGCAGCACGATCGGGCTGCGGCTGGCGGCATCGAGGGCGATACCGGCGACTCCCATCTCGACCATGCCCGTGATCTCCAGGCTTGCGCCGTTGCCCTAGCAGCGATTATGGCGAGAGCAGGGACCAGAGGGGTCGATGTTCACCGGACTGGTCCAGGCGGTGGGATGGCTGGAGCGGGCACCGGCGGGGGTGCGGGTGCGGCTTCCAGGGACGGGGAGCCTGGGAAGCCTGCGACTGGGGGACAGCATTGCCGTGGACGGGGTCTGCCTGACCGTGGCCGAGCTGATGGCCGATGGCTTCCGCGCCGATGTCAGTGAGGAAACCCTGGAGCGCACCACCCTGGCCAGCCGCGCCGCTGCGGGGGCTGCCGTGAATCTGGAACCCGCCCTGCGGCTGTCGGATCGGCTCGGCGGCCATCTGGTGAGCGGCCATGTCGACGCCCTCGGGGAGGTGGTCGGGATCGAGCGGTTGCCGGCTTCATGGCGGCTGGCCCTGCGCTGGCGGGAGCGGCCATGGGTGCGTTACATCTGCGAGAAGGCGAGCGTGGCCGTGGATGGCATCAGCCTGACCGTGGCGGGCCTGGGCACGGCGGGGGCGGGGGCGGCAGCTGGTCAGGCCGATGACGGCAGCTTCTGGATCGCCGTCATCCCGCACACCTGGGCGTCCACCACCCTGGCCCAGCGCCGCGTTGGCGACAGCGTGAATCTTGAGGCCGACCTGCTGGCCAAATACACCGAACGGTTGCTCAAGGCTGGGGCAGCACCAGCCAACGGCCATGGAGAAGGCCAGGGCGAAGCCACCGCGATCAACAGCGCCTGGCTGGCGGAGCATGGCTGGGGGTAGCAGCTCGTTGCCCGTAGCTGGATCTGGCCAAAGTCCATGGGCAGATCCCGCCCTTGAGCGAAGGCAGATCTCAGCTGAATCTCATCCGCATCGAGACAGCGGCGCCGAGGCAAGGGCCGGAATGTCTGCAGGGCAATAGCTCTGGTGATGAAGAGGCTGAAATGCCCTTCATGCCCTGTGTCTCAGGCTGAGCCTCTGATGGGCGCGCGATCGGTCCTGTCTCTGTTCAGGACCTGATCGGTCGACCCAAGCGCAGCAGGCTTCGAGGCGGCTGCGCATGCCCACGGGTCTCAGGGTTTGCTGGCGAACGGCCGGATCCGACGGGGGCTTCCGGCCTGGGGCGATCCACCAGATCGGTGCTGCAAGCGGACATGGGAGCCGATCTGGCCACGATCAGGACGACGGATCCTGGAGGGGTGAGAGCCAGATCGAGCCGCTCTCTTTATGCAGCTCAATCCTGAATTCCTGGCCAGGCTCGAAGCCCATACGGCGGGTATAGGCCTGGCCGATCAGCAGATTGCCATTGCCATGGACCCTGGTGCGGAAATCGGCCTGGCGGCCCTTTCCTGCCGTGGTGGCCGGGGCAGCGGAGGGAACGATGTAGCCCTTGGCGGCGACCAGAGCCCGATAGAAGCTCTTCTTGAGCACCCGGCCACTGGGTCCGACATAGCCGCAGGCCCTGGCGATCTGATCCTCAGGGCGGTTGCTGAGCGAGCGGGCCCGATCGAGCAGGGCGGGGCCTTCGAGGGGGGAAGCCGGCACAGCCTGTCCTTCCTGGCCTTCGGCGGTCAATCGATGGACAGCCATGAAGCGTTGAAACCCAACAACATTGATTGAATTTTGACCAATGCGATCAGCATTCGGCAACCCTCAACGCATCAACAGGCCACAATCGCTCAGCCCACTGCCAACCGCTGTTGGCGGCCTGGAGCCCTGAGGGGCCAACCGGATCGCGGATCGCTTCAGGTGCTGCCGAGGCTCCGGAGAGGCCGGCTAGGCAGCGCTGCCTGGTGTGGGTGGAGGAAGCTCGTTCAGAGGAGATAGAGGATGCCGAACAGGATCACCCAGATGCCGTCGACAAAATGCCAGTAGAGCTCCGCTGCCTCCAGGCCGAAGGGCGTGGAGGCAGCGACCCGGCCACCGGAACGGCACTGCCACCAGACAATCAGGATGCAGATCACGCCGAGGGTGACGTGCAGACCATGAAAACCGGTCAGGGCGTAGAAGGTGCTGGCGAAGAGGTTGTCGGTCAAACCGAAGGGCAAGTGGAAATATTCCACCATCTGTCCAGCCAGAAAGGCGGCTCCGAGGGCTGCTGTGAGCAGCAGCCAGAGGCGACAGGCTGGACCGTCGCCCCGGAGCAGCCCGCGACCGGCCCTGTGGAAGGTGTAACTGCTGACAAGAAGCAGCATGGTGTTGATCGCTGGCAGAACCAGCTCGAGCTCGTAGTTCGAGCCAGGTGGCAGGGGATTGACGGCGCGGAAGGTGAGGTAGGCGGCAAAGAAGCCAGCGAAGGTCATGCCGTCGGCCACCAGGAAAGTGGCCAGGCCGAAGAGGCGGGCATCGGCATGCTCGCCGCCATGGTCATGGCCCGCGTGGGCCACTGCGGCCGTGCTGACCACATCGCGGGTCTCGGTGTCACTGTTGCCGGGGGCGAGGCTGGTCATACGTCGGCGGAAGGTGAGGACCGCAGGGCGGGTGGGCTGAGGGCGATCGCCAATCGGGACCGCTGGAGGGTGATGGGGTGAGGGGCAGGACCGGGGACCTGGGTGCTCGTTGGCTCAGAGGCCAGGCCCACCCCAGAGATCCCGGCCGGTCGCTGCGCCGAGATCGATCTGGTCCTGGGCACTGCCGTAGCCATAGGGATGGGTGACGAGGGGAGCTTCACCGATCCAGTTCTCCACAGGTGGGGGCGAGGTTGTCAGCCACTCAGGCGTGAGAGCTCGCCAGGGATTGTCACCGGCGATCTCACCCCGGTATGCACTGACCAGAATATTGATCAGGAAAGGCAGGCTGCTGATGGCCATCAACAGGGCCCCGACGCTGCTGACCTGATTCCAGGTTGCAAAGGAGGGGTCGTACTCGGCAACACGGCGAGGCATGCCGTTGAGGCCAAGCCAATGCTGGGGGGCAAAACAGAGGTTGAAACCGATGAAGGTGAGGAGAAAGTGGAAGCGGCCAAGGTGTTCATTAAGCATCCGGCCAGTAAACTTTGGATACCAATGATAGACGGAACTGAAGATGACAAAGACAGTCCCACCGTAAACAATATAATGAAAGTGTGCAACGACAAAATAGGTGTCGTGCACATGAATATCAAAGGGAACCTGGGCGAGAGCCACACCCGTGATCCCACCAAAGACAAAGTTGACGATGAACGCACAGGCAAAAAGCATGGCACTGTTTAGGGCAATCTTTCCGCCCCAGAGGGTTGCCAACCAATTAAAGAATTTGATCCCTGTTGGCACGGCGATAAACGATGTTGCAATCGTAAAGAAAAGCCGCATCCAAGGAGGCGTACCACTGGTGAACATGTGGTGAGCCCATACGACAAGGCCCAGAACAACAATTCCCATAATAGAGTAGACCATTGTCGTGTATCCGAACAGGGGCTTTCGAGCATGAATCGGCAATATTTCGCTTACCAAGCCAAAAGCCGGCAGGACCATAATATAGACTGCTGGATGGGAATAGAACCAGAACAAGTGTTGATATACAACCACATTTCCCCCGAGAGCCGGATTAAAAAAACCGGTGTGGGCGATGATGTCGAAACTAAGCAGGATCAGGGTTCCGGCCAGCACTGGTGTGGACAGCACCACCAAGATGCTGGTGCCAAGCATGGCCCAGCAATACATTGGCAATTGCATCATCTTCAAGCCAGGACGGCGAAGCTTGAGAATCGTGGCGATAAAATTGATACCGCCAAAAATGGAGCTGCCACCCAGGAGCAGCACACTCAGAATCCAAAGAACCTGACCGAGGGCAGGAGTCGTGATACTCAGCGGTGGGTAGGCGGTCCAGCCGGACTGCGCGGCCCCGCCCTGCACAAAATAGCTGGTGATCAACAGCAGGCCCGCGGGGGGAATCAGCCAGAAGGCGACGGCATTGAGCCGGGGAAAGGCCATGTCGCGAGCCCCGACGTAGAAAGGGATAAGATAATTACCAAAAGCACCATTCACCACCGGGACGATCCAGAGAAAAATCATCACCGTGCCGTGCAACGTCAACACTTCGTTGTAGGTTTCGCGGCTGACAAAATCGCTGATGGGGCTGGCGAGCTCAGTGCGGATCACACCGGCGAGAGCACCGCCAAGAAAATAAAAAAAGAAACCGCACACCAAATACTGAAGACCGATCACCTTGTGATCGAGGCTGAAGCTGAGGTAACGAAGCCAACCGTCGGGCTGTAGCCCGCCTGGGGACGACGCTGGCGGTTCACCCTGGGGCTGGAAGTCGGTGGGGGAAGCAAGGGTCATGATTCAGGCCGTGGGTGTTGTTCCGGAATTGGCAACCGTTGGGGAAGCGGTTGGAGTGTTTTGGCGCAACCATGCCTCGTAGGCATCGGGCTCATGAACAACGACTGTCGAGCGCATGCCACCGTGGTAAGGACCGCAGAGTTCTGCGCAGACGATCGGATAACTGCCCGGACGGGTGGCGGTGAAACTGAGGACGGTTGGCTGGCCGGGAATCACATCCTGTTTGAGGCGAAATTGGGGCACCCAGAAGGCATGGATTACATCGCGAGCCTCCATGTGCAGCTCGACGGTCCGACCGGCAGGCACATGCAATTCGCCACTGATGATATTGGTATCGGGATAATGAAAAATAAAGGCGAATTGCATGGCCGTCAGATCGACGGATACGGCCTCAGCCTCGACCGCCTGATCCGGAACCCCAATGCCTCCCCAGACTCTCGGCCTGGAGCCCGGATCTGAGGAGGGCCCGGCAGGGGTCGTGTCGCCGCCGGAGTCGCTGGCGCTGATCGAGGCCATCACCATCGCATCGCCATGACCGCCATGGCGATGGGCCAGCTCGGATTGCGGGCCGAGATCGTGGTGATTGAGGGAAGCCATGCCTCCCATTCGTTCGTAAATATCATAGCTGTAAATGCCAACAAAAAGCACAACGACGGCTGGGATGGCCGTCCAGAGGATCTCCAAGGGGAGATTTCCTTCGATAGCCGCGCCATCAAGGCTCTCGCCAGGACGGCGCCGGAATCTGATCAGACTGAACACCAAAAGGCCAACGATCCCAACGAACAGGATCGTGCCAATGCTGAACAGAACCTGAAACAAACTGTCGTAAACCGGTGCGTTGCTGCTGGCGTCCTGCGGCAACAAGGAGACGTTCTCGCCGACCCAGAGGCCGGTGAGAACGAGTGCCATGCCGATCAGAAGGGTGACCAGGGCGGTGGGTATAGCCACGGCGGCGAGAACGATCATTAAGGATCGGATCCAGCCTATGAAGGACGTCCCGGCAATGGATGTGCGATTCGAGCCAAGAGCAGAAATGCGGCGAAAGTTTAGATTTCGTTCATATTCCTGGCTGAGATGTGAGGGATCCCCCACCAGTCAGAACTCGCTAACTTATGTACCCAATCGTTTGTCGCGGCCATGGTTCATGGGTCGGTGACTGCAGCTGACACTGTTTCGATCCCAGCTCCGGCTCTGCTCCGCAGCCTGTCGATCCTCCTCGGCCATCTGGTTGTCGCCCTGATCGCTCTGGTGGCCATCGGTGGCGCCACCAGGGTCATGGAAGCCGGCCTGGCTTGCCCGGATTGGCCCTTGTGTTTTGGCTCGCTGATACCAGGGCGGCAGATGAACCTCCAGGTCTTTCTGGAATGGTTCCATCGTCTCGACGCTTTCCTGGTCGGCCTCACCTTGCTCGCGATGACGGCCATCAGCCTGATCAGGCGCCACAGCCTGCCGGGCTGGCTTCCCTGGGTCTCCGGGCTCACCCTGCTGCTGGTGGCTCTGCAGGGTCTTCTCGGTGCCCTCACGGTTCTGGGCCTTCTCGCCTCTGGCACCGTCACGGCCCACCTGCTCACGGCTCTGCTGCTGGTTCTCGTGGTTTCGGCCTGCCGCGAAGCCTTGCTGATGCAACGTCCTCCTGCAACCATCCCTCTTCCCCAGTGGTGGTGGCCCCTGCCGCTTCTGGCCACCGCCGTCCTGTTCGGCCAATGCTTCCTGGGTGGGGCCATGGCCACCCGCTGGGCGTCCTCCCTCTGCCTGGAGAGCGGCAGAAGCTGCCACTGGCTCTTGCTCCATCGCTACGGAGCCTGGGGTGCTGTTTCGGCCCTGCTGCTGCTCGCCACCGCATCCCTGGCCCTGCCACGGGTCCATCGCCCGATGACCATCCGGGCCGTGACCGCTGGCCTGTTGGTTCCCCTGCAAGTTCTGCTGGGGGTCACCAGTCTTCGCCTGCAGTTGAGCGAGCCCCTGGTCACCGTCGGGCATCAGATCCTCGCCGCCCTGTTGGTCGCCCTTCTGGGATCCCTCTGGGGACGAACCCTGGTCGCACCCTCCTCCTCCCGCGCCATTCCCCCGTCCACCCCTCTCGAGATGGCCCATGGTTAGCGTTCCGCCCCTCTCCAGACCCCCACACCTGGGCCATGTCTCGGCCAGCCCACCGCGGCCGATTCCCCTGGATCGAGGATCCAATCCAGATCCCTCCCTCGGGGATGATTCCGGCCTGGGCCTTGAAATTCAGACAGCAGGGACCATCTCTGGTGAGGAGATCACCGCCTCCCCACGACGGGTCCACCGGTTGCCCGCCTGGCTGGAGATCGCCAAGCCCCGGCTGATCCCCCTGCTGCTGGCGACGACCACCGCCGGGATGGCCCTCACCATGGCCTGGCCCCTCGATCCTCTCCGCCTGATCGCCACCCTCGGTGGAGGCGCCATGGCGGCGGCAGCGGCCGGGGTTCTCAACTGCCTCTGGGAGGAGGAGCTCGACAGTCGCATGCAGAGGACCCAGCAGCGGGCCATCCCCTCCGGCCGCCTCCCCCGCCGGCGCGCCTTCGCCATCGCCGTGGCCCTGACCGTGGCCTCAACCCTTCTGCTGGTGATCGCGGTGAACCCCCTGGCAGCCGCCTTGAGCCTGCTGGGTCTCTGCAGCTACGTTCTCCTCTACACCGCCCTTCTCAAGCCCCGCACCAGCCGGAACATTGTGATCGGAGGCGTCGCCGGGGCGATTCCTCCCCTGGTGGGAGTGGCCGCGGCCAGCGGCGGCATGAGCTGGGCCGGTTGGTGGCTGTTCACCCTGATCATGGTCTGGACGCCAGCTCATTTCTGGGCCCTGGCACTCCTGCTGCGCGAGGACTACCGCTCCGTTGGCATCCCCATGCTGCCTGTGGTCAAGGGGCCTGCCTTCACCTCCGAGGCGATCGCCCGTTACAGCGCCATGACCGCGGCCATCAGCACCCTCGGAGTGATCGCCCTTCCCAGCGGCGGCTGGCTCTATGGCCTGCTGTTGCTGCCATTCAACGGCCGCCTGTTGCAGCTCAGCCAGGCCCTGCGCCGAGACCCTGAGGCAACCCAGCCGGCCCGCAACCTGTTCCGCTGGTCCATCCTTTATCTGTTCGGCATCTGTCTGTTGATCCTGCTGGCCCGCCTTCCCCAGGCTGTCCTGTTCGATCCCTGGCAGGGGGATCTGGCCCGACTCCTGTCCGGGCCGCCTCTGCCCTGAAGCATCCCGCTTTGCTGGACCAGGCGCGAGATCCACTCCCCGCATCGAGCCTCGCCGGATTGGCCCGATCCCTGCAGCGGCGGTTCTCCGCCCCCCCTGCAACGGCAGCTTCTACCGCTCACTCCCTAGATTCCACAGGGTCGACCATCGGGAGAGGGCCAGGTTTGATCGAGCTCCACAACCTGAGCAAGCGCTACGGCAGCGGCGGCCGCTCCGACGCGGTCCTGGCCCTCGATGGGGTCTCGCTGACCGTGCCGTCTGGTTGTTTGTACGGATTGCTGGGCCCGAACGGCGCCGGCAAGACCACGGCCCTTCGCATCCTCTGCACCCTGCTCGCCCCGGATGCCGGCCAGGTCCGGGTGGCCGGTGTCGATGCCCTGGACGATCCCCGCGGAGCCCGTCGGCTGCTGGGCTATGTCGCCCAGGAGGTGGCGATCGACAAGATCCTGAGCGGCCGCGAGCTGCTAGCTCTCCAGGGAGACCTGCACCACCTCCCCCGCCAGGAACGCAACGCACGCATCGAGGAGCTGATCGGCCTGCTGGAGATGGAGGCATGGATCGATCGCCGTTGTGGCACCTATTCCGGTGGCATGCGTCGCCGCCTTGACCTGGCCACCGGCCTGCTGCATCGGCCCAGGGTTCTCGTGCTCGACGAGCCCACCGTCGGCCTGGACATCGAGAGTCGGGCCACCATCTGGCGGGTGCTGCAACAGCTGCGGGATCAGGGAACAACGGTGCTGCTGAGCAGCCACTACCTCGAGGAGGTCGATGCCCTGGCCGATCGGCTGGCCATCCTTGAAGCCGGCCGGGTGATCGCCGAGGGGACCCCCGCAGATCTCAAGGGGGCCCTCGGCGGCGACCGCGTCACCCTGCGGATCCGAGAGTTCAGCGATGAGCAGGAGGCCGTCAGGGTCCGCTCTCTGCTTCAGGCTTGCCAAGGCGTGCGACAGGTGGTGATCAACCGCGCCCAGGGCTATTCCCTCAACCTGGTGGTCGATGGCGACGCCGTGATCGAAAGGCTTCGCCATCAGCTGGCCGATGCCGATCTGCCGGTCTTCGCCCTCGCCCAGAGCCGAGCCAGCCTCGATGATGTGTATCTCCAGGCCACCGGCCGCACCCTTCAGGATGCGGAACTCGCCGTTGCTGGCCAACGGGATGCCAAGGCGGAACGCAAGCAGGCCATGCGTTGAGCCCGCCCCCGTCCCCGTCCCGCCATCCCTGCCCCTCGGTCCTGCCGAACGATGACCAGCGCCACTCCAGCCCTTTCACCCCTGCCTGAGACCAGCGTCTCCTCCTCGGCCCTGGCCGAGATCAGCCAGGAAACCCTGGCCCTGACAAGGCGCCTGTTCGTGCAGTTGATCCGACGGCCGTCAACCCTGGTGGCCGGTGTGCTGCAACCTCTGATCTGGCTGGTGCTGTTCGGGGCGCTCTTCGCCAAGGCACCGGCGGGCCTGCTGCCGGGAGGAGGAAGCTACGGGCGCTTTCTCGGCGCTGGTGTGATCGTGTTCACCGCCTTCAGCGCTGCCCTCAACGCCGGACTGCCCGTGATGTTCGACCGGGAATTCGGCTTCCTGAACAGGCTGCTGGTGGCGCCGCTGCGCTCTCGCTCCTCGATCGTGCTGGCCTCTGTGCTTTACATCACCAGCCTCAGCCTGGTCCAGAGCCTGGCGATCGTCGGCACCGCCGGTGTCCTCGGCTATGGCTGGCCTGGGGCCACGGGTCTGGCGCTGGTGGTGATCACCCTGCTCCTCCTGGTTTTTGCGGTCACAGCCCTCAGTCTCGGGCTGGCCTTTCTGCTGCCTGGCCACATCGAACTGATCGCTGTGATCTTCGTGGCCAATCTCCCCCTGCTCTTCGCCAGCACCGCCCTGGCCCCGATCAGCTTCATGCCGACCTGGCTGGGGTGGCTTGCGGCCCTGAATCCCCTTACCTTCGCCATTGAACCGATCCGCTCGGCCTACGCCGGCGACCTGGTCCTCAGCCGGATCGCCACCGACGTGGTTCTGGAGGCCCCCTACGGCTCCCTGACCACTGCCAACTGCCTGGCGATCCTGACGGCCCTGGCTGTCGGTTTATTTCTGCTGATCCGTCCCCTCCTGGATCGCAAACTCTCCTGAGCCCATGCCCGTGGATCCTCTCCTCAGACCTTCCCTGCGTCCACGGCTGAGCTCCGCTGAGCGGCCCGACCCCGAAACCCAGCTCCTCTCAGCCATCAGCGAGCGCGATTGCCTCAGGGTCCGACAGCTGGGCCAGGCTCTGGTCCACCGCCGCGGATTCGCCCAACTGGAGATCTTTCGCCAAGGCAGGCTCAAGCCGTCGTTGGGAGAGGGCGCCGTCACCTGGTTTGATCAGGTTCTACGGCTGGACGAAGCAAGCCAGCCCGACCTGCGATCGTCCCAGGTTGGCAGCAACGGGACCGCCGCAACGCTGAGCGATGCCGTTTCGTTCAGCCGCGATCCACGGGACAACGGCCCGTTGCAGAGCCGGGTGCTCTCCGAGGTGGATGCCGCGATCGCGGCCATGATGGCCACCTTTCCCCCAGAGCCTGCCCCGGCCCAAGCCTGGAACGACGACCTGCAGGACCACGAACGGACCCTGGCGGTGGTGCAACACCATGCCGGCGATCCCAACGCCAGCGTGTCGCCCCCGATCCCTGCTCCTCAGGGCAGCGAAGGCGCCATCGCCCTCGGCGGAGTGATGGCCATCAGCCGTGAGCTCGGATCGGCCGGACCATCGGGCCTGACCGGCTCGCCCCCCCCTAAACAGTCGTTGTCCAGCCCGTTTCCGGCCTTCGGCGGCGACCAGGAGCGGGGTGAGTCCTGCCCCTCGGACGAGTCCGTAACCCAAGAGCTGTCCCCTGGCAACACGGTGGCCCAGGATCGGCTGGAGCGTCTGGCTCCCCGGGTCGACCATCCCGATCCCCGCCACTCCAGCTCCATTCAGACGACAACCGCAGCCGCTGCAGCGGCCCGCCGAGGCCTGGATCGCCTGCGGCGTCAGTGGCCCCGGGCCGCAGCACTGGTGCGATCGGCCCTGATCGGAAGCTCCAGCGAGCTCAGCACCGCCCATGGCAACGGTCAGCCTGCCGTCAGCAACGATCCATCTGCCATGGCCGCACCCTGGGACCTGCCAGCCCCCGGCGAAGGAAGAAACCAGCTGGAAAGCCGGGACTGGGAATCCCCCCTCCTTCGGCCAACCCCTGCAGCCGACCTACCCATGGGCGCCAGCCTTCCAGCGTTGGTGCGACCCCCAGCAGCCCTCAGCCGCGATGCCGAGCGATTGCGCCGCCAGCTGGCCCAACAGCCCCAGGCCAGGTTGAGCCAGGGAGCTCCAGCCCCCAGGCCTCGCGCCCTGGCGGAACTGGGGGCATGGCTTCCCGATGCCGAACTCCCCAGGGCCAGCTGAATGCCTGACGATCGCCCGATCGAGCCGCCAGCAGCGGCGCCGTCAGGAGGGAGCTCCCGATGGCTACCGGATCGCCAGGATCTTCAACGAGGTCTGATCGTTTCGGTGCAGGCTCCGGAAGGGTCACCGCTGCGAGAGCCCCAGGTGATCGCCGCCATGGCCGAGGCGAGTCTGCGCAACGGGGCCCTGGGTGTGCGGCTGGAGAGCCCGGAACATATCGGCGCCGTACGAGGCCGCTGCCCGGAAGCGTTGATTGTGGGGCTCTGGAAGCGCAGTCACGCCGACAGTGCCGTTTACATCACCCCGGGCTGGCAGGAAATCAGGGCCGTCTGGGCGGCTGGTGCTGATCTCATCGCCATCGATGCCACGGCCCGCCCCCGTCCAGAGGGTCAGGATCTGGGAGAACTGATCCGGCGCTGCCGGGAAGAACTCGGGGCGCCGCTGATGGCCGATGTCGACAGTGTGGCCAATGGTCTGCGGGCGGCCGAGCTGGGCTGCACCTGGATCGGGACCACCCTGTATGGGTATACCGAAGCCACCGCCGCCGAACAGCCGCCAGCCTGGGAACTGCTGCCAGCCTTGCGGCGAGATCTGCCTTCAGCGGTGACCCTGATCTGCGAGGGGGGACTCACTGGTCCAGCGGATGCGGCCAGGGCCCTGTCCGCTGGAGCCGACGCGGTGGTGGTGGGAACAGCGATCACCGGCGTGGATCTCCAGGTGGCTGCCTACGTGCGTGCCCTGGCCGACTAGGAACCTCCTGCACAGCGGTCGGCTGTCCAGATCCCGAACAGGAACAGACCCGATCGGGCGCCGATCACGGCCTCATCCTGCGATGCAGGGCATCAGGAACACTTCAGCGCCTTCACCCCAAGATCCGTGCTGTGGCAGCACCCTGCCGGCCGTTGGCACGGATCCAGAATCACGATGCGTTGGGACCCACGTGAGACACGAGTGCGTTCAAGGGCGGGATCGTCCCATGGATCTGGGGCCGATGCAGATACAGGCAACAGGCTTCTGGACGCCGCAGTGGCTGAAAGGAGCAGAAACGGCCGGGCCGTCTGGCCGGTTCGATGGTTGGCCGCTGCCGTTGCCAACTTTTATTGACGGGCTGCTGCCTCTCCGTCCAAGCCCTGTCCACGATGAGATCAGGAAGGAGACCAGGGATGCGTCTCGGCTCCATCGAAGCATCAGACCCATGACACACAACGGCCACAGCCAGGGAGGGCAGATCGCTGACAGCACCGTCAGGCCAGGCGGCCCCCTGTTGGTACGCCGCCGGCAGAGGTCTCTGCCAAGGAGGCGATGGGTCGGATTGGGGTTGACGCTGCCGACCTGCGGAGGCCTCCTCGTCTACGGCGCCTCTCTGCTGGGACTGCCGATCAGCACCGCCCACCTGGCCCAGTTCGAGGCGCTCAACCGGGAGCTGGGGAAGCTGTGCAGCAAGCCTCCCCCGCAAGCCCTGAATGTGTGCCGCCTTCATGCCCGCCTCGTTAACGGGTTCTGATTGCGCTGGCGGTGACGGCAGCCTGGGCTGGGCTCACATCATCCCGGGCATGCCCATGCCGCCCATGCCGCCCATGCCGCCATCAGGGGCGGCAGGAGGTGCGGGGGGTTCAGGCTTGTCAGCGATCACCGCCTCGGTGGTAAGCAACAACGAGGCGATCGACACCGCATCCTGCAATCCGAGGCGCACCACCTTGGCAGCATCGAGGATGCCAGCGGCCAACAGATCCTCATAGCAACCGGTGAGGGCATTGAAGCCCAGGCCGCTGCGGCGGATCTCCTCGATCACCACATCGCCATCCACTCCTGCATTGATGGCGATCTGGCGGACGGGAGCAGCCAGAGCCCGCTGGACGATCGCAAAGCCGGTGCGCTCATCACCCTGGGCCTCGGCCATGGGAGCCTCCAGAGCAGCGGCCATCCGCAACAGCGTGCTGCCACCGCCTGGAATAATTCCCTCCTCAACAGCGGCTCGAGTGGCATTGAGAGCATCCTCAATGCGCAGCTTTCGGTTGCGGAGCTCGGTCTCGGTAGGGGCTCCAACCCTGATCACAGCAACACCGCCGGCCAGCTTGGCAACGCGCTCAGAAAGCTTTTCACGGTCGTAGTCAGAATCGGTGGCCTCAAGCTCACGCTTGATCGCAGAAACCCTCTCAGCCACGGGAGCCTTACGGTCATCATGGGCCAGAATGGTGGTTTCATCTTTACGGATGGTGATCCGCTCAGCGGTACCGAGATCAGCGAGGCTGGCCTTGTCCAAGGTCATGGCCCGGTCCTCACTGATCACAGTGGCGCCGGTCAGCACAGCGATATCTTCGAGCATGGCCTTGCGGCGATCGCCGAATCCCGGCGCGCGGACCGCGGCAACCTGAAGCACGCCTCGGGTTTTATTGACGACCAGGGTGGCCAGGGCCTCGCCCTCAACCTCCTCGGCCAGGATCACCAGGGGACGGCCACTGCGGGAGACGGCCTCGAGGATCGGGACAAGATCAGCGACAGCGCTGACCTTGCGATCGGTAATCAGCAGCAGCGGCTGATTGAATACGCATTCGCGACGGTCGTTATCGGTGACGAAGTAGGGGGAGGAATAGCCCCGATCAAAGGCCATACCTTCGGTGATCTCCAGCTCGGTGGCCAGCGACTTCGATTCCTCCACCGTGATCACACCGTCGGCGCTGACCTTCTCCATCGCTTCAGCGATCATCCGGCCGATCTCGGCATCATTGCCTGAACTGACCGTGGCCACCTGGCGGATGGCATCGCCGGCCACGGGGCTGGATAGTTCTTCGAGGGAGGCGACGAGCTGGGCGGCCGCGCGCTCCATGCCCCGACGAAGAAGCACGGGGTTGGCGCCGGCTGCAACGTTCCGCAGGCCCTCCGCGACCATGGCTTGGGCGAGGACTGTGGCCGTGGTGGTTCCATCGCCGGCGGTGTCCTTGGTTTTGCTGGCAACCTGTTGGATGAGCTTGGCACCGATATTCTCAAACGGATCCTCGAGTTCGATCTCTTTGGCGATGGTCACCCCATCGTTGACGATGTCAGGGGCGCCAAACTTTTTCTCCAACACCACGTTTCGACCCTTCGGTCCGATCGTGACCCTCACAGCATCCGCCAGAGCATTGACGCCCCGTTCGAGGGATTCGCGTGAGGCATCGGCAAATCGAATCAACTTGGCCATGGGGGATGAAAGGGAACCAACTCTTCCTAGCCTCCCACATCAAAGCGCCTTGTCCCAAGGGCCAGAGGTAGGGAAAGCCGTCTGCCCAGGAACTCGCAATCTGGCGATGCTCGGCTCAACCGAGACCGCTTCGCTGCCCGAATCAGAAATCTGACTATGCTCGTAACAATCAAAGGAGATGCATGCCGTTGAATCAACTGCTGGAGCAGACCCTGGACCCTGGCATTGCCAGCCCGGCCAACGCTGGAGCCATGGCCATGGCCGACAGCGCGAACGGCATGATTTTTCTCTTGATCACGGCCCTCGGCGTGCTGATGGCTATTGTTTACATCCCAATCCGCCTTTTCCTTACTGTCACAGCCCGCAGTCGACGCTTAAAACTACTCCAAAAGATACGCAGGCTCCGCGAAGAGATCGGGAGTTCACTGAAAACGCAATAAGCAGCAATCGCTCCTCATCACAGGGATGATCGTTTTGCTTTCAAGGGAGCAAGAGCCGTTGATGGGCGAGCAGCAGCTGCGAGCACACGACCCCGGACAGCAAAACGAAGGCGGGAATAGAAGAAAACGTCCGGCGGATGAATGCCAGTATAATTCCCATCAATACAACGGAGGACGGCAAGGCGACCAAGAAATAATAAGGAGTTGAGAATGGGTGGACAAGATCGACAACAGCAGAAAATAGATAGAGAACAACAATCGGTAGCGCGAGATAAGCTTCCTTGCTGGCCATTATCGTCGTCAAGTCAGCGAACGCGGGCAGACTCCAGCGGGCATGGACAGGCCTGAGAATCAACGCGATAACCAGAATCAAACTCAGGTTGAAAACAAAGTGAGGCTTGACCGAGATCAACTGAACCGGGAACAATGCCATCAGAACATTATTGAGAGTACTTACAAACGGAAAAACCCTGACCCATGAATTAGACTCGATTTGGCTAGCACTTGAACCGATTAAGAAATGGCAGAAAGGCCATATCAAGGCTGCAAGAGCGACCAGCATTGGAGGAACCCTGCGTCGACAAATATGAGTCTCGACAAAATCCCAGGCCAGGAGGATGAGCGCATATAGGGTGCCATAGTAATGCGTTAAAGCAAGAAGAAGACAGGATGAGTAAAATGTCAAGATCAACACTAAACGGCCTGGATTTCTGGCCAGAGGCAAAAATATGGATGTTCGTTCAGCAAGAATAGAGTGGCGGAGATGCAGGCCAGACAGGGTTGCAAGAGCGGTGAGAAAAACTACCATGGAATAGGGTCTAACCGTAGATGAATAATGCACGAACAAAGGATTGGATGCCAGAAGCAGCAAGGGCACCAACAGGGAAATTCGGCGGTAAAGACAAGCGAAAGCCAAAATAGCCGCTAGGGCGAGACCGCCAAAAAGGCATGAGAGCAGGCGAATCGAATCAATGCCTTTCCCGATCACCAAGGACCACACCTTGGCCACTAGATAGTATAGAGGAGGATGGTTATCCTGCGCAAAGATGTAAGAAGATATGGCATCTAATGGCATATCCAATACCCTTAGCGTCCAGACTTCGTCTGGATGAGGGGGGCTGATGCCGTTGACCCCGTACGCGAGCTCGCCAGCCAGGAACGCCAGAATCACTGCCATACCAGTCTTTGAAAGCCAACCGCCCCCCGAGATCACCGCATCACCCAGTCTTGTTCGTAAATCATTTTACACGTCTAGGCCCTGGAGGCGATTTCAGCGCATGACCATTCCGCCATCCACTTGCAGGACCTGGCCGGTCATGTAAGCGGCGGCGGGGTCGCAGGCGAGGAAGTGAACAACTCCGGCCACATCCTCCGGTCGTCCCATCCGTCCCAGAGGGATCGCCGCAAGGATTGGCCCCTGATCCAGATCGCGGGTCATGTCGGTGACGATGAAACCGGGAGCGACCGCATTGACCGTGATGCCCCTGCTGGCAAATTCAGCGGCGCTGCTTCGGGTGAGACCGATCACACCAGCCTTGGATGCACTGTAATTGGCCTGACCGGGATTGCCCATCAGGGCCACCACGGACGTGATGTTGATGATGCGGCCGCTGCGGGCCTTCAGCATGCTGCGACTGACGGCCCGGGTGCAGAGAAACACCCCGGTGAGGTTGAGATCGATCACCTGTCGCCAGTCGGCGCTCTTCATGCGCATCAGCAATCCATCGCGCGTGATGCCGGCGTTGTTCACCAGCACATCGAGCCGTCCCTCCCGCTCCAGGACCGTCTTGACCATGGCCTCCACCTCCTCCTCTTCCGCCACATTGGCCCGATGGCTCCAGGCCCGGCCTCCGGCCTCGTGAATCGCAGCCACCACAGCCTCGGCACTCTCGGGTGAACTGGCGTAATTGACCACCACCGTGGCGCCACTGCTGGCCAGATGGAGGGCGATGGCGCGCCCGATGCCACGGCTGGCACCGGTCACGAGAGCCACCTGCTCTGGGGAGGATGGGGAGAGGGTCATGGCAGCGATTCGACAGGTCGCGATCGTATGGTCCCACCCGCCGTCAGCCGGGCATGGCACTTTCCTGCACTACCGCGACTCCGAGCAACTTGCGCAGACGGGCCAGCTGCTCGCGGCTGCCCAGCACAACCAGCAGCTGGCCTGGTGCCAGACGGGTTTCCACCGGCGGGTTGGCGATCAACCGCTCGCCGGCCACCTGATGGCCCATGGCGCGATCAGGGGTGGTGCTGATCGGCTCGGTGGGCTGTTTGACCGCCAGCACCAGCACGCCAGTGCGTCGTTTGATCTCCAGGTCCGCCAGGGACCGGCCGGCCAGGTGTCCGAGCTGACGGGGATCCTCGCTGAGCTGGAACTCCTCCACCTCGCAGTCCGAACCAGCCACCAGTTCAAGGAAGTCCATGGCCAGGGGCCGTAGGGCGATGGCCGCCATCGCCCTACCGCCGGCCACATAGGGGCTGATCACCTGGTCGGCTCCGGCCTGGCGCAGCTTGCGGGCCGCCTCCTCGTTGTCACAGCGGGCAATCAGCCGGCAATCAGGGGCGATGGCCCGGGCGCTGAGCACCACATACACATTGGCGGCATCGCTCGACAGGGCCGCCACCAGGCTGCGGCAGCGCAGAATGCCGGCCTGGCGCAGGGTTTCATCGCGGGTTGCATCGGCGAGCATCACGGGAATGCCACGGCTTTCCGCCGCCGCCTGAAGCTCCGGATCCAGTTCGATCACCACCATCGCAACCCCTTCTCGCAGCAACTGCTCGGCGATCTCACGACCGATGCGGCCATAGCCGCAGACAATGACATGGTCCTGCATGGTTCGGATCCAATGGATGAGGCGGCGATGGCGAACCCGACGCAGATAACCCGACTCGGAGAGGCCGAGAAGGCTCTGGGCGGCAAGCTGAAGCACCGCCAGGCCACCGATGATCGAGAACACGGTGACGACCCTGCCCGCCGCTGAGAGCGGATGGACCTCGCCATAGCCGATACCGGGGATGGTGATCGCCACCATCCAATAGCAGTCTCCCCAGTCCCAGCCCTCGGTGATGCGGTAGCCGATCGCCGTGAGATTGACCACCGCGACCAACAGCAGAATCGGCGAGAGCCAGGGGTGGCGCGCGCGGGTAGGCGGGGGTCTCCTCCTCCATCGGGTTGGAACCCTTCCGGAAGTGGGCGGTGCCTTCCGGAGCGCCATGGCTCAGTTCAGCCCCAGAGCCTGCAGCACTGGATCGAGCCCCAGGGAAGCCAGGGAGCCGGCCGGGGCGACGCCGCTCACCCCGTCCCGTGCCGGCAGGCTTTCACTGCCTCGGCCGAGGGCCACCAGGGGCGTGCCGCAATACAGCGCCAACTCAATGGTCAGCGGATCGCTCGCCAGCACCACATCACTGGCGGCGATTTCGGCGGCACGGCGGGATGCCGTAGCGACCGTGGCCGGCGGCAGCTGACGGCAGCGCAGGCTGGGTAGGTTCGCGCGAATCCGATCCGGCAGCTGCTGCCAATGAATCTCAGGCCAGTCCGTCGGACCGCCAGCTGGGGCCAACAAGAGCAGGGGACCATCTCCCGGAGGCAATCCCGCCGTGGCCTCCGCCAAGGCAGACGGTTGTATCGCCAGCCTGAAGGCGGAGGCATCAAGACTCACCCCGACCGGGCTGAGGTATCCAGCGAGGGACTGGGCTCCCCAGCCGGCCGGTGGTTCGCTCACCCGGGTGGTGGCGGAGAAGCCGGAGCTGGCCACCCGGGTTGGGATGTGGCTCATCGACAGCATCAGGTCCATCTGGCGGCTGGGAGCCAGATTGATCGCCACCTGGAAATCGGGATCGCGGACCGAACCGAGCAGATTGGCCCAATCCGCCAGGGTGGCATCGCCGAAGCTGAACGGGATCAGCTTTTCGACCACCGGCAGCAGCTTCCAGAGGGGGGCCTGTTCGGGGGAACAGGCCACCTGGATCGTGAAGCCGAGCTGCTCGGCGGTGGCCGCCACGGCGGGGAAGGCCTGGAGCTGTTGCAGCCCATCGCCCGGAATCAGAAACAATGCACGCATGGGGGCGATGTTGAGCAGGGGCTGAACTGGGACGTGAACAGAGCGCGAGGCAAGCAGCGGCTGCAGGAAGGGCTCCTTGGCCTGATTGTATGGATCAGGTTCTTCCCGTCCCGCTTCCGGGAGCTTGCTTGTGCATCTGCTGATCGCCGCCGCCGGCAGCGGCCGCCGCATGGGCGCCGACCGCAACAAGCTGTTGCTGCCCCTGGCCGGCCGCCCCGTGCTCGCCTGGACCCTGGATGCGGCCCTGGCCTGCCAAGCGATTCGCTGGATCGGCATCGTCGGCCAATCCCAGGACGCTGAGGCGATCGCGGCCATCGTGGCCAACGCCCAACCCGATCGGCCGGTGGTCTGGATCCTGGGCGGTGAGACCCGCCAGGACTCGGTGAGCCGGGGACTGGACGCCCTCCCCGATCAGGCCGAGGCCGTGCTGATCCACGACGGGGCCCGTTGCCTGGTAACACCGGAGCTGCTGGAGCGCTGCGCCCTCGCCCTCGGCGAGGCGATCCCGGCCGGCGCCGGCATCATCGCCGCGGTGCCGGTCACCGACACCATCAAGGAGGTGGATGGCAGCGGCACGATCTGCGCCACCCCAGACCGCAGCCGCCTATGGGCGGCCCAGACCCCCCAGGGTTTTGCCGTGACCCAGTTGCGCCAGGCCCATGCCACAGCCGCCTCCCAGGGATGGAACGTCACCGATGACGCGGCCCTGTTCGAGCGGCTTGGGCTGCCGGTGCAGGTGCTGGAAGCCACACCAGCCAACATCAAACTGACCACCAGCTTCGATCTGACCATTGCCGAGGCGGTGCTCGCCCACCGGGACGGCACCAGCCCAGGGCGCGCCTGATCCCTGGCGGAGCGTTGGCGGCGGCAGAGCCGCCGCGTCAGGATCGAAATCCATCCCCACGGCCTTCATGCCAGCGCCTCGCCAGCCGCGACGGCCCCTGCGACCGCCTGTTCTGCCGGTGGCGCTGATCACGGCTCTGCTGGCGGCCCAGATGGCCCATGCCGGCCTGGGCCAGGCTGGCGAAGCGCTCCGGCTGGCCCAGGCGTGGGGGGGGGGAAACGCGGCGACCAGTCCGGCGGCAGGGCTGGCCGTGGCCTGGCCTGGTGAAGCATCACCCACTGCCGTTCCTGCCGCCGTCATCGCCCCTGACCCGCGGCAGCCATCCGCGGCGGCCACCGCTCCGGCCCCTCCCCCTCCCTCCAGTTGGGTCACCCTGGAGGGGCGTCGGGTGCTCGAGATCCGCTCGGCCACCGGAGCCCAGACCCCCGCAGAGGCTGCGGTCCGGGGCAGCCTGAGGCTTCGGCAGTTGGCTGAGAACCAGGCGGTGGAACCCGATCAGCTGGTGATCCGCGAAGATCCCCCCTACGCCATGGTCGGGCTGCAGCGACCCGGGGGAGGGTTCACACCCCAGCTGGCGGTCGATGACCGAGCGGCCCTGGCGTTCGGCACCAGTCGCCAGGAATTGGCTGAGCACTATCGCGACCAGATGCGGGCCGCCATTCGCCAATACCGCAGCACCCACACCCTGGGGGCCTGGATCCGCAGCACCGCCCTGGCCCTTCTGGTGCTGGGAATCTATCTCCTCTGGCTGCGGATCCAATCCCTGCTGCAAGACCGCCTGGGCCGCTGGATCCGCCAGGGCGACTCCCCTCTGCTGGCAGGCTTGCGGATCGGCAGCACCACCGTGCTGGACCCCATCCAAGAGCGGGCTGTGCTGCTGCGACTGCTGCGGCTGCTGCACTTGAGCCTGCTGCTGTTGGCCAGCTATCTGTTGATCCCCCTGCTGCTCGGGCAGTTTCCCCCGACCCAGATGATCGCCGAGGGGCTACGGGGCCATCTTCGGGGCGTTCTGATCCGGCTGTTCGATGGAGCGGTGGCCGCGATCCCCAATCTGTTGACGATCGCCCTGATCCTGCTGCTCACCCGAGGGCTGATGCGAGCCTGTATGGACTGGTTCGGAGCGATCGAACGGGGCCAGCTGCAGATCAGCGGCTTCTACCGTGAATGGGCTCGGCCCACGGGCCGTCTGGTGGCGGCCACCATGCTGCTGGCTGGTCTGGTGGTGGCCTATCCCTACATCCCCGGGTCCGGCAGCCGCGCCTTTCAGGGGGCCGGATTGTTTGTCGGCCTGCTGGCGGCCCTCGGCTCCAGCGCCGTGGCCACCAATGTGATCAGCGGCGTGATGCTCATCTACACCCGCGCCTTCCAGGAGGGTGATCGGGTCGAGATCAATGGCGTCACCGGCGTGGTGCAGGACCGCAACCTGCTCGTCACCCGCATCCAGACACCGCGCAACGAATTGGTCAGCCTTCCCAATGCCATGGTGATCTCCACTCCTGTTCTCAACTTCAGCTCGACCGGCCGCGAGGGCCCCTGGCCGGTGACGATCACCACCACGATCACCATCGGCTACGACGTGCCCTGGCGACAGGTGCACCACCTGATGCTGGAGGCGGCACGGGCCGTGCCAGGGATCGCGGAACAGCCCGCCCCGAAGGTGCTGCAGACCGCCCTCAACGACTTTCACATCAGCTACGAAATCGACGCCAGCCTGCGGGATGTCAACCGCTACCGCGAGACCCTTTCAGAGCTGCTGGCCTCCCTGCAGGACCGTTTTGCGGACGCCGGCGTTGAGATTCTTTCTCCGGCGTATCAGGCCAACCGGGAGAGCGACCGCAGCACCGTGCCACCGCCCTGGGGAGGCGGCTGACCCCCAGGCCTGGTGGCCAAGCGAGGCTCGGGGTCGGGGTTGCCTTGCCCAGGCGGAGCCAACCCTGAAGGTGCCGGACAGGACAGCCAAGGGCTCAGGCTCAGCCACCACCCCCGGCCGGCAACAGAGTCAGCCGCCCACGGCCGCCATCAAGACGGGCCAGGGATCCCAGCGGCAGGGCGGCGTTGCCCGGGGCATGGCCGACCGGCAGGTGGGCGACCACCGGAATCCCCAGATCGAGACTGCGTTCACGCAGCACCTGATCGAGTTCGAAGCGGTGGTCTTCGGGCTCATCGGCGCGGCCATCGGCCTCCCGCCACCCCTCGAAGCTGCCGAAGCCAAGGCCAGCCAGCTGCTGCAATGCGCCGCAGAGGCGCCAGTGGGTGAGCATGCGCTCGATCCGATAAGGGGCCTCACCCACGTCCTCCAGCACCAGGATCGCCCCCCGCAGGTTCGGCAGATGGGGAGAGCCGAGCAGATGGCTGGCCACGGTGAGATTGGCCACGAGCAGCGGTCCCTCGGCCACGCCAGCCCGCCAGCCGACGGCCTCCAGCTCAGGCAGGGGTTCACCAAACAACAGGGCACGCAGCCGTTCCCGGCTCCATTCGGGCTCCTCGGCCAGGGTGGTGAGCAGGGGTCCGTGCACCCCCCCACCGACCCCCTGGACCACCCGATGCCAGAGCAGAGAGGTGACATCCGAGAAGCCGAGCAACCAACCGTCGGGCTGCCGCAGCGACTGCTCCAGCAAACGGGCCGCTCCCCAGCCGCCACGGGCGCAGGCGTAGAGGGCCGGAGCGGGGGAGCCGGGCTCGCCAGGGCGAAGATCCGCCGCCCGTTCGGAATCGCTGCCCGCCAGATAGCCCCAGCGGCGCTCAGCCAGGCCCTGGTTGTCCTCGATCTCCAGCCCCCAGTCCCGGAGGATCGCCAGACCCGCCGCCAGGCGCTCGCCATCCCCAAGGGCTGAACTGGCCGCTACGGGGCGAACACGATCTCCGCGGCGCAACGGCGGCGGCAGGGGTAGGGAGTTGAGGATCATCGTGAGCGCAGCGGCGGTGGCACGGGCACCCGTCAGGGTCGTGAGCCGCGAAAAAAGGGTGAGGAGCGTGGAAAGCTGAGGCGGAGCCAGGATCCGGGGCGCAGCCTGGATTCAGGGAAATGCTGCAGGGGTGGAGGCGGTGCCAAGGATCAGGGCAAGCAGCAGCAGGGCCCCGAGCTGAACCTGGCGACCGAAATGGATGGCATAGGAGCTGCGGGGCAATCCAGCCCGCCGCAGGACCAGGGCCTCCCGCACCATGCCAGCCGTGGCGACCAACCAGGGGAGCCAGAACAGTGGTCCAGCGATGCCGCGCAACTGGGCCGCGATGGCCAGAAGCAGGGCTGTGAGGCCGTAGCAGGCTGTGACCCAGAACGGCGCCGCCGCACCAAGGCTGAGGGCGCTGCTGCGCACCCCCAGACGGGCGTCGTCCTCCCGATCGCTCATCGCATAGACGGTGTCAAAACCGAAGGTCCAGCTCAGGGTGGCCAACCAGGTCAGCAGCAGGGGCCAGCCCCCCGCAAGAGAGCCGCTGGCTGCCACCCAGGGGATCAACACGGCGAATCCCCAGCAGAGGGCCAGGACCAGCTGGGGCAGGGGAAACCAGCGCTTGGCCGAGGGGTAAAGCAGCACAGGGGGCAGGGCAGCCATCGCCAGGACGAGGGCGCTGCTTCTGCCGGTCGGCGGCAGGGCCAGCACCACCAGCAAGGCCAGAAGCAAACAGAACAACAGCAGGGCCGTGGCGGTCACGGGCCCGACGCGGCCGGAGGCCAGGGGCCGGTTACGGGTGCGTTCCACCAGCGGATCGATGCGGCGGTCCCAGAGATCGTTGGCGATGCAGCCCGCCCCACTGACCGCAAGGCCGCCCAGCACAATCCAACCAACCAGGGTCGAAGCCGGCGGGCTCTGGGGCGTGAGCCAGAGAGCCCAGCCCGCGGGGATGAGCAGGATCAGCCTCCCGCTGGGCTTGTGCCATCGCAACAGCTCCAGCAGGGCCCTCGCCGTGGCCATGGGCAGATCAAAGAATGGCGGCACCCTAGGGCTGGCTGGGGTGCGATCCGCAGACGGCTTCGCTGTCCGGGGCTCGGCATTCCACCTCGGCCGCGGACCATCCCTCTCGCGGCGGTGGCAAAGTGTCGGCGCCGCGGCCGAAGAGTGCCCCGATGGCCCACGCATCTCCCCCGACGTCGCCGTCGCAGGTCCCCGGAGGATCAGCCGCCACCCCCATGGCCACACCCACCGGGCCTGGCACGGGCACGGCCGAGGCATCAGCAACCCGGCGAGTGGCCGCGATCGACATCGGAACCAATTCCATTCATCTGCTCATCGCTGCCATCGATCCGGCCCTGCACGCCTTCAGCGTGGTGCAGGCCGAGAAGTCGACCGTGCGGCTCGGGGAGCGGGATCCCGTGACTGGAGATCTTTCGGCCGAATCGGTGGAACGGGCCCTGCTCACCCTGCGCCACTGCCGCGACCTTGCGCTCAGCCATGGAGCCGAGCAGATCATCACAGCAGCGACCAGCGCCGTGCGGGAGGCACCGAACGGCCGCGATTTCCTGCAGCTGCTGGAGCGCAGCCTTGACCTTCAGGTCGACCTGGTCAGCGGTCCGGAGGAGGCTCGCCTGATCTACCTCGGCGTGCTCTCCGGTATGCCCCTGGGGGAGTCGCCCCACTACATCCTGGACATCGGCGGCGGCTCGACAGAACTGATCCTGGCCGACGGCCGCGATGCCCGCACCCTGACCAGCACCAGGATCGGCGCGGTTCGCCTGCAGCGGGAGTTCTGCCAGCAGGATCCCCTGCCAGCGTCGCGGCGGGCCTTCCTGGAGGCCTACATCCAAGGCTCGCTGGACCCTGCCGTGGCCCAGGTCCGTGCCGCCCTCACCCCCCAAGACAAGTCGCCGGTGCTGGTGGGCACCAGCGGCACCGCCATGGCCCTGGCAGCGCTGGCCGCTGCGGAGGATGCCAAACCCGGCCTGAAGCTCAACGGCTATCGCCTCAGCCGCGCCCGGGTCGACCAGCTCGTCGACCGCCTGGTGACGATGGGGCCTGAGCAACGACGTGCCCTCACCCCGATCAACGAACGACGCTCCGAGATCATCGTGCCAGGGGCCCTGATCCTGCAGACCGCCATGGCCATGCTTCAGGCCCAGGAGCTGGTGGTCTGCGATCGCGCCCTACGGGAGGGGCTGATCGTGGACTGGATGCTGCGCAATGGCCTGCTGGCCGACCGACTGGCCTTTCAGAGCTCGATCCGGGAGCGCACCGTTCGCCATCTGGCCCGCAGCCACGGGGTTGATGCGGCCCGAGCTGAGCGCGTGGCCGCCCATGCCCTGAGCCTCTACGACCAGACCCGGGGTTCCCTCCATGACGACCCGGGTCCGGGCAGGAAACTGTTGTGGGCAGCGGCCCAGCTGCATAGCTGCGGCAAACACATCAACATCGCCGCTTACCACAAACACACCTGGTACCTGATCCGACACGGCGAGTTGCTTGGCTACAGCGAGGCCGAACATCTGATGGTGGCAGCGATCGCGCGGTACCACCGTCGCGGCTTACCCAAAAAGCGTCACGAGTCGTGGCAGTTGATCCAGGAGCGGGATCAACGGCAGACGGTGGCGTCGATGGCGCTGCTGCTGCGGCTCGCCGCCGCCCTCGACCGCAGGCCCGGCACGGTGATCGAAGCCCTACGAGTCGAAATGCTGGGGCCCCGTGGCGGCAAAGCCAGCGAGCTGAGAATCAGCCTCGAAGCGGCCGCCGGAGAGGGTGGAAGTCGAGAGGATCTGAGCCTGGAACGCTGGAGCCTGCGCTCCTGCGCCCCTGCGGTGCTGGAAGCGTCCGGCATCACCCTGACGGTGCCTGAACCGGGGGAGACCTGAGAGCCTGAGCTGCGCGTAGCTGCGCATGCCCCAGATCGGCCCCAAATCCATGGAGAGATATCCCACCTTGGGATGGGACAGGGTCTCACCCTGACTGACGGACACAACTCCGGAAGCCCCTGTGCCGGAATGGGTCTCAAGCCATTGGGTGGGCAGGGAGCCATGAGAGGTTGGGGTTGTCACACCAAACCAATCCCTCGTGGATTTCCACGCCCGGCTCCATGCTGAACTCACCGGCCTTCTGCGTCAACACTGCCCGGTCTGCGACGAACGTCACCTGGTGCTGCTTGGCTGGATGGTCACCGGTCTTCTGCTCAGCCAGACCGTCTGTTTTGACCAGTGGAAGCG